>NZ_FXUJ01000015.1:0-114361 GCF_900182865.1 Desulfonatronum zhilinae
AAGGCTACAAGGCGCAGGATCAAGACGGTGATGAGCAGCGTGATCTTCATGTCTTGCCGTTTGATCAGCCATGCCCGGACCTTGGTGATGCAACTGGGATGTTCCAAGGAATGGCACGATTGGTTTGGCAGGTTGTTTCAACGCCTCAAGGCAGCGTAGCGCTTGCAGAATTTGGAATAGAAAAATGATACAGGTGTATTGCGCCAAAAATCTGGTAATAGACGGTGATCTGAATGATTTCATGCTGAGATAGCTCATTTTAAGCTTCCAGTATCTTGGCAGCGTAGATCGTGCGATGAAAAATCGTTCCAAAACAGTTGCTGAGAGGTCCTAACCAAGCAAAGTCACGGATTCAGGTATGAACTGTCGGGCCAATCCGATCCTGAATGCGGACGGTGAGGTTGAATATACGGTGGAACTGATACAGGATATCACGGATCGCAAGCAGGCGGAGGAGAAAATCAATCACATCAATTAACAGCTTCACCAAGCCAACGCGGAAAAGGACCAGCTTCTCGCCATCATTGCCCACGACCTCAAGTCGCCCATTTACAGCATCGTGGTCTCGACGGAACCTCTGATCACCCAACCCGAGGTATTATCCGAAGAGAACATCCGGTTTCTTGTAACGGAAGTGCATAAAAGCGCCAAGAACATCTTCGAATTGCTGGGAGACCTCCTGGAATGGGCGCGCTTGCAGCAGGGAGGCGTCAACTACTCGCCCACGCCTTGCGGCCTTAAGGATATGGTCGACAAGGCGCCACGGCCCGAGACATGGCCAAGGGCAAGGACATCGCCGTCCGCGTGGACATTGCGCAAAACCTGCGTGCCCTGATCGACCAGCCCATGATCAGGACCGTGATCCGCAATATCCTGTTGAACGCCCTCAAATTCACCCCGCGCGGCGGAGAAATCGTGATCAGGGCTCAGCAGACCGAGCAACATGTGACCATGGCGATTCAGGACAACGGCATCGGCATGGACGAACGGGTTCTGTCCTCTGTCTTTGCCCTGGGAGAAGCCAAAAGGCGACTGGGCACTGAAGGCGAAAGTGGAACCGGCCTGGGGCTGATGCTGTGCAAGCAGTTCATCGAACGGCACGGTGGACTCATCTGGATTGAGAGTTCCCTGGGACAGGGCACCACTGTGTGTTTCACCATCGCGGCCGCGCCGGACCAGGCTGCGGCCATCATGGCTGTGGACTCTTGGCCAGCACGTCCGCCAACAGGCAGGTGATGCCGGCTGGATCAGCAGGGGCTTCTGTTCGTGTCAGTCTTGCTCAAGCTTCCGGTAGAGCGTGCGGCGGTGGATGTCGAGGATGGCTGCGGCGCGGCGTTTGTTGCCGTTCACTGCGTCCAGGACATGGCGAATGTAGTGTTGTTCAGCCTGGGCCAGGGTGGGCAGATGTTCTCCGTTCGCGGCCATGGCCGCCAAGAGCGGGGCAGGTTGCAAGGTCGGCTGGCTGCCGCCGTCCCTGATCCGACTGGGAAGATGCGCGGGTAGAATGGTGGTCCCGTCGCAAAAGGTTACGGCTCGTTCCATGGCGTTTCGCAATTCGCGCACATTTCCCGGAAAAGAATAGTTTTTAAGAATATCCAGGGCTTTTTGATCAAATCCTTGGATGCTCTTGTCCACTTGGATGCTGAATCGACGCAGGAAGTGACCGGCCAACAGCTCCAGATCGTCACCGCGTTCCCGCAAAGGCGGGAGTCTGAGGGTGAATGTCTCCAGACGAAAAAAAAGGTCCTCGCGAAATTTTCCGGCCTCGACCTCCTGCTCCAGGTCCCGGTGGGTGGCGGCCACGGTGCGGACATCGACCTGTTCCTCCTTGTCCGCCCCCACTGGGCGCACTTTGCCGTCCTGGAGGATGCGCAGCAGCTTGGCTTGCAGGAAGAGAGGCATTTCGGAGATTTCGTCCAAAAACAGGGTCCCACTCTCGGCTTCGGCGAACAGCCCCCGCCGAGCCTTGCCCGCGCCGGTAAAGGCGCCGGCTTTGTGGCCGAAAAACTCGCTTTCCAGCAACTGTTCCGGGATGCCGGCACAGTTTACGGCCTGAAACGCCCCTTTTCGCGGGCTGGCCGCATGCACCGCCCTGGCCACCAATTCCTTGCCCGTTCCCGACTCACCCAGGATCAGCACCGGCCCATCGGCTCGGGACACGCGGCCGATCTGCTCGAAAAGGCCGCGCATGGCCGGGCTTTGGCCAATCATGCCGTGAAAGGCGTCCTGGCTCAGATAATCCCGGATGCGTTGAACTTCCTGGCGCAACGCCCTGTTTTTCAACACCCGAACCACCGTCAGGATGAAGTGGTCCAGATCCAGGGGTTTGGTCAGGAAGTCCTCGGCTCCGGCCTTGAGCGCCTCCACGGCCTTGGAAATACTTCCAAAAGCCGTGATCAGGAGAAAGTCCGGAGGGTTGTCCATCTCCTCGCTTCTGACCCGTCGCAACAGTTCCAGACCGTCAATTCCCGGCAATCGCAGATCGCTGACCACCAACTCCGGGTGCCATTCCTGGATTACGGCCAGGGCCTTTTCGGCATTGTCCACCCAGCGGGCGGTGAGGTCGTGGTCGTCCAGTTCCTGACTCAGGAGCTGTCCGAAAGACTGATCGTCCTCGACGACCAGCACCTTGCTGCCGCCGACATTCTGCTCTGTTTGGCGCGGTGCCATGCTCATCTCTCCTCAACACGGATCGTGGGTTGGTGGTCAACGGGCAGCCAGATGCGAAAGAATGCTCCGCCCAGCCGACTCTTGCCGACATCGATGCCTCCGCCGTGGTCTCGAAGAATACCGTGAACCACTGCCAAACCCAGCCCGGTGCCATGGCCGACGCTTTTGGTCGTGAAGAACGGTTCAAACAACTTGGATTTTATTTCATCGGCAATGCCCGGACCGTCGTCATCCACCTGCATCCACGCCTGGTCGCCCTCCCTGCCCCAGGAAACGACGACCCGCCCACCGGAAGCGGACTGGACGGCGTTGCGGATCAGGTTGACCAGGGCCTGCTCCATGCGCACCCCATCCAGGTTGATCTGGAGCGCTTCATTCGCTTCGTTCAAGGGAAAGGCCGTTTCCAGATGAGTCCGGTGCTTGTCGGCTTCTTCGCTTGTCGCGGACAAGGCGGAGCGGATCAGTTGCACCAGGGAGGTCGGCTTTTTGCGCAATGCGTTTCCGCGACTGAAATCCAGAAGCTGGCGGATGATGTGTTCCATACGGTCCACTTCCCGGCGAATGTCGCGCAGCGTCTCCACGACCCCGGCGTCCAGGTCGGCCTTGCGCAAGGCGCGTTGCGCCTTGCCGCTGACGACGCTCAAGGGCGTACCCAGTTCATGGGCCACGCCGGCGGCCAGCTGCCCGATGGCGGCCAGTTTTTCGGCCTGACGCAATTGGGCCTGCAATTGGACCTGTCTGATGCGTCGCTCCCGGAGTTCGGCCTTGGCCTCTTCAATGGTATCCAGCATGCGGTTGAATTGCCGACCGATGGTCACGATTTCCCCTGGTCCGTGGGGCCAAAAACGATGGCCCCGGTCCCCCTGGGTCACCCTGGAGATGCTGGTTCCCAGGCTGGAGAGGTGGCGGCCCAGGGCGCGGTGGTGCCCGAAGAGCACGAGCCCGGACATGCCCAGCAACCCCAAGCCCAGACCCAGTGCGACGCGGACGCGAAGAGCCCGGACATCCTCCTGGATGTCGCTTTTTCGCCGGGTCAGTTGGAGCAGGCCGTTGACCTTGCCGCCGGAGTCGCTCAGCGGAACGAAGTACGAGAAAACCTCTCGCCCGGCCACATGTCCGTACTCCCCGCGCTGTTTGCCGTCCGCTGCCAGCTCGGTCAGCCGGTCCTGCTCCGGCGTTGGTTCGCTTCGCCCGGCCGAGGCGATCAGGCGCCCCTGCCGATCATACACATACGCACTGTAGACCCTGCCGATGGAAAAGGCGGACTCCACGGCCCTCAGGACGCTGCCTTTGCGGTCCAGTTCCATTGAGTGGCTGAGCGGCAATTGCAGCGCCCTGGCCACCAGCTCCAGATCCTTTTGCATCCGGTGCTCGATATTTCGCTCCACGAGCTGCAGGAGCAGGTAACCGGTCAGCCCCATGGCCAGGGCCAGGGGCAGGACGACGGAGATGACCAGGGCTGTACGCAGACTGAAGTAGTCGGACAACGCCGGAATACGAGGGAGCATGGTCCTCCTAAGCTTGGACTGGGATGAAGTTGCACATGTGGCTTTTTTATACATATCAAATGAGCGCATTTCAAGGACGATCAGGGTGGACATTGTTTCCGCTTCGTTTGGCAACATGCGTCAATATCTTGTATTATATGTGTATTTTTAATTTTTCTTGTGGTTGCGAGGGAGACTGTTTCGGTTCTGGCACGGTGCATGCTTAAAAAGGGATGATGCCGCTTGATGACCTTGCGGCTCAAATTCTTTCGGAGGTTTTTGAAGATGAAGAAGTTAATTTTGCTGCTGACCGGATCGACCCTCACCTGTTTGCTCGTTTTGGCCTTGAGCGTGGGCGTTCACGCCCAAACTGGTCAAGCCGAAGAACAGCAGATGATGCAGCAACCTGGAACCACGGCTCAATTTAGTGATGCCGAGCTTCAAAAAGTAGCGACCGCATACCTGGAAATTCATGAGATTCGCATGGAATTGCAGGAAACCCTGGCCGGGGTGACTGATCCGGAGTCCGCACAGCAAATGCAGGAGCAGGCGGGAGCCGCCATGGTCCAGGCCGTCCAGGACAGCGGGTTGGACGTGGACACGTATAATCAGGTCATGCAGGAAGTGCAGGTGAGCACCGAGTTGCAGGAAAAGATGGCGTCCAAGCTGGACCAGATGCAGTAGAACGGAGTGAACCTGAATGGAGGAACGCTGATGTTCGGTAAAAAGACCGTTCCCTTGTTGATTCTGGCAATGGGGATGTTTTTGGGATCTGCTTGCGGCCCGGACCCGGAGGAGTATGAAATACCGGCCAGGCCTGGAGAAAGCCCTCCGGGGTACGAACTGCCGCTTGGTCAGGAGCGACCCCAGGAGCGACCCCAGGAGCGTTCATTGATGCAGCCTGAAGCCCCAATGGGAGAGTCGGAGCCAGGTCAGGGCTTGCAACCCAATGGACAAGGTCGGGAGCAAGGCGTGCCGTTTGATGCACAGCCGAAGCAATAACGTTGAGTCACTAACCAACCACCAGCTTACAGCTGGTGGTTGGTTATTTGTGTTGCGTAGAGGTCGACATTGACTGGGTGTCGGTGACCTCTCGTTTCAACACTCACCCCAGCTTGGCCCCGTTGGGGACGGGCTTGTCCGGTACGGCCAGAATCACCCCTCCGTCCGGTCGATAGAAGCCGGTCAGCAGGAATTCGGACCGGATCGGGCCGATCTGTTTGACCGGGAAGTTGGTTACCCCGACCACCTGCCGACCGATGAGCTCCTCCGGTGCGTAATGGTCCGTGACCTGGGCACTGGTCCGTTTGCGGCCGACTTCCGGGCCGAAATCCACCTCCACGATGTAGGCCGGTTTGCGGGCCTCGGGAAAAGGCCGTGCGTCCACCACCGTGCCCACGCGTATCTCCACCCGTTCGAAATCTTGCCAGGAAATGGTCTCCTCGGCCATTTCACCCCTCCTTCCGCTTGCGGCGCAGGGCGGTGACCGGTACCCCGCCGATGCCCCAGTTGTCCGTCTCCACCTCGTCGATGACCACCACCGTGGTCTCCGGGTTCTTGCCCAACACGTCGGCCAGCAGTCGGGTGACGCCCCGGATCAGCAGGTCCTTCTGTTCCGCTGTGGCTCCCTCCCTGGTGATCTTGATGTTCACGTACGGCATGGATTTCTCCTGATTCGAATGAGTTTGTAACTACTCAGCACAGAGAGTAATTCTGTTGCCGGGGTCGGAATCGGGATCGAAAACGCTGGGATGCGTTCTAAATTCTTCATGTTTCGATTCCGACTCCGATAGCGAAGCGCCGACCCCGATACCGATTGCCGGAGCAAGAGCGGACACAAAATGTACTGAGTAGTTACGGCTTTGAAAGACCGGGCTTCTCGGCATGCTCTCTGCAAAGAAGCCCGGGTGTCGCCCTTGGATCGACCGCGCTTCCGGCGCACGGGGCCGCGGGGATCATGGCCAGGCCACGGCTTTTGCGATTTCAGGGGCGATCGGTTTTGGGCGCCCTGTTCACTCACCAATCAAACAAAATTGTAACATGATGTTCATGAATCTTACAAATCCAATCACTCATTCCGTATCCAGCGCCGAGGGCGTTCGGGTTTCCGAAAGCGTCGTCGGGAGTGTTTTCGGCGATACCTTGGCTCCGTTTCCCGTTACCGCGTCCGTTCTCTTCGGTCCAGAGGCGATGGAAGCCAACCTTCTGGAGGGCGCCGAGGCCTTTCTGCAGCTTTTCGCCGGATCACCCAATGCCGTGGTTCTGCGCGACCAGGAGGGCCGGATGGTCGTCCACAACGCCGCTTTCGAGCGGATGTTCGGGCCGCTGGGCGCACGTGCCGCCGGGGGGGCGAAACCGCGGTTGCGGGATATATTGCAGCCATGCACGGGGTTTGATGTCCAGGCTGAGCGGGTCTGGAGCGGTGATGCGGCCTTTCAGGGCGTCGATGTCTGCTGGCGGGCAATTGGGGGCCGGACCGTGGAAACCTGCGCCTCCCAGTTTTCCATTGCCATGGCCGATGGCCGCCGGTTTTCCTGGTGCATCTTCGTGGACATCTCCGACCGCAAGCAGGCGGAACGAATGCTTCAGGACGCGGAAACCAAGTACCGTTCCATTTTCGTCAATGCCGTGGAGGGCATTTTTCAGACCACCCCGGACGGGCGCTATCTGGACGTCAATCCATCCCTGGCCCGGATTTACGGCTATGCCTCGCCCCAGGAGATGATCCGGGCCTTCCGAGACATCAAGACGCAGCTCTACGTCGATCCTCTGCGCCGGGACGAGTTCGTGCGGGTCATGGACCAGAATCACGAGGTCTGGGACTTTGTCTCCGAGATTTACAAAAAAGACGGAAGCCGGATCTGGATTTCGGAAAATGCCCGGGCCGTGTACGATGATCGCGGAAATATCGCCTACTTCGAGGGGACCGTGGTGGACATCACCCGGCGCAAGCTGGCGGAAGAGGCCCTGGAAACCCAGCGGGAACTGTTCACTCAGTTGTTCGCCAATTCGCCCCAGGCCATCGTGCTCACGGACATGGACCGCAACGTGATCAACGCCAACCAGGCCTTTGAACGGCTTTTCGGGTTCCGGGCCGAAGACATTCGCGGATTTTCCATCCGTGGTTTCATCGTGCCCGAGGAATTGATGGCCGACATGGAAACCTTCCGCGCCGCCGTGCTCTCGGGCAACTCCATGCAGGCCGAGACCCAGCGCCGCCACAAGGACGGACGGCTGATTCCGGTGTCCATGATCGGTTTCCCGTTGATGGTCCGCGGGGCCATTCAGGGCGTGGTCTTCATTTATCAGGACATTTCCGAGCGTAAGGCCTTTGAGGAGCAGATCACCCATCAGGCCTTCCACGATGGCCTGACCGGCCTGCCCAACCGCAGCCTGTTCGCCGAGCGGCTGGCCCGGGCCGTGGAGCGGGGCAAACGACGCACGGACTACCATTATGCGGTGATCATGGTGGACCTGGACAAGTTCAAGGCGGTCAACGACACCCTGGGCCACCAGGCCGGCGATGACCTGTTGGTCGAAGTGGGCCGTCGGCTGTCCGGATGCGTCCGGTCCATGGACACCGTGGCCCGGCTGGGCGGAGACGAGTTCGCGCTGATTCTGGAGGAATTGGTCTCGGAGGAGGAAGCCCTGACCATTGTCCGGCGGATTGAGGAAACCCTGCGCCGGTCCCTGGTGCTGGTTTCCGGTGAAGTCCGGCCCGAGGCCAGCATCGGGGTGGTCATGCACTCCGGGGAGTACGCCCGGGCCGAGGACATCCTGCGCGACGCGGACATCGCCATGTACCGGGCCAAGGAATTGCGCTGCGGCAATCTGCTCTTCGACCGCTCCATGCGTCTGGAACTGCAGGAGTCCATGAACATGGAAAACGAGCTGCGTCTGGCAGTGGGCGACGAAGCCTTGGCCGTGCACTACCAGCCCATCATTCGCGTGGACGACGGCGGGCTGGATGGCTTCGAGGCCCTGTTGCGCTGGAATCACCCAACCATGGGCCAGGTGCCGCCTTCCAGGTTCATTCCCCTGGCCGAGGAAACCGGGCTGATCCTGCCCCTGGGCCGGTTCGTGATCCGGGAAGCCTGCCGCCAGTTGGCTTTATGGCGTGATGAACTGCCCGGTGGAACCGATCTGTCCATGAGCGTGAACGTTTCCTGCCTGCAATTTTTGCGGGATAATATCGTGGATTACGTGGCCGAGGTGCTCCGAGACCTGGGCCTGAAGCCGGGAGCCCTGAAGCTGGAAATCACCGAAACCGTGTTGATGCACGACCCGGCCCACACGGCCCGGGAGCTGCAACGGCTCAAGGACCTGGGCGTGCGGATCGCCATCGACGACTTCGGCACCGGCTATTCCTCCTTGAGCTATCTCCAGCAACTGCCCATCGACCATCTGAAAATCGACCGCTCCTTCATCAGCGGCACCGAGCAGTCCGAAGGCAACCCGCACATCGTCAACTCGATCATCTCCCTGGCTAGGGCTCTGGGGCTCTCGGTCATCGCCGAAGGCGTGGAGCGGGAGGAACAGCTGTCCTGCCTGCGCGACCTGCGCTGCGACAACGCCCAAGGCTTCATGTTTTCCCGTCCGTTGGACGCAAAAGGGGCAGCGGGGTATATTGCGCGCTGTTTTGAGGAGCGGGAGAAATAGCCGATAAACGATCCGTTCGCGAAGGTGCTTCTTCAAGGAGTCAAGGTCGAAATCGCAATCGAAATCGGTATCCCCGTCATTCTTTGACCAGCTGATTTCCTCGATTTCGATCGCGATTTCGATTTCGAGTATTGCCTCGGAGACAGGGCATCAGCCAAGATCGGTCAACCGTTCTGTTCTTCCTCCTTTTTCGTCGTGCCTGCCGCATAACCTTCCACGCTCACGGATTTTTTCATGGCCCGCAGTCCGACCTGGGTGCCGAACCGTTCCGGGTGCATGTGGGACTGGACGATGCCCTCGGCCACCCGCTGGCGCAGTTCGGCCTCGATTTTTTCCGGGGAGCCGAACAAGATCGCCCCGCAGGGACAGATTTCCACGCAGGCCGGCGTCATCCCTTTGGCCCGGCGTTCGGCGCAGAGATCGCATTTGGCCACGGGATTTGGGCCGGTTCGGGAATGGGAGATGGCGGCAAAGGGGCAGACCGAGAGGCAGACCATGCAGCCCACGCAGGCCTTGGGCTGGAGGATGACCGCGCCTTCGTCGTCCTGGTAAAAGGCGTTGACGTTGCAGGCCTTGAGGCAGGCCGGGTTGGTGCAGTGGTGGCAGCTGATGGGCACGGTGATTCCGTCGCTGGTCCGGGTCATGTGGATCCGGGGCTGGCCGTACAGGTACCCGCAGACCGCCTCGCAGCTTTCGCAGCCGATGCACAGGTTGTAGTCGATGTACAGGGTTTTCTTGGACTTAGACATCGGCCACCTCCTTCCGGGACGCCTTGTTCTTCGTGTCCCCGGTCGTTTCCCCCGCCATTTCCCCTCTGGGGGGGGCCGCATCCAGCGGATGGGCCTTGATCCAGCCGTCCAGGGACTCAGCGGCCTTCAGGCCGCTGAGAATGGCCCGGCCGATCTTGGACGGCCCGGTGAGCACGTCCCCGGCCACGAAGACACCTTCGAACTTGGTCATCTGCAGCCAGCCATGGCCGTCCTTGGAAATGTCCTCCAGGCGCAGCTCCCTGGGAAAGGGGTTGGTGGGCACCTCGCCGATGGCCGCCACCACCAAGTCCACGTCCAGCTCCTGTTCCCGTGTTTCCTCGCCTTGGGTGAAAACCAGTCGCCGGGCTTTACCATCCCCGACGATTCGCTTCGGGGAGGTTCGTTCCACCCAACGCACCCCGCGCTGACGCAGGAGCTTGATCTCCATCCGTCCGGCCGGGGCCTCGTCCACCGTCTTGCGGTAGAGCAGGGTGATTTCCTCGGCTCCCAGGCGCAAGCAGCTTTGAACCACGTCCACCGCGGACAATCCCGCGCCGATCACCGCCACCCGTTGTCCTTCGACTTTTGGAGGGGCGACCAGGGGCGTCTGGGTCGGGGATTGAGTCATCTTGCAGGCCCGCAAAGGAAAGAGAAACTCCAGTGACGTATAGACTCCGGACAGGTCTTCGCCGGGGATGTTCAGTCGTCGCGGTCGCCAACTGCCGGTGCAGATCAATACGGCCGCGCATTCGTGGAGCAGTTCGGACAGACTGACCATTTCGTCCACGAATTCATCCCCGGACTCGCAGACCTTGTCCTGGGTGCAGATCTTCGTACAGAAATGGAACCGCACGCCGTACTCCTCGGCAAGCTTTTCAGCGGCGTCCTCGATGCGCCGGGCCGGAATCCGGAAGCCGGGAATGCCGAAGACAAGCAGTCCACCGGCCTTGGGCAATTTGTCGTAGACATGCACCTCATACCCGGCGCAAGCCAGCCATCCGGCCGCGGACAGCCCGGCCGGCCCGGACCCGACCACCGCCGCCTTCAATCCGTTGGGCGGAGGCGGCGCGGAACAGAGAAATGCGTAGTTCATGGTGTTCATTGGCATTGACCCTCTTGAGAAACCGGCTAGCAGTTGAAAAACTCCCAATTGCTTCGTCACCGAAAAAAAGTTCAAACTCTCCCGTATCACAATTACGCTTCGACCTTGAAATTTTTTGCTCCTTGCACTTGGGGTTATTGAACGGACTGCCGAGAAAGGACTTTTTCAGTATTCAGCTATATCGTTCGATAATGAAACGAAATAGAGGCTGCTGGATAACCTACTCCTTCTTTGCTAGATTGCAAGGCTGTTGGCGCTATTGCGCGGTGAGCGGCCTGAGTGGAAGGATATGCGTCCTCTACGGAGCGGGCCGCCCGTAATCCCTGATCATAACCTCAAGAAGGAGATGCAAATGTCTAAGGACAAATTGCCGAAGAATTTTCAGAAGTTGCAGCAGAATCATCCCGACTTCATGGCCGCCGTGGGCAATCTGGGCAAGGCCGTGCGCGAGGCCGGTCCGCTGGATGAGAAGACCATCAACCTGCTCCAGATGGCCGCAGCCGCGGCTCTGCGCATGGAAGGGGCGGTGCACAGCCATGCCCGCCGGGCCATGACCGCCGGGGCCACGGAAGTGGAAGTGCGCCACGCCCTGATCGTGCTCACCTCGACCATTGGCTTTCCGGCCGTGGCCACGGCCACGAGTTGGGTCAACGACGTGAGCGAAGATTAAAAAAACGAAAACGGAACCTGGAGGCGAAATGCAACGGCACGACGTGATCGTCATCGGATCCGGAACGGCCGGGTATACAGCGGCCCATGCCTGTCGCAAGGCCGGAAAGAGCGTCCTGGTGGTGGACAAGCGGCCCTTTGGCGGAACCTGCGCCATGCGCGGCTGCCAGCCCAAGAAGATTCTGGTGGCCGCGGTTCAGGCCGTGCATGGGGCCAATGCCCTGCACGGGCAGGGCGTGACCGGAGAAAGCCGCCTGGATTGGCCTTCCTTGATGCGCTTCAAACGCGACTTCACCGATGCCGTGCCCCAGGGTACGGAGCAGGGCTTCCTGGACGCCGGGATGCGCACGGCCCACGGTCTGGCCACGTTCGTTGGCCCTCGCCGATTGCGGATCGGAGAAGAGGAGCATGAAGCCAGGCATATCGTCATCGCCGCCGGGGCCGTACCCAGAAAACTGAAGATTCCCGGCGACGAGCTGCTGCTGGACAGCGACGTTTTCCTGGAACTGGACGCGCTTCCGGAAAGCATCGCCTTCGTGGGCGGCGGATTCGTCTGCTTTGAATTCGCCTTTATCTGCGCCCTGGCCGGGGTGCGCACCACGGTCATCCATCGCGGCGACCGCTTTCTGCGCAACTTTGACCCGGACCTGGTGGCTTTGCTTATGGAGGCTGGCAAGGCTCGGGGGATCGAGTTTCTGCCCGAAACCAACGTTGTCGCGGTGCGCAGGGATGGACGCGATATCGTGCTTGACCTGGACGGGTCAGGGCCGACGTCCCTGCGTGTTCAATCGGCCGTGGCCGCCGTCGGGCGGGTGCCGGACCTGGACGGGCTGGGGCTGGACGTTGCCGGAGTCAGCGAAACCCCGAGAGGGATCAGCGTGAACGCCTTCATGCAAAGCGTCTCCAACCCGGCTGTGTATGCCGTGGGCGACGCTGCGGATACGCCGTTCGCCCTGGCCACCACCGCGGACATGGAGGCCGAGACCGCGGCGGTCAATATTCTTCAGGGCAACACCACCGAGGCGGACCACGTAGCCGTTCCCAGCGTGGTCTTTTCCATTCCACCCCTGGCCACTGTGGGCATGAGCGAGGAACGGGCCCGCCGGGCCTCGGAGGAGCAAGGCTTCCAGCTCACCGTGAACACCGGCGACGCCACAGGCTGGATGACCTCTCGGCGCATCGGCCAGAAGCACGCGGCCTACAAGGTCATCCTGAACAAGGACGCCGGAACGATCCTGGGAGCGCACCTGCTGGGCCACAACGCCGGGGAGATGATCAATATTCTGGCCCTGGCCATCAAGTTCGGCCTGACCAGAACGCAGCTCAAAAGCCTGCTCTGGGCCTACCCGACCCATGTTTCGGACATCAAGTACATGATTTGATCGGGATGGTTCAAAACCTGTTGACATTGGAAGAATTAAACCGCCCGCTTCGCTCAGGACACGGAGGACGCCAAGAAGAGATTTTGCCTTCCGCTGGGTAACTACTTAGTACATTTTGTGTCCGATCTTGCTCCGGCAATCGGTGTCGGGGTCGGCGCTTCGCTATCGGAGTCGGAATCGAAACAGGAGGAATTTAGAACGCATCCCAGCGTTTTCGATCCCGATCCCGATTCCGACCCCGGCAACAGAATTACTCTGTGCTGAGTAGTTACTCCGCTGGAGAGATGCGGAAGGCAAAAGGCTCGCCGCCTATCGGCGATCTTTTCCTTTGCGTCCCTGGCGTCCTGAGCGACCATCGGGAGCGGGCGGTTCGTCTGAATGCCTGTAACGATCAGACCCGGCCCAAAGCCCCAACCACCGCGCGCATGAAGGCCGGCAGATCGTCCGGGGTGCGGCTGGTGATCAGGCCTCCGTCCTCCACGACCTCCTGGTCCACCCAGTTTGCTCCGGCATGGATCAGGTCGTCCTTGATGGCGAAATACGAGGTCACTGTGCGGCCCTGAAGGATCTTGGCCGAGGCCAGCATCCAGCCGGCGTGGCAGATGGCGGCCACGACCTTGCCCTGGTTGGTCAGTTCCCGGACCAGCGAAACCATGGCCGGGTCGCGGCGCATGAAGTCCGGGGCGTACCCCCCGGGAATGACCAGCCCGGCGAACTCCGCCGGGTTCAGATCCTTGGCCGCGGCCGTGCTTTTGGCTGTGGTTCCGACCTTGCTGGAATAGACCATCCCGGCCTTGGCGCCGACCACCTCCACATGAGCCCCGGTTTCCAGGAGCCGGTAGTAGGGGTAGATGAACTCGTAATCATTGAACAGTTCCGCGACCATGATCATGACCTTCTTGCCGGACAGTTCCATATTCTCCTCCAGTGTCACCGCGCGAACGCGGGTTGTGGTTGCGTGACGCTTTTTCCAAAACACCGCCACGGTATCCCAAAACAGATCGAGTCGCAAAATGCGTGTTTTTTCTTCACGAATTTTGTTGACAGCTGATGTGAAAGCCTTGGTTATATTAACCTTTCACAGCTCTGCCTATTGACAAATACTCTATTTTTTGATCAATCCTGACCCCTGACCCCTGACCCCTGACCCCTGACCCCTGACCCCTGACCCCTGACCCCTGACCCCTGACCCCTGACCCCTGACCCCTGACTTTCCAATAGAATTATGTCCAAACTCACCATTCATGCCCTGACCAAGTCCTACGGCGGTCGGGATATTTTCAAGGATTTCAATCTGGAAATCGTCGGCGGAACCCGCCTGGCGGTGGTCGGCGCCAACGGCGCGGGCAAATCCACCTTGCTGCGCATTCTGGCCGGAGAATCCCACCCCGACAGCGGACGGGTGATTTTTTCCACCGGGGCGCGTCTGGGGTACGTGGCCCAGGAACTGGACGCGGGCGACCTGGAGCGCGGGCTGTTGCCCTGGGTCATGGACGCCCTGCCGTCCTGGGCCGGGTTTTGGCATCGCTGGGAAGAGGCTGTTCAGCGCCGGGATGAAGCGGCCTTGAAGATTCTGGCCGAGGAGCAGACCGTGCTGGAGCACCAGCTCGGCTACAGCCCGGAACACCGGGCCAAGACCATCCTCTGCGGCCTGGGCTTTGCCGATGCCGATCTGGGCAAGCCGCTGCAAGCCCTGAGCGGGGGCTGGCGGGAGCGGGCCAAGCTGGCCCGGGTGCTCACCGCCGGGGCGGACGTGCTGCTTCTGGACGAGCCCACCAACCACCTGGACCTGGAGGCCGTGACCTGGCTGGAGGAATATCTGCTCGGGTTTGACGGCGTCCTGATTTTTGTGGCCCATGACCGGGTCTTTCTGGACAAGGTGGCCACCCAGACCCTGTATTTAGGCGAAGCCAAGCCTATTCTCCGGCCCGGCACGTTTTCCGAATTCCTGGCCTGGCGGGAAGAGATGGAGCAGCAGTGGGAGCGCCAGGCCGCGGCCATTGACGATAAGATTCGTCATCAGGCCGTGTTTATCGACCGTTTCCGGTTCAAGGCCAGCAAGGCCCGGCAAGCCCAGAGCAAGTTGAAGAGCACGGACAAGCTGCAGAAGGAACTGGAAGAACTGCGCGGCCAGCGCCCGGAAATCCGGGCCAAGACCCTGTCCTTCTCCCTGCCGGAACCCAGCCGGGGGGATCAGACGGTTTTGGCCGCCGCGGATCTCGGTTTCGCCTTTGACGACGGTCGACCGCTCTGGCCGCCGCTGACCTTTCAGCTTTACCGGGGACAGAAGGTGGCCCTGGCCGGGCCCAACGGCGCGGGCAAGACCACGCTGCTCAAGCTGATCAGCGGGGATCTGGCGCCGAATACCGGGCGGATCAAGGTCGGCCCGAATACGGTCATGGGCTATTTCAGCCAGCACCAGACCGAAATTCTGAATCCGAAAACCTCGGTCCTGTCTGAAATGCGTCGCCTGGCCGGACCCAAGGCCAGCCATTACGAGGTCTGCTCCATTCTCGGGCTGTTTTTGCTGGGCGAGGAGTACTGGGAACGTCCGGTGGCCGGCCTCAGCGGCGGGGAGAAAAGCCGCCTGCTGCTGGCCTCCCTGTTCGCGGCCCGGGCCAACTTCCTGGTTCTGGACGAGCCCACCAACCACCTGGACTTGGAAAGCCGGGAAGCCTTGATTCGCGCCCTGGAGGAATACACCGGGACCCTGATCTTCGTGGCCCACGACCGCCGCCTGCTGGCCGAGGCGGCCCAGGAGGTCTGGGCCGTGGGGCCGGAGGGACTGCACGTGTTCTCTCGCGGGTACGATGAGTATGAGGAGCATCGCCGCGCGACCCTCTCCGAGTGCGTCGTGGAAAAGCCTTCCCAGGTCGGCAAGGTTTCACGCCAGGAGGACAAGGAACGCCGCCGGGCCGAGGCTGAGCGCCGCAACGCGCTTTCCCGCAAGCTCAAGCCGTTGAAAGCCGAATACGTCCAGGCCGAGTCCGAACTGGAAACGGTCTTGACGCGCCAGAGCGAACTGGAACAAATCCTGGCCGATCCGGAAACCTATGCTCGGAGCGAGGAATTTACCCGTCTGAGCAAGGAATATCATGACGTTGAGCAACAGGCTGAGCGTCTGATGCTTCGGTTGGAAGAGTTGGAAGGCCGGATCGGGGAAGGAGAGAGGGCCGTGGCGGACGCGTGATCCAGGTCAAAGGGCGACACTGGATAACATTTCCAGGGCATTATCCTCGACTCGTCACCTCATCAGAACCAACATCCGCCTCAAACCCGAGAACATCCCGATGTTTCCGGTACAGGCCGCGGAACTGGTTGTAGCGCAGGCCGAGGAGTTTCGCGGCTTGGCTCTGGTTGAACCTGGCTTGGCGCAAGGTTCGGCGGAGATAGCGGCGTTCCAGTTCGGCCACGGCTTCCGGCAGGCTGAGTTGCTCGGGCAAGAATGGTTCTTCATGCGCCATGTTTTGTCCAGCCGGGGAACTTGAGCCCGGATGTCGCACTTCTTGTCCGGCCTGGGGTGATCGTTCCGGAGCCTCGGCCTTTGTCGCGGATGGTGATGCGGCAAAGGGATCAAGGACCACATCATTGATCACCGTCGCGTCACCGGCCCGGAACACGGCCCTCTCCACGACGTTTTTCAACTCCCGCACATTGCCCGGCCAGGAATACGTTTCCAGGGTCTTAACCACGGGTGCCGACAGGCGCGGCGGTTCGGCACGGCCCAGTTCCACGGCCATTCGGGCCGCGAAATGTTCGGCCAACAGGACCGCGTCACCGGACCGCTCACGCAGCGGTGGAACGCGCAGAACCTCGAAGGCCAGACGGTCCAGCAGGTCGGGCTTGAACCGCCCCTGGACCGCCAGGGCGACGAGATCGGCGTTGGTGGCCGCGATAATTCGTACGTCCACCTCCAGAGGCGTGGCTCCGCCAAGGCGCTCCACGACCTGGTATTCGGCCACGCGCAGGATCTTTTCCTGCATGCCCAGGGGCATGGTTCCGATTTCGTCCAGAAAGAGGGTGCCCTTGTGCGCCGCTTCAAACCGGCCGCGCCGCAACCGGACCGCTCCGGTAAACGCCCCTGGCTCATGGCCGAAGAGTTCGGATTCCAGAAGCGATTCGGACAAAGCCGAGCAGTTCACGGCCACCAGGGGACCCTGCCAGCGATGGGAATGGTAGTGCAGCCGAATTGCGGCCAATTCCTTGCCCGTTCCCCGCTCACCGACGATGATCACGGGCCGGTTCACCTTGGCCACGGCAACCAGGCGCTCCTGAAAGGCCAGGAAGGCGTCCGAGCGTCCCAGGGCCTCAAGCGTCGCGGAAATGTTTGTGGTCAAATTTGTCATAACTTGTTCTTTAATGCCGAATATTGCCTGATTTCGTCAAGCAGTATTGTTCCTGTTTTTCGCAACACACCGAAATATCAACTAATACCCGTTGGCACGCCATATGCTTTTCCGGAGCTGATTATATCGCCCCAAACCGCAAGGAGGACCAAGTCATGGGTATTTTCACCCGATTTCGCGACATCATCAGTTCCAATATCAACGCCATGCTGGAAAAGGCCGAAGATCCGGAAAAGCTGCTGCGCCTGATGATCCAGGAGATGGAGGAAACCCTGGTGGAACTCAAGGCCTCCTGCGCCGGGGCCATGGCCGCCGCGGTCAGGATTCGCAGGGAATGGGAGCAGGTGGACGCCAAGGTCCTGGGCTGGGGAGACAAAGCCGCCATGGCCGTGGACAAGGGCTACGAAGACCTGGCCAGGGAAGCCCTGCTGGAGAAACGGGAACTGGAGGCCAAGGCCGATCGGTTGGCCGAGGAGTTGGCGGAAAGCGAGGGCATTATCGAAGGCTACAAGGACGATATCGCCACACTGGAGGAAAAGCTGCTCTCGGCCAAGGACAAGCAGCGCCTTCTGGTCCAGCGCCACATGCGCGCCAAGGGCCGCAAGCGAGCCGGCCTGGATCTGCGCCGGGCCGACTCCCATGCGGCCATGCTGCGCTTCGATGAGTTCGAACAGCGCATCGACCGGATGGAGGCCGAAGCGGAGCTGGCCGGTCCCTGGGCAACACCCTCCGCTGGTCGTCAACAACGGGGTAAAGGCGAGGAGCCCTTTACGCTGGAGGAAAAATTCGCCAAGTTGGCGGCGGACGAGGATATCGAACGCGAATTGGCCGCTTTGCGCGCCAGAAACGTCGCCCCGTCCGGGCCTGACCAGACCGACAGGCCTGACCAGATTGAACGGACCGAACGGACCGATCGGATTGGGCTGTAATCGGCCGCCGGCCCGTTGCCGACTCCCCAACCACTATCAAGGAATACGGCCATGATAGGTTTCCTGACCACCCTGGTTCTCGCCGGAACGGCGTTGATCATCGTTTTCTTCCTGGGCGTGATCGTACTCACCGGCGTCCGTCATTTCCGTTCCGGCCCGGATGGCCGGATTTCCCCGGAAGAGACCGACGAGGCCCGCATAATCCAGGAGATCTACCGCGGCCTGGAAAAACTGGATGCCCGGGTGGACAACCTGGAATCCATCTTAATGCGCCAAAAAGAAGAAGGTGGTCCAAAATGATCGACCATACGGGCCGGGATCGGCTCTATCGTTCCAGGAGCGGCGTGATTCTCGGAGTGTGCAAGGGATTGGCCCGGTATTTCGACGTATCCTTGTTCTGGATCCGGGTCATCGCCGTGCTGTTGATGCTCTTCACCGGCTTTTGGCCCCTGGTGGGCATCTATTTGCTGGCCGGTTTCCTGCTTAAACCTGAGCCCGTGCTGCCTCTGAACAACGACGAGGAAAGCGATTTTTACCAAGCCTACGCCCGTTCCAGAAACGAGGGGCTTTCCAGGATCAAAAGCAAGTTCGACCGCCTGGACAAACGCATCCGCCGCCTGGAAAACGTCGTCACCTCCAAGGAATTCGACTGGGATCGCCGGTTTAAGCGTTAACGTGAAAAGGAAAATCAGCCTCTACCGACTGCAACGTGATACACAATTTTTCGATGACAGATACAGTAGATCAAGATCAGGTCATCTTTAACCTTGTATATCACTCGGTAGTCACCGATTCTCATCTTCCAGTAGCCTTTCAATGTCTTTCGCAGAGGTAATCCGTAGGCATTGGGAGCAATCAGCAACCGAGATTCAATGGCCTTTTTTATACGCTCTCGCATCTCGGAACTGATATTTTGCAGGTCTTTCGTCTTAACATCATGGTGATAAACCAACCGATAAGAATTCAAGACCAAACCTCTTCGTGGGACAGGGCCTTGTCGTGATCAAATGAGCATGCTCGTTGGTCCGCTATATTCGCCATGGTGACATCTTCCCTGATCTCCATCGCTTCCTTGACCAAATCGCGCATGATTATGGACATCGAAACGCCATGCCCCTGGGCGAGCTCACTTACAGCTCCGTAAAGTTCTCCACCCAACTCCACATCCACTCTTGTTTTTTCTGTCGGCATATCATTCACCTCTGATTGTCTTCTGGTGAGAAAGTCAGATGTTATAGGTCGACGACGCCGTCTCTCCTCCCGTTCCCGTCCAATTGGTGTGGAAGAATTCCCCTCTGGGCTTGTCGATGCGCTCGTAGGTGTGCGCGCCGAAGTAGTCGCGCTGGGCCTGGAGCAGGTTGGCCGGGAGGCGTTCGCAGCGGTAGCCGTCGTAGTAGCACAGGGACGCGGCCACCACCGGGGCCGGGACGCCCAGGTCCACCGCCGTTTTCAGGACCGTGCGCCATGCGGCCTGGGCTCCGGCCAGGACTTCCCGAAAGTACGGGGCCAGCAGCAGGTTGGGCAGTTCCGGGTCGGCGTCGTAGGCTTCCTTGATCGTGCCCAGGAAGCGGGCCCGGATGATGCACCCTTCCCGCCAGAGCAGGGCGATTTCTCCGAGATTCAGGTTCCATCCATATTCCAGGGAGGCCGCGCGCAACAGTTGAAATCCCTGGGCGTAAGAGCAAATCTTGGCCGCGTAGACGGCTTTCTCCAATTGGTCCACAAACGCGGCCGCCTCGCCGTCAACGCCTTGCAAGGAGTCCTTATCTGGGCCGGAAAGGTACGGTCCGGCAGCGACCCGCTCCTCCTTGATCGCGGAAAGGAACCGGGCAAAGACTGCCTCGGCGATCTGGGGGATGGCCACGCCTAGGTCCAGGCCGACCTGGGAGGTCCACTTGCCCGTGCCTTTCTGGCCGGCCGTGTCCAGGATCAGGTCAACGGTGGGCCTCCCGCTTTCCGGATCCACATGCCCGAGAATGTCCGCGGTGATCTCAATCAGATAGGAGTCCAGTTCCCTGGTGTTCCAGGCCGCGAATATGGGTTGGATCTGTTCCGCGCCCAGGCCCAGGCCCTGGGACAGCAGGTGGTAGGCCTCGCAGATCAGCTGCATGTCGCCGTACTCGATCCCGTTGTGGACCATTTTCACGAAATGCCCGGACCCGTCGGGTCCAACCCAGTCGCAACACGGGGTGCCGTCCGCCACCTTGGCCGCGATGGCCTGGAAGATCGGCTTCAGCGCCGGCCAGGCCAGGGCGTTGCCGCCGGGCATGATGGACGGCCCGAGCAGGGCCCCTTCCTCTCCTCCGGAAACCCCGGCCCCGACGTACAGCAAGCCTTTCGCGGCCAGATCCGTGCAGCGCCGGGTCGTGTCCAGGTAGGAACTGTTGCCGCCGTCCACGAGGATGTCTCCCGGCTCCAGCAGCGGTTCCAGGGCGTCGATGAGCTGATCCACGGCCGCGCCGGCCCGGATCATGAGCATGATCCGGCGAGGTCGTTCCAGGCTGGCGACCAGCTCCTCCAGGGTCCGGCATCCGACCAGATTCTTGCCCCGGCCCCGGCCGGCCAGAAAGGCGTCCACCTTGTCCACGGTCCGGTTGTGGCAGGCCACCCGGAACCCCTTGCTTTCCATGTTCAGGATCAGATTTTCGCCCATCACCGCCAAACCGATCACCCCGATATCCGCGAGCTTGTTCATCCGTTTTTCCTCTTTCGTGGTTGCTGGTTGCGTCACACAAAGTTTCCGTTCTCACTGGCCTCGCGGGGCCGTCGCCAGGGTAGATGGCCGTTCAGCTCGATTTCCAGGGAAAAGCTGAGAAAGGTCCGGATCAATACCAAAAGCCCCAACAGAGCGACATGCTGTAAGTTGAAATTGTGGGTGGCGGTCAAGATGATGTCCCCGGCCACCAGCAGTTCCAAACCCAGCAAAATGGCCTTGCCCATGCCGCGACGATAGTCGTGATAGAAGCGATCCGTATTGCGATGCACCCAGGAACGGTACAAAAAGAGTCCGGTGGTGGCCACCACGCCGACGCAGATTATCGCCACGCCTAGAGCCTCCATGCTCAAGGCGGCGTAATACATGAAACGAACGAACAAACCAATGGGCTCTCCAACCATGTCGCGCTCCAATGCTCAAATGTGTCAAGAAAAACGAGCCTTGATTCCTGCCCAAAGAGGCCCTACAGAGACTCCCATGCCTACCTCGTCTCCAAAGCCCTCAAGGTGGTACCTGATCCCCGCGGCGCTTCTGGCTCTGCTGGTCGCGGTGCTGATTTTTCACTACGCGACCCAGTCCTCATCAACAACCGCTTCGGGAGAAAACCTTACGGCCAAAGCCGCCTGGGAGCTGGTTCAGGAAGGAGAGCTGAGCATCGTGGACATCCGGCGTCCGGAAGAATGGCGACAAACCGGAACGCCCCAAGGTGCGATACGGCTGTCCTTTGAAACCCACCCCGAAGGGCCGGAAGGGTTTCTCCGCGACCTGGAAGCGGCCCTGGAATCCGACAAGACCCGCCCCTTCGCCATCATCTGCCGCACCGGCAACCGCACCGGCCTCTTGCTTCCCTTCCTGCACGCCAACGGATTCACCGCGACCAGGGCCATCCCCGAAGGCATGGCCGGCAGCAGCCATGGCCGAGGCTGGCTGCGCCACGGCCTGCCCCTGGATCGCTGAATGGACCGCTGAACCCGGCCCCTCACCCCGTCTCGTCCACAATTCGCCCGGAGTTGCGAAACAGCAAATCCAGCAGGATTTGTTCCAGCGACTTCGTGGGCACATGCCGCCGAGCCTCCACGGCCTGATCCAGCAGATCAGCCTGGGATTCCAGTGAGGCGGCCTGATATTCCAGGCCGTCCTGGCGGTTGGAGTAGATGTCTTCGATGAGGGTCATGTCGCCGATGTAGCCGGAGAGGGTTATCAATTGCTCATCCGGGTCGGCATCGAGCTTGGCACCAGTCAGGTCAGTATCCCAGTTAAAGTCGGAATTATCCGAATCCAGTGCCCGAAAAGTGAGATCGAATCCGCCATCCGGAAAACCCTGGATATGCACCTTGCCATCCGCTGAAATCTGTTCAGTACCCCACTGGCTCCCATCCAGGAGGGAGATATTATTGTACCGTGTGGATTCAATGATGCCTGTAATTCGCTTACGTAATGCCTCGTAATCACCCTGGTCATCGGTTGTGTCATATGAGGGATCCGAGACCTTTTCCTCTTTCACCTTCTTCGCCAGCGCCTCCATCTCCTCCAACAATCCCTTGATGGTGCTCACGGCCTCCTTGGCAATGCCCATCATGGACCCGGCCTCCCTGACGTTCCGGGCATTTTGCCGGATGGTGGCGCTGTCCGCGCGGAGTTTGCCGGTGATGGCCTCGTCAAAGGGGTTGGTCAGGGGTTGGACCGGCTGGCGGCCCAGGATCATGGACCGCAGGTTGGCGCCCACGCTGGAGCCGTGAAAATAGGCGTTCATCAGCATGTCCTGCTGCCAGAGCTGATTGGCCGTATCGTAAACCACGAGCCGTTGCAGGTCACTTAAAGCCATGATGGTCCCCCTGTTGATGGGTGGAAGATCAGATTGGTTGTGGACCCGGACCCCAGCCGTATCAGAAACTTGACCATGGCACGCATCATGTTCCGTTCCCCTTTAGGCCAAAAGATCGTCGCGGCTTGGATAGAAAGACATTAGTCTTTAGCTATCCTCAGCGAGTTGGAATATCAATCCATTGATCATAATTTTCCCGGCGAGAGTGACGGGGGGCGGCATGAATTGGCAAATTTAGGTGGGTATTTAACCGTTCAGTTTTCTCTCCAGCACTGCTCCCCAGAAGAATTCTCCGGCTGGCGAGTCCGGCGGGGTGGCGTAATGGGTGGTGATGGTGAAGGCGGGATGATTGTCGAGAAAGTGGTCGATTCTGGATTGGTTTTCGTTGGGATTAAGCGTGCAGGTGATGTAGACGATGCGTCCGCCCGGGGCCAGGCTTGCTGCAGCTTGGTGGAGGATGCGGTCTTGGAGGGCGATGAGCGGGGGGATGTCCCTGGGGGTGCGTTTCCACTTGCTGTCCGGGCGACGGGCCAGGACGCCGAGACCGGAGCAGGGTACGTCCAGCAGGATGGTTCGGGGTTGCTCCTTCCAGGGCGGCGGTGCGTCGGCCCGGGCCAGGGCGGCGGGGATGGGGGACAGGCCCAGGCGGCGGAGTTCCTGGACGAGGCCACGCAGCCGGACCGGATTGGGATCGCTGGCAAGCACTCGCTTTTGGCCTCGCTCCAGTAGGTAAGCGGTTTTTCCGCCCCTTCCGGCGCAGGCGTCCCAGATCGGCTCCGGCCAGGAGCCCGCACCCAGGGCTCGCAAGACACGTTGTGCTTCCAGGCTTTGCCGGGAGATGGCTCCGTTTCGGGTGTCCTCGGTCAGGTCCGGAAACGCCCGGCGGGCCGTTTCTCGGGAACAGGCGATGCTTAGGGGATCGAGGATTTCCAGTTCCGGGGCAAAGGCTTCCACCTGACGGGTCAGGGCGTCCCGCCGAGGATGCAGTGGGTTGATCCGCAGCCCCAACGGAGCAGGCGAGGACTGGGCCTCGGCCAGCCTGGAAGCCGTGTCCAGGCCGTAGCCGTCGATCCACAGATCAACGATCCAAAGCGGCAGGGAATGGTAGCGGGAGAGAAAGGTCCGCTCGCCTGTAAGCTCGTTTGTTAGCTCATTTGGCCGCTCATTTGGCGCATCCCGGCGATAGAAATCCGGGTCAAGCAGGGTCTGGGACTGTTCGTAAACCCAGGTCATCCAGGCCGAAGCCACCTTGGCCAGTCCGCCTCCCCACTTCTTGCGCACCCGGTTGGTCAGCCAGGACCGGGTAGCGAATTCCGGAATCCGCTCCAGAAAAAGCGCCTCGTATCCGGCTAGTTCCAGGGCTGTCCGGCACTGGGGCGGCAGGTTGCCGGGCTTGCGCAGGAACCGGTCCAGACAAAAGGCCAGCCTGCCCTTGTGGCGCAAATACCCGTAACACAACTCCGATGCCAGGTTGGCGTCCCGGACGTCGAGCTTGCGCTCGCGAATCTGGCCGTCCAAGGCAAACTGCGCGTCCTCGCCCCGCCTGATCCGGTCCAGGGCGGCCAGGGCCGCGAGGCGGGCCGGGGGGATTGTCGATTGGGGCATGACGATTACGTTCTCGTTGCGTCCACGAGAGGCATGCTGGAGGTTTACTGTTGCTCAAACAGAAGATGGTGTCGCGGGCAATCCGTCATGATAGATGGTTTCCGGCGCGATATCGATGTCCCCGAACTATATCGCCGTACCGATTAGCCGTACGCAACCTGTTGCAGGGGATAGATTTCCTGCTCGATGCGGTGACCGATTGATTGTTCAGCTATCTTTAGATCATAGGAGCTTTGCAGATTCAACCAGAACTGGGCGGTGGTTCCAAAATAGCGGGCCAGCCGAAGTGCCGTGTCTGGCGATACGCCTTGTTGCTCTTGGACAACATTGGCAAGCAGGGAAGGAGGGAGGTGAAGCGCTTCGGAAAGTGATTCTACGCTCATGGACAACGGCACAAGGTATTCCTCACGTAAAACTTCTCCCGGATGTACGGGGCGCATTCTATTGTGATTCATAAACGGATTACCCTGCCGACACGGCCAAAAAGCGTTGCAGGGCGGCTTCGATGTTTGGCAGATCCACCAGGGTGTCCAGGCAGGGGCCGAAGGGGCGTTGGTTGAGGACGCCGTAGACCGGGATGGGGTAGGTGTCCTGGATGCCGCTGGACAGATCCCGGTCGCAGGCCACGGCGATGATCAGCTTGGGTTTGTTCTGGACCACGATCCGCCGGGCGATGGTTCCGCCCGTGGCGATGGCGATGCGGATGCCGTAGGTTTCCGCTAGGCCGATCAGCCCGTCCAGGGGGCATTCGCCGCAGCGCTTGCAGTGGTTGATGTCGTAGGTCAGGCGCCTTGGGCAGCGGGAATTTTGCAGGCAGTGGGGCAGCAGAAGCAGTATTTCGTGGGGTTGGAACCGGCCTCGTTCCGAGGTGACCAGCTCGTTGTTCACCTTGATGAAGGACAGTCGGATGTCGTCCCTGGGAATGTTGAACAGCCGCCCCAGAAGGGTCATCAGGGGCAGAAAGAGCTTGATGGTGATCCCCCGAAACCGCGAACTGAGGGGAAAGCTGCGGCCCAGGAGAATGTTCAGGACTAAGCCGATGGAGGACCAGAGGATCATGCTCCCCAGGGCCAGCAGGGCGACGGCCAGCAGACCCGAGGCCAGAGGATGAATATTTTGCAGGCCGATGAAGGGGATGACCCACAAGACGACTAGAACCAGACACAGCAGCAGCGAGGTGCCCAGGATCAGGCCGATGAACAGCCGCTTTCCGGGGTTGGAGACCGTTTCCAGAAATTCCGGGTCCAGGTCCTGCTTCCGATCCTGCTTTTGGGCCGGCTCAAGCGGCTTCAGGGACATCAGGACTCCTCGGGCGGGGGACAGACCGGCTCGTCCGGCCCCAGGCAAAGGTTGTCACCGGGACGGAATCGGCGCAGGTAGCCGCAGCAAAAGGCCTGGGCGTCCATGCGCTTGGCGTCGGAAGGATGGACGTGGCGGACCAGATAGGCCTTGTCCCGGCAGGCGATGGCCAGCATGTCGCCCTGCATGCCGATGAACGAGCCGGGGGCGGGCTTGTCGCCCTCAAGAAGTTCGCCGACGTGGCCGGGATGCACGGCGATCTTTCGCCTGGTCTGGTTGTCTTCGGGCAGAAAGAAATAGGCTCCGGGCCAGGGATGCATGGCTCGGACGTGGTCATGAACGACCCGGGCCGGCTGGTTCCAGTCGATCAGCCCCATGTCCTTGGTCAGCCGGGGGGCGTAGGAGGCCAGGGAGTGATCCTGTTCCACGGCGATCAGCGTACCGGCCCGGTGCCGGGCCAGGGTTTCCAGCAGCAGTCTGCCGCCCTGGGCGGCCAGGTTGTCGTGCAGGGTCTGGGCCGTGTCGTTGATGTCGATGCCCATGGCCCGCTGCAAGAGGATCGGCCCGGTATCCATGCCCTTGGCCATGCGCATGATGGTGATTCCGGTGACCGGGTCCCCGGCCAGCAGCGCGGCCTGGATGGGCGAGGCCCCCCGGTAGCGTGGCAGCAGGGAGGCATGGACGTTCAGGCAGCCGTGTCTGGGCAGGTTCAGTACTGTTTCTGGAAAGATCAGCCCGTAGGCCGCGACGATGAAGAAGTCCGCCTGAAAGGCTTCCAGCTCCGCGACCATGGCCGGATCCTTGAGGGTTTCCGGCTGCAGGACCGGGTAGCCCTTGGTCAGGGCCAGTTCCTTGACCGCGGAGGGTTTGCAGGCCCGGCCTCGGCCGCAGGGGCGGTCCGGCTGGGTGACCACGGCCAGGATGCGGAGTTGTTGATCCGTGCCCAGATCGTCCAATATCCGGGCGGCAAAGGGCGGGGTGCCGAAATACACCACTCGCAACGGGTCGCCGGAATTGGGTGACGTCCCGGTGGGAGGAACGGATGAGGAAATGGGCCCGGGAATGATCGGGCGCGTCAACGTTTTTTGAGCCATTTTTTCAACTTCTGCTCGTAGAGCGAGCGTTTCAGGCGGCTGATCTTGTCGATGAAGAGCACGCCGTCCAGGTGGTCCAGTTCGTGCTGGAGGCAGATGGCCAGCATGCCGTCCACTTCCAGGTCCACGGGTTGGCCGTCCAGGTTCAGGGCCTGCAACCGGATGCGCTCGGCCCGCTGGACCTTGCTCCGGTAATTCATCACGCTCAGGCATCCTTCGCTGGATTCCACCTGGCCCTGGGTCTCCACGATCCGGGGGTTGACGAAAACCAGCGGCTCCTCGCGCTTGTCCGGACCGCTCGCGTCCACCACGATCAACCGGCACGACTCGCCCACCTGGGGTGCGGCCAAGCCGAGGCCCTCCTTGTTGTACATGGTTTCCAGCATGTCCTCGGCCAGTTGGCAAATCTCCGGGGTGACGGTCTCGATTTCAGCCGCGGTCTTGGACAGAATCGGGTCCGGGTAGGTCAGTACGGGGCGAATCATCAGCCGAACCTACTTTACCGCTTCCCGGGCTTTCAATCCCAACTCGCGCAACTGGACGTTGGACACGGGCGAAGGGGCCTGGGTCATCAGGCACGAGGCCTTCTGGGTTTTGGGGAAGGCGATCACGTCCCGGATGGAGGCCGACCCGGTCATCAGCATCACCAGCCGGTCCAGGCCAAAAGCGATCCCGGCATGGGGCGGGGCGCCGAATTCCAGGGCCTTGAGCAGAAAGCCGAACTGCCTGCGGGCCTCTTCCTCGTTGATTCCCAGGGCAGCGAACATCCGCTCCTGCAGGGTCGCGGAATGGATGCGCACGGATCCGCCGCCGATCTCGTAGCCGTTCAGGCACAGGTCGTAGGCCTTGGCCAGGGCCTCTCCGGGCTGGTTCACCATGAGTTCTTCATGGCCGTCCTGGGGGCTGGTGAAGGGATGGTGCCGGGCCACCCAGCGCTGGGCGTCCGGGTCGTGCTCCAGGAGCGGAAAGTCCGTAATCCAGACCGGTTGAAAGCTGGTTTCATCCACCAGGTTGAACCGCTGGGCCAGCTCCAGGCGCAAATTGCCCAGGGCCGCGTTGACCACGTCCGGGGAGGCGGCCTGGAAAAAGACGATGTCGCCTTCCTTCAGCCCCAGGGCCGCGGTCAGCCCGGCCCGCTCCTCCTGCGAGAGGAACTTGGCGATGGGTGACTGCCACTCGTCGGCCTTGATCTTGATCCAGGCCAAACCCTGAGCCCCATAAATCTTCACGAATTCGGTCAACTGGTCGATGTCGTTGCGGGACAGGGTCGATCCTCCGGGCAGGACCAGGGCCTTGACCAGCTTGGCCGATGCGAACAGTTTGAACTGGGAGCCGTGGACGATGTCCGTCACGTCATGCAGCAGCAGGTCGAAGCGGATGTCCGGCTTGTCCACCCCGTAGGCGCCCATGGCCTGGTCGTAGGTCAGGCGGGGGAACGGGTCGGGCAGGTCGATGTCCATGGACTGCTTGAACACCTGGCGAATCATCCGCTCGGCCAGATCCATGACCTGGGCCTGATCCACGAAGGACAGCTCCAGGTCGATCTGGGTGAACTCCGGCTGGCGGTCGGCGCGCAGGTCCTCGTCGCGGAAACAGCGCACGATCTGATAATAGCGGTCCATGCCCGCGACCATGAACAATTGCTTGAAGAGCTGCGGCGATTGGGGCAGGGCATAGAACGAGCCCGGATTCATGCGGCTGGGGACCAGGAAATCCCGTGCGCCCTCGGGGGTGCTTTTGGTCAGGATCGGGGTTTCCAGCTCCAGGAAGCCTTCCCGGTTCAGAAAATTCCGGAAGGCCTGGGTGGCCTTATGCCGCAGAATCAGGTTGCGGGTGCACTGGGGACGGCGCAGATCCAGATAGCGGTACTCCAGGCGGGTGGACTCGGTGACCTCCACCCGATCCTCAATGGGAAAGGGTGGAGTCTTGGCGCTGTTGAGCAGCTTCCAGGAACGCACCTCCACTTCCACGTCCCCGGTGGGCAGACCCGGATTGCGCATCCCTTCGGGCCGGGCGCGAACCACGCCTTGAATGGCCAGGACGTACTCGGAGCGCAGCACGTGCGCCCGGGCATGGGCCTCGGCGTTGATCTCCGGGTTGAACACCACCTGGGTCCGGCCGTGCAGGTCGCGCAGGTCGATGAAGATCAGCCCGCCGTGGTCCCGGCGAAACTGGACCCAGCCCATCAGACAGACCTCTTGGTCCGTGTCGTCAATCCGCAGTTGGGAGCAATGATGGCTGCGCCGCCAGTCGCCCAGGGCCTCGCATTCGCGCTGTGATGTGGTTTCGGTCATGGGGTGAAAATCCTTACAGAAGAATGTGACAAGTAAAAGGTGCAGTCCGATCAAAAAAACACGTGTAAGGAGCAAGAAATGTGTAATTACTCAGCACATTATGTGTCCGCTCCTGTTCCGGCAATCGGTGTCGGGGTCGCTATCGGTATCGGAATCGAAACAGAAAAAAATTGAGCGCATCCCCGCATTTTCGATCCCGATCCCGATCCCGATTCCGACCCCGGCAACAGCAGCGACGCGGCAATTGGGAGTTTTTCAACGGACTGCTACGCGCCGCCCGCCATCCGGTTCAACAGGTTCGCCGGAAGATCCGCTTCGGACACGACATATTGCTCGCCGTCGCGCATGTCCTTGACCGCCACGGTGCACTGAGCCGCCCCGTCCTCGTCCAGCATCAGCGCGAAGCGGGCTCCGGCCTTGTTCGCGGAGCGCATCTGGCTTTTCAGGCTGCGGAAGGCGTAAGGGAACTCCACGGAAAAACGTTGACCGCGCAGAACCTGGGCGATCTCCAGGGCTTTTTCCAAAAGGGGGTCGGCATGCACGGCAATGTACACGTCCACTCCCGGATCCGGCTGCTCCGGGGCCAGCATGGCCAGGCGCTCCAGGCCGCAGGCAAAGCCGATGCCCGGCACGTCCGGGCCGCCGAGCTGTTTGACCAGGCCGTCGTAGCGCCCGCCGCCGGCCACCGAAGACTGCGCGCCGATGTCCGTGGAAACCACTTCAAAGGTCGTGCGCTGGTAGTAGTCCAGGCCGCGGACCAGCAGGGGATTGAGCGTGACCTGGAGCCGGGAGCGGCCCAGCAGGTCCAGCACGGCGTCGAAATGCGCCCGGCAGGCGTCGCAGTTATGGTCCGTGATTACCGGCGCGCCCGTGGTCAAGGCCTTGCATCCGGGAACCTTGCAGTCCAGGACGCGCAATGGATTGGTGGTTATCCGACGCTGGCAGTCCTCGCACAGGCCCGCCTGGTCCACGTCCCGGAGGTAATCCTCCAGGGCGGCCCGAAACGTCGGTCGGCAGGCGGCGCAGCCCAGGCTGTTGAGCTGGTACTCCAGGCCGGTCAGGCCGATTTCCGAGAGAAAACGGTGGAGCATGAACAGCATGTCTACGTCCACGAGATGGGACGCTGATCCCAGAATTTCGACGTTGATCTGATGAAACTGGCGCTGGCGGCCCATTTGCGGACGCTCGTAGCGGAACATGGGGCCCAGGGTGAAGAACTTGAGCACCTCGTCCTGGCGCAACAGCTTGTGCTGGATGCAGGCCCGCAGTACCCCGGCGGTGGCCTCGGGCCGCAGCGTCATGGAGCGGCCTTTGCGGTCCGGAAAGGAGTACATCTCCTTCTGAACCACGTCGGTCTCGTCGCCGATGCCCCGCACGAAGAGTTCCGTGTACTCGATGATCGGCGTGCGCAATTCCCGACAGCCGTATCCGGCAAAGACATCCCGGGCCGTGGCTTCTATGGAGGTGAACAGGTCGCTTTTCGGCGGAAAGAGGTCCACGAATCCTTTGCCGCTTTGTATCATGGTCATCGTTTTTCCTTGAGGGGTGGGAACAACAAAAGCAGGCCGCAATGGGCCTGGAGTGATGGGCGGACCTTGGTCGAACCCGTCACCAGCGTCTCAAAAAGCGAAACTGAATTTTTTAGCGCAATCAAGGTAGCCTGTCAAAAACGCGTCAATCGACTTGCGGAGCAAACCCGTTCTCTTGGAAATCGAAATCGGAATTGGATAATCCCGTGTAACTTACTTCGGTTAGACCATCTTCATTGACTGACATTCGATTTCGATCACGATTTCGATTTCGATTCCGATTCAGATAGCGGGGTTGAGAACTCATCTGCCCGCCATTGGCTCCTTTGCCCGTAAAACCGTTTCTGCTATCCTCGACGAATGCAAGCACACAAGGATTAGCAGAAAAGAGACAAACCATAAGGAGACGCCAACATGACCACGCGAGCCATGGGCTTCGTCGGTTTTCATAAATCCGGCAAAACAACCTTGGTGACCCAGGTGGCGCAGCGTTTGCGCGACCAGGGGCACCGGGTGGGGATCATCAAAAGCAGCCATCATCCCTTTGACCTGGGAGCGACGGACACGGGCAAGCTGGCCGGGACCGGATGCCCCGTGGCCGGGATCAACCCGGACCAGACCATGCTCGTGCTGCCCAATTCCATGCCGGTCATGTCCACCTGGTCCCTGCTGGACGCGGACATTCTTCTGGTGGAAGGCGGAAAAAAGCTGAGCTTCCTGCCCCGGATCGTCTTGCCGCGAACCGAGCCGGGGTCCACGGATGATCCCGCGGCCCTGGCCGACGGCCTGGCCCTGGCCGCCTGGGAGCAGGAAGAAGCCACGGGCCTGCCCGTCTGCTCAACTGTTGACGAGGTCGCGGATTTGGTGCTCCAGCGCGGGTTCCTGCTTCCGGCTCTGGACTGCGGTGCCTGCGGACGGGAAGACTGCGCGGAGCTGGCCCGGGACGTGGTGGCCGGAAGGGCCTCTCCCGATGATTGCAAGGCCGTTGAGGACGCCTTTTCCGTGCGCGTGAACGGCGTGCCTCTGGGCATGAATCCTTTCGTGGCCAGGATCATGGCCTCGACCCTGCGGGGCATGTTGTGTCAGCTCAAAGGCTATGCGCCCGGAGCCATTGACGTGCATCTCGGCCCAGCTTCCGGAGGAACGTCATGAAGGAGTCGTTTTTTCAGGTCGTTTCCATTGCCCGGTTTGTCGAGACCCTGAAGACCTTTTCCCGTACCGCGACCCTGGAGCGGGAAATCGCCGGAGCTTTCGGCATGGTCCTGGCCGAACCCGTGGTTGCGGCGGAGGATCTGCCCTTGATGCACCGCTCCTGCATGGACGGTTACGCGGTGCGGGCCGCGGACACCTTCGGAGCCTCGGAGTCCAACCCCACCTACCTGGATCTGGCCTTTGCCGTGGCCATCGAAACCCCGTCCGATGCGGCCCTGGAGCCGGGAACCTGCGCCCGGATCACCACCGGCGGGAGTCTGCCCCAGGGCGCGGACGCCGTGGTCATGGTCGAACAGACCCTGGAAATGGGCGGACAGGGAACGCCAGAGGCTGTTGGCGGGGAGGCCGCGGGCGGGCTGGGCGGCACGACCATCGAGATTCATAAATCTCTGTCTCCCTGGGACAACGTGATGCTCCGCGGGGAGGACGTCCAGGCCGGGGAGACGCTGCTTCAGCCCGGCACGCGCCTGGACGGGGCCCGGATCGGCCTGCTGGCGGCCCTGGGGTATTCGCGGGTTCGGGTACATGCCCCGGTCACCGTGGGCATCCTTTCCACCGGCGACGAAGTGGTGGCCGTGGACCAGCCGGTACGACCCGGGCTGGTCCGGGACGTCAATTCCCACACCCTCGCGGCCCTGGCCGAAGCCGCCGGAGCCAGAGCCGTTCGCCTCGGGCTGGTCCGGGACGATCTGCAAGCCTTGGCCTCGGCCCTGGAAAAGGGGCTGGAGGAGTGCGACGTGGTTCTGGTGTCCGGCGGCAGTTCCGTGGGTACCCGTGATCATTCCCTGGAAGCCCTGGAACGGCTGCCCGGCGGGGAAATCCTGGCCCACGGCGTGGCCATGAGCCCCGGCAAGCCGACAATTCTGGCCCGGGCGGAGACGGATACCGGCCTCAAGGCCGTTCTCGGTCTGCCCGGGCAGGTGGCCAGCGCCCAGGTGGTGATGCAGGTTCTGGTTCTGCCTTTCCTGGCACATCTCCAGGGCCTGAATCACGCCTTCGACCCCGGCCCCCTGGAGACAGTCCCGGCCCGCTTGTCCCGCAACGTGGCCTCCCGGCAGGGCCGTACGGACTTTGTCCGGGTCGCCCTGAGCCGGGACACGGACGGCGGCCTCGTGGCCACTCCGGTCCTGGGCAAATCCGGTCTGCTGAAGACCCTGCTCCAGGCCCAGGGGCTGATGGAGATTCCGGAGAACCGGGAAGGGTTCACCGCCGGAACCGAGGTCATGGTCCGGCCGTTGGTTTGAGGCTTGATTCGACCGACCGCGATGCAGTCGCGGTTTTTTGGGATGGTTCAATTCAAAAAAGGGAAAAAGAGTGACATTTTTCCGGGCACCATCGTTAATTTGCCCAATTTCTTTTTTCAAAACTGAACCGCCCGCTTTGCTAAAGACGCCAAGGACTCCAAGGTAAAATTTTGGAAAGCAGGGAAAAAGCTGCTTTCCAAAACATAGCCCCTCCCTGTCGGGAGGAATCAACAGCGTCGATAGGCGGCGAGTCTTTTGGCTTCCGCATCTTTCCAGCGGAAGGCAAAAATCTCTTCTTGGCGACCTTCGCGCCCTGAGCGAAGCGGGCGGTTTATCTCTGGAAGTGTCAACAGATGCTGAACCATCCCCGGTTTTTTCACCCTGTTCGCGAAACCAAAGAGCAACACGCATGTCGAATTCCAATCCGGTGGTCATTGCCGTGGGCGGCAACTCCCTGATCAGTGCAAAGGAAAAGGTCACGGTGGAGGATCAGTACGAGGCCATCCGGGAGACCGTGCGTCACGTCGCCGACGTCATCGAAGCGGGCCGCCAGGTCTGCGTGACCCACGGCAACGGGCCCCAGGTGGGCTTTATCCTGCGGCGCTCGGAGATCGCCCGAAAGGTGGCCGGGATGCATCCCGTGCCGCTGGCTTCCTGCGTGGCGGACACCCAGGGCGCCATCGGCTGGCAGATCCAGCAGGCCTTGTCCAACGAGCTGCGCCGTCGCGGCCTGGGAGCGACCCATCGCGGCATGGCCGTGAGCGTGGTCACCCAGGTTCTGGTGGATGTGGACGATCCGGGTTTCGTCGATCCGGACAAGTTCGTGGGTGAAGTTTACCAGGAGGCGGACCTGCCTGTTTTGCGCGAGGAGTATCCGCACTGGGTGCTCAAGCCGGACCGGGGCCGAGGATGGCGGCGGGTCGTGCCCAGCCCCAGGCCGCTGGAGATCATTGAACTGCCCGTGATCCGCTCCCTGCTGGAACAGGGCTTCAACGTGGTTGCCGTGGGAGGCGGAGGCGTGCCGGTGGTTCGCGGCGACGACGGAGAGCTGCGCGGTGTGGCCGCGGTCATCGACAAGGACCTGGCCACCGGCCTGCTGGCCACGACCCTGGGCGCGGACTTACTGGTGGTTTCCACGGCCGTGCCCAAGGTCAGCCTCAACTACGGCACTCCGGATCAAACGGACCTAGCCGACGTGACAGCCCAGGAGATGCGCACCTACCTGGCCCAGGGTCACTTTCCTCCCGGAAGCATGGGGCCGAAGATCGCGGCGGCCATCGACTTTCTCGCCAAGGGGGGCAAGGAGGTGATCATCACCTGTCCGGACAATCTGAAGAACGCTCTGGAGTCCGGGGGCGGGACGCGCATCACCCCGTAAGGGCTTCTCGGGACGCTCTTTTCAAGTGCGCCGAAAGAAAAAGCCCTCGCCGGGGAATCCCGGCGAGGGCTTTTTGGTTGACTGAAAGGGGCCGGAAAGCGGGCTCAGCTTTCGATGGAAATGCGTTTGGTCTGGGCCTTTTCGCTTTTGGGCAGGGTGACTTTCAACACGCCGTTCTTGAACTTGGCCGTGACCTTGTCGGACTGGATTTCCGCCGGCAAGGGGATGGAGCGGCTGAAGCTGCCGTAGGAGCATTCCCGGTGTACGGCGTTTTTCTTCTTCTCCTCTCGTTCCTCTTTCTTCACGCCGCGCAGAACCAGATAGTTGTTTTCAACGTGCAGCTCCACGTCCTCCGCCGCCAAGCCCGGCAGTTCGGCATTGACCAGCACGGCCTGTTCGGTTTCGGAGACGTCCACGGCGGGCATCATTTTTCCAAACGATTCCCTGGCCGGAAACGGAGACGAAAAATATGGCTCCATCATGCTGAACAAATCCGGTTGTCGCGCACTCTCGACGTTGCCTTTGGGCCGCAACACGGGAAAGAAGCGATTCAACATGGAAAACACCTCCTCATGCGATCATCTCTGAAGTATTGCCGTTGTTCGAAGTTATTCCAACTCAACCTGGATCTTTCGGGGCAGGGCTTGTTCCGCCTTGGGCAGGTGCAGTTCCAGGACCCCGTTTTTCAAGGTGGCCTTGATCCTTTCTCGGTCCACGATGTGCGACAGGGTGAAGGCCCGGGTGTATTCCACATTGCCGAATTCCACGTGAATCCGGTTCTCGTTGGTCACCCCCTGGTAGGCGGACTTGCCGCCGATACGCAGTTCGTCGTCCGAGAGGTCGATGACCAGGTCCTCCTTGCGCACCCCGGGCATATCCACATAGATGAAGAATCCGTCGCCGGTCTCCAGGATGTCGGTGGCCGGCTTCATCCTCGGCAAGCCCTTGGCTTCGGTTTGGGCGATATTTTTGTTCATGGTTCTCCTCCTGTGATGCTAGTTCATGTCGATGGAAATCTTGCGGGGCTTAGTGTCCTCGGATTTAGGCAGCCGAATTTCCAGGAGACCGTTCTTGGCCACGGCCTTGACCTTATCCACGTCCACCGGGGCGTTGATGTTCACCACACGCTGAAAGTTTCCCGTGGGGCGCTCCTGGCGGAAGTACTTGCCTTTTTCGATCTTCCGCTCGCCCTTGATCATCAGGGTCGAATCCGTAAAGGTCAGGTCGATGTCCTCCACGTTCACTCCGGGAATTTCGCAACGTACGTACAGAGCTTCCGCGTCCTCGCTGATGTTCAGCGGAGGGTAGGCGACCCTGCGCTGGCTGATGTTCAACGGGCCCCACAGCTCGTTGAAGACCCTGTCGAAATTGTCCATGCCGCCGTAGAAGGGACTCATGTCGATAACCATACTATCCTCCTTATACAAAATTGGTGTTGGTGTTGCCTTACGGTCCTTTAACTAAACATGGGGAAGAGGCAGTCAAGATAATGACGAAAAAATATTTGGCCAAAAATAATAAATTATTTTTTGGTGTTGTAGGTATTCGCGTGTCCTGCTTCGCTACGGATATGGAGTGCGTCCGGCACATCCCGCGGCTGAGCGCGGGGCAAGAAATCGTAGACTGAAGAAAAGGAGGCGCGATGGGTCACGAAGGACGACAGAGCCAGGCATCCGAACTGCTTCAATCCTGGGCGCGGCTGCTTGACCCGAACCACATCCCCGGGCCGGTCCTGGACCTGGCCTGCGGCGACGGGCGCAACGGGATATATGCGGCCCGACACGGCCTGGAGGTGATTTGCTGCGACCGGTCCCGACCTGCGTTGAGGCAGGCGCGGCGGGAGGCCGGGGCTCGGGGCGTCCGGATCAGGTTGTGGTGGACGGACCTGGAGGCAGAGGGCAGAGCACCGTTGCCGGAAAACACATTCGGCGCGGTGCTGGTCTTCCGCTACCTGCACAGGCCGTTGATCCCGGAAATCCGTGGGGCCGTGCGCCCTGGTGGATATGTGATCTATGAAACCTTCACCGTGGACCATCCCAAATTCGGCCCCCCACGCAACCCGGACCATCTGCTCAAACCGGGAGAGTTGGAGGAGTGGTTCAGAGATTGGGAGGTGCTGCATCGGTTCGAGGGCGTCCTGACCGACCCGGACCGGGCCATGGCCCGGCTCGTGGCCCGGAAACCGAGCGCCTGACGTCACTTCCGATGCTTACTGTTGCTCGATGATTTCCAGCCTGGAGCACACGGTCGGCCAAACCCGCCCAAATACTTCTTCCGGCTCGCCGTCCGCCGGAATCACCACGTAGCGGCCCGGGTTCTCCGCGGCCAAGGCTAGGTAGCCGTCCCGGATGCGTTGGTGAAAGGCCGTTTCTTCGGCCTCGAATCGGCCCTCGCTCTCGGTTTGGCCTTGATCCTCGTTGCGGGATCGGGCCCGGGCCAGTCCGGTTTCCACGGGCAGATCCAGGATCAAGGTTAAATCCGGCCAGCAGCCGTCCACGGCCACGGTGTTCAGCCGGTGGATCAGGGATACGTCCAGGCCTCGCCCGTAACCCTGGTAGGCCAAGGTGGAGTCCGTGAATCGGTCGCAGAGCACCACCGTGCCCGCGGCCAAAGCCGGGCGGATCACCTCGGCCACATGCTGGGCCCGGTCGGCGAGATACAGGAACAACTCGCTTAACGGCGTCAGCCCTTCCCCCTCCCGCCCAAGCAACAAGCTTCGCAACCGGACGCCTAAATCGCAGCCTCCCGGCTGCCGCGTCCAGAGCGCCGAAACGCCCCGAAGCTGGAGATGGTCGAGCACCATCCGACTCTGCGTACTCTTTCCGCAGCCTTCGATACCTTCGAACGTGATGAACATGCTTTATCCGGAAGACGTTTGAAATATGAGTGAAGGACGTTGAAACAGCGAAGAAACGGTCAAAATGATCAGCATGGAGTAACCATGGATCGCGGAAACATTGACAATCAAGCGAGTACTTCGCGGGGGTGACCGATGACCGCACCCGATATCTCTCCAGGGCCGCAATAGCGGAAATGAGCATGATCGGCTACTGCTTTCCGTTGCGGCCATTCTCCGGCCTTTGCAGAATAGTGGACTGATCATCCCGGATCGGTTAGCTGTCCGTTGAAATACTTCCAGGCGTTCTACTGCTGCTTTCCAGACTTGGACCTAGGCACGAGGGCCGAGGACGCGACCAGTCACCACGGGCAGATCGACATGACCGTGTTGTTCGAGAAACATGCCTCCATTTTCGAGTTCAAAGTCACGGACCTTGAAATAGCCCCCGGCGACCCTTGCCCAGATTAAGGCTAAGGGTTACGCGGAAAATACTGGGATCAAACCGACGCCGGGTATCTGATCGGCGTGGAATTCGAGCGGGAAGAGCGGAACATTGTCGGATGAGTGGGAACCAAGCCCAAACCGCGTATTCAGAATGGTGAGTCGATAAGGGGTACAGCATTGGACATGCCAAAAGAGCTTAGACGGTCGAGGAGAGAGAATGGTTTGAGCATCCGCTATCTCGCGCAGGGCCTAGTGAATGACCTCGTGTTGCCAGATCAGTGTGGGCTCAACAAGCTGATGTCTCGTGCGCGAGACGGCCAGGAAAAGCAGCCCCTAAGTTTTCCAAACGGGAAGCGGTGGCACTACTGGTTTCTTTTTCATCTGGAAGATTTTGGTAGCGATGATAAGTCGGAGCTGGACCTGCTTCTATGGTATGGAGATATTCTATACTGTGTGGAAGTGAAGGCTTTTACAAATCCTAATGCGACAAACGTCAAGCGAGAAATCGTTAGGAACTATGTAAAGCTCAAGGACTTGGTAGGGAAAGGACTATACTTTGACCCCATGCTGGATATTGTCCCTGTGCTTCTCTACTCGAATCCCGTCCATCTTAAAAACAATCCTAGCGCCGAAAAATATAAGTATTTTGTTGAAGGCTATCTAACCAGAAAAGGTGTAAATCATAGATATGCTATGAATTATTGGCAAAATATTCATGAGCAAACTGCTCCCGAAATAGACAGGAAGATGCTCTATCTCACTTGGGATGATGTGTACTTTGCAGCGTTGGAAGCTGGCCTTAATGGGATGGCTGCAGAGTTGGCAACACGAAAGGACGAGGTTCAGTTCGTCCCCCTTGTAACGCCAGGGATCGAAGAGCAGTCTAGAAGCAGGATGCCGACGATCTAGCCTGCTAATACTGCGAAAGCACCTTGGACTCTCTAGAAGCCCTCCACGTGTGGGACATTTGAATGGTCGTCAGGGGCGGCCTCTTTACTGGCGGATCAAATTACCGCCACCCCTCACCCCTCCCCATTTTCACTCACATCCGCATACGTCGGCCGCAATTCATGCAGAAAGCTGCGAACGCCGGGGCGTTCCGTCCGACTAGTCGCTGACGGGCGTTTGGCTTCCGGTTTGGGGGTGCGTTCCGGGCGGTAGAATTGGCGTTCCATGCTGCGTTGGTAGGGGGTCCAGGTGGTTTCCTCAGGGAGGGCTTCCACCAGCACGGAGGTCATGTTTACCTTGGCGTCCAGGTTGTCGGCGTAATGCAGGATCAGGGCTTCGGAGGTTTTGGGGAGGCTGGGGGAGCCGTATTCGTAGGTTCCGTGGTGGCTGGCCAGCAGGTGTTTGAGGTGCAGCTTCAAGCCCGTGGTAAGGTCGTCGTTTTTGGCCAGGAACGGTTCGAGCACTTCCAGACCCAGCAGGATATGGCCCAGCAGCCGTCCGGGGTCGGTGTACTCGCGTTGGATTCCGGCATCCAGTTCCCAGGCCTTGCCCAGGTCGTGGAACACCGCGCCCACCAGCAGGACTTGCCGATCCACCTCCGGATACTGGTCGCTGATGGCCAGGCTCAGGCGGCAGACCGACAGGGTGTGTTCCAGCAGGCCGCCGATGTAGGCGTGGTGCATGGACTTGGCGCCCGGTGCGAGCAGGAGACGGGAGCGGATTTCGGGGTTTTGGAGGACCTTGCGGCAGAATTTGCGCCACGGGGCGTGATGCAGCTCCCGTTTGCACAGTTCCTCCATCTCCAGGAGCATTTCATCCGGTTCCCGGACGCTGCGCGGCAGGAACAGCGACCAGTCGATCTGGTCCCGGGGGGCCGCGACGGTTTCCAGTTGCTCGATGCGGAATTGGAGCTGGTCCCGGAACAGGTCCGCGCTTCCGGCGACCCGAACCACTTCACCCACGGGCAGTTCCGGATAATTCTGACTGACCGGACTCCATATCTTTCCATCCACGGCCCCGCGGGCGTCCTGCAACCGCACCTGCCAGTACGGGCCGTTGCGGGCCTGGCCCTGCCTGGCCTCCACCAGGACGAATACCTCGTCGATCCGCGTTCCGGGCTGAATGTCCGGAATGAACATTTTTTTTTGCACGGCCATGTTGAAATCCTCTGTCGGTTGCGCTAAGGCCAACCTTCCGTCTCTCGCGCAAAAGACGGATCGTGTTCGTGGAAGTGCGGCTCGCCCGCACTCATGTCGCCTTTCCGGTTGCGCACGGCGACGATCTTCCCAGCACATGTAGCGTGATTATGGCCAAAAAGAAAGAACAAGCGGTGGTTTCCATCTATCCTGACTGGTGCAAGGGGTGCGGCGTCTGCGTGGCCTTCTGTCCCGGTCATGTCTTGGAACTGGGACCGGACGGCAAAGCCAGGGTCATTGAGGGCGCATCTTGCCGGAACTGCGGGTTTTGCGAGTACCACTGTCCGGATTTCGCCATTGTGGTGAAGATGAAACGCAGCACAGCCAACAAAGAAGTCGACCATGCCCACGAAGGTTAAGAAAAATCAGCGCAAGGAAGAGCGGGCCATTTTCGCTCTGGGCAACGAGGCCGTGGTGGAGGGGGCCCTGCTGGCCGGGTGTTCCTTTTTTGCCGGATACCCCATTACGCCGTCCACGGAAATCGCCGAAATCATGGCCGAACGCCTGCCCGGAATCCCGGAAGGGGTGTTCATCCAGATGGAGGATGAAATCGCCAGCCTGGGAGCGGTGATCGGCGCGTCCCTGGCCGGTCGCAAATCCATGACCGCCACGTCGGGGCCGGGATTTTCCCTGATGCAGGAACACATCGGCTACGCTTCCATGACCGAGACGCCGCTGGTGATCGTCAACGTGATGCGCGGGGGGCCGAGCACCGGGATGCCCACCAGTCCGGCCCAGGGCGACGTGCAGCAGGCCCGCTGGGGCACCCACGGCGACCATCCGATCATCGTCCTTTCAGCCAGCGACGTGCAGGAGTGTCTGGACATGACCGTGCGGGCCTTCAACCTGTCCGAAAAGTACCGCTCGCCCGTCATTCTTCTGCTGGACGAGATCACGGCCCATACCCGTGAAAAAATTCATATCCCCGACCGGGAGACCTACGAAATTTTTTCCCGGATCAAGCCGACCATGCCGCCGGAATGGTTCGTGCCCTACGAGGAATCCATGCGCGGGGTCCCGCCCATGCCGGCTTTGGGAGATGGCTACCGGTTCCACGTCACCGGCCTGACCCACGACGTCAACGGGTATCCCACTTCCCGGCCCGACGAAGTGGAAAAGCTGATGCAGCGGTTGTTCCGTAAAATCGATCAATTTTTCTACGACATCCAGATCGTTGAGGAGACGGCCTGCGAGGACGCCGAGGTGGCGGTGATCGCCTATGGCTGCGTGGCCCGCTCCGCCCATTTGGCCGTGCTGCAGGCCAGGGAAAAGGGCATCAAGGCCGGCCTGCTCAAGCTGAAGACCCTGTTCCCCTTCCCAAGGCCGGCCGTGGACCGGATAATCCGGCAATGCCGGACCGTCATCGTCCCGGAACTGAACATGGGCCAGATGTCCCGGGAAGTGAAGCGCGTGAACGACGGTCACAGCCGGATCCGCACCTTGAACCGAATCGACGGGCAGATCATCACTCCGGCGGAGATTCTCAAACTGCTCCAAAAAGCGTAGCAGACAGGAAACACAATCATGGCAGAAGTTACCCAACTGATTCATCACTATCTGCGGCACAACAAGCGTTTCCCGCATGTCTTGTGCCCCGGATGCGGTCACGGGATCGTGCTCGGCTCCCTGGTGCGCTGCGTGCATCAGCTCGGCCTGTCCAAGGACGAAGTGGTGCTGGTGGCCGGGATCGGCTGTTCCGGGCGGATCGCGGTCTATGTTGACTTCAACACCGTGCACACCACCCACGGCCGGGCCCTGACCTTCGCCACCGGGATCAAAATGGCCAACCCGAAGCTGAAGGTCATCGCGGTGATGGGCGACGGAGATGCGCTGTCCATCGGCGGCAATCACTTCCTGCACGCGGCCCGGCGCAACATCGGCGTGACCGCCCTGATCCTGAACAACAACATCTACGGGATGACCGGCGGCCAGAGTTCCTCCACCACGGCGGAGAACTGCTATTCCACCACCAGCCCCTACGGGCAGCAGGAGCAGTCCTTCGACATCGTCAATCTGGCCAAGGCCGCCGGGGCGCCCTACGTGGCCCGAAGCACCGTGCTGCACGTCAAACTGCTGGACCGGATTCTGACCACGGCCTTGGAACGGCCCGGGTTCAACCTGGTGGAGGTGCTCACCCCCTGCCACACCCAGTTCGGGCGCAAGAACAAGTTCAAGACCAACGTGGACATGTACCAGTGGTACAAGAAGAACGCCACGCCCATTGAAGCCTTGGACAAGCTGTCCGAGGCGGAGCGGGCCAAACGCACGCCCATCGGGATTTTCGTCGAAGAGAACCGGCCCTCCTTGGAGGAACGCCATGCCGCGATCAAGGCCCGCTTGACGGACGGAGCGCCATCATGAAGAACCCTCAAGAAATCCAACGCTTTGAGCTGCGGCTTTCCGGCCTGGGCGGACAGGGGATTCTGACCCTGGGCAAGGTGCTGGGCGCCGGACTGGCCCTGGAAGAAGGCTACTTCGTGGCCCAGACCCAGAGTTATGGTCCCGAGGCCCGGGGCGGCGCCAGCCGCTCGGACCTGGTGATCAGCTCCCAGCCCATCAGCTACCCCAAGCCGGAACAACTGGACCTGCTGGTGGCCCTGAGCCAGGAAGCCTGTAACCAGTATTACCGGCACCTCAAGCCGGGCGGCTTTTTGCTGGTGGACGACTCCCTGGTCAAGCAGACCCCGACCAACATCTACTGGGGCCTGCCCTTCACCACCCTGGCCAAGGACAAGCTGGGCATGGTCCAGGCCGCGAACATGGTCCTGCTGGGGGCCCTGGCCCATCTGGTGCCCTTCATCCTGCCCAGGGCCATGAAAAAGGGGCTGGAAACCAGCTTGAATCCTCGATTCCTGGAATCCAATCTCAAGGCGTTTCAGCTCGGCTTGACCCAGGCCAAAAAGAAATATCCCGACGTGCAGTCCCAATGGACATCCTCCTAACCAACGACGACGGGATCTACGCCCTGGGGCTGCGGGCCATGTACCGGGCTCTGTGCCGGGCCGGGCATACCGTGCACGTGGTCGCCCCGCTGACCGAGCAATCCGCGGTGGGGCACGCCATCACCCTAAGCCTGCCCTTGAAGATCAAGCACCTCCGGGAGCCGGACTTTCAGGGCGTCGGGGTATCCGGAACACCGGTGGACTGCGCCAAGCTGGCCCTGAGTTCGCTGCTGGACGCGCCGCCGGACGTCCTGATTTCCGGCATCAACAACGGGGCCAACGTGGGCGTGGACATCCTCTATTCCGGCACGGTCTCCGCGGCCACGGAAGGGGCCCTGGCCGGGATGCCTTCCCTGGCCGTATCCATGGACAACTTCCATCCCGCGAACCTGGACGACCAGGCGGATTACACGGTGCGCTTGGTTCAGGACATCGACTGGGCCGCGCTGCCCCCTCGCTGCCTGCTGAACCTGAACTTTCCGGACCGGGATTTGCGCGAGGTCCTGGGGCTGCGTTGCTGTCCCCAAACCCAGGCCGTGTACCACGACAAGCACGACCATCGGGTTGACCCGCGCGGCGTGGGCTATTACTGGCTGCACGGCGAAATCCCGGCTGACGAGGTCGGTCACGACACGGATCGCGGCCTGCTCAGCCAGGGTTATATCACCCTGACCCCGCTGCGTTTCGATTTCACGGACTACAAGACCATGGAACATCTGCAGCGCACCTTGCAGAAAACAGCCAAGCCTACCTGAGAGGAATCCTGCTCGTCTCAGCCGGTCACGGCTTGCTCGTGCTCGGAATCGATTGCTTCCCCGAGCTTTTGTGGAGCTTTTCGATTTCGATTGCGATTTCGAACACCGTGGTGAGGACGAGATCCCTGAAGCTTACGCTGACCCCCTGAACCGTTGAACCACATAATCTCATGAGCGAACCAAAGAAAGTCAAGAAAACCATCCGGGAGATCAACGACCGGATCAGCAAGGGCAAGGCCGTGGTGCTCACGGCCAGGGAAATGATCGACGCCGTGAAATCCATGGGCAAGGTCAAGGCGGCCCGGGAAGTGGACGTTGTCACCACGGGCACCTTTTCCCCCATGTGTTCCTCGGGCCTGCTCTTCAACATGGGCCAGCCCGAGCCGCCGCTGATCAAGGCATCCAAGGTCTGGCTGAACGATGTTCCGGCCTACGGCGGACTGGCCGCGGTGGACGCGTATCTCGGGGTCACCGAGCCCGCGGAGGACGATCCGCTGAACAAGGTATTTCCGGGGCGGTTCAAGTACGGCGGCGGCCATGTGATCGAGGATCTGCTCCGGGGCGAGAAGGTCCGGTTGCGCGCGACGGGCTACGGAACGGACTGTTATCCCCGCAGAACCCTGGAACGGGAATACGCCCTGGGGGACTTTCGCAGCGCGGACCTGCTCAACCCCCGCAACGCCTACCAGAACTACAACTGCGCGGTGAACTTCGGCGATAAGGTCATCTACACCTACATGGGGCCGATCAAGCCGCGCTGCGCCAACGCCAACTACGCCACCTCCGGGGCTCTGAGCCCGCTGTTCAACGATCCGTATTTCCGGACCATCGGCCTGGGCACGAAAATTTTTCTCGGTGGTGGAACGGGCTGGGTGATCGGAGCCGGAACCCAGCATAATCCCAAGCCGCAACGCACCGAACGCGGCCTGCCCCTGACTCCCTCCGGGACACTGATGGTCAAGGGCGACCTCAAGGGCATGCAGGCCCGCTATCTGCGCGGGATCAGCTTTCTGGGCTACGGCTGCTCCCTGAACGTCGGCCTGGGCATTCCCATCCCGATCCTGGATGAGGAAATGGCCTGGTTCACCGGGGTCAGCGACGCGGACATCATGGTTCCCGTGGTGGACTACGGCCACGACTACCCCAACGGCGTGGCCCGAAACCACGGGCATGTCAGCTACGCCGAGCTACGCTCCGGAACCATTCGCGTGGGCGACCGGGATACGGCCACCGTGCCCCTGACCAGCTACACGCTGTCCCTGGAAATCGCCCAGACCCTCAAGCAGTGGATCGAAAAAGACGGCTTCACCCTTGGCGAGGCCCAGGAGAAAATTCCCGCCGAGTGACAACGCTCTCGCCCACGATCTCCCCGGCCACCAGGCTTGAAGCCCTGCGCGCCCGCCTGGAGGCCTTGCAGCCGGGCTTGATCGCGGTTTCCGGCGGTGTGGACAGCCGGTTTCTGGTACATGTTTCCCGGCTCTGGAACCTGGAATTTCAGACCGTGCATGCCGCGGGGCCGCATCAGTCGGCCCTGGAGCAGCGTCAGACCATGGCCTTGTTGCGGGCCCAAGACGTGATCCCACGTGTCATCCGGTTCGACCCGCTCTCTCAGCCCGAAGTCCGCGATAATTCCCGCCTGCGGTGCTATTGGTGCAAGAAGGCGCTGTTTTCGATATTTCAGGAGATGGCCGCCGCTGAATCGCCGTGGTCCGTCCTGGACGGGACCCATCTCGACGACTTGACGGCCCACCGGCCCGGCCAAAAGGCGCTGCAGGAACTGGGCGTACACAGCCCGCTGGCCCAGGCGGGCCTGACCAAGGCCGACATTCGCCGAGCCGCGGCGAGGCTCGACCTCGAAGCGCCGGGCCAGCCCTCCCGAGCTTGCCTGTTGACCCGCTTTCCCTATGATCGCCGAGTGACGGTCGCGGACCTGGAAGCGGTGGGGCGGGTGGAAGACGGTCTCTCTGCCCTGGGCTTGAGCCGGTTTCGTTTTCGGGTCACGGGACGGGAACGCAACCTGTTGCAGATTCATCCAGACGAGAGCCATGCATTGCGCGACCAAGAGGAGCACCTGCGAGACCTGATCGTCGGGGCGGGCCTTGGTTCCTTCGAGGTGTCGATCACCCCCCGGCTCTCGGGCTATTTCGACGCCCCCATCGACTCCGGCGCTCATTCCTGACTTCAACCTTTCACTTTTCACCTTCAACCTTCTTACCCCCACCACACCCATGCCCAGCGACGTTTTCTTCTGGAACCTGCGCGCGACCCGCAAGGCCGCGTACGATGTCCGCCTGCGTCGGTTGCTCAAGGCCGGCGGCGTGTCCGACGTGGTGCGGTCCGGGGACCTGGCCGCGGTCAAGATGCATTTCGGCGAATTCGGCGTGACCGGGTTCATCACCCCGACCTGGGTGCGGCCCATCGTCGCGTTCCTGCGCAAGCTCGGGGCCAGACCGTTTTTGACCGACACCAACACCCTGTATGTCGGACAACGCGGCGAGGCCGTTTCCCACGGCATGCTGGCCGCGGAGCACGGGTTTGATCCGCTGCTCCTCCAGGCCCCGGTGATCATCGCCGATGGATTGAACAGCCGCAACGAAGTCTCCGTGCCGTTTCCGGGCAAACATGTTCAGGAGGCCCATCTGGCCGGGGACATCCTGGCCGCGGATTCCCTGCTGACCCTGTCCCACTTTAAGGGCCACGAACTGGCCGGTATCGGCGGCAGCCTGAAAAACCTGGCCATGGGCTGCGCCACCCGCCGGGGCAAAATGCACCAGCACGGCTGCCTGGCCCCGATGGTCCACGCGGACAAGTGCAAGGGCTGCGGAGCGTGTGTGGAGGTTTGCGCGTCTGGTGCGCTGCGCGTTCGTCCTGAAGGGCCAAAAGGGCATGAAGGCAAGGTCGAACTGAATCCGGAACTGTGCGTCGGCTGCGGGGCCTGTCTGCATGTCTGCCGGGAAAAATGCCTGGCCGTGGACTGGAAAACCGACGTGACGGCGTTCGTGGAACGGATGATGGAGTATGCCGCGGCGGTGCTCCGGGCCATGGAGACGCCGCAGCGTCCCTCTCCGGCCTGCGTTCACGTCAGCTTCGTGACCCAGGTCACGCCCCAATGCGACTGCGCCGGATACAGCGACAAGCCCGTGTGTCCGGACATCGGGGTTCTGGTTTCCCGTGACCCGGTGGCCCTGGACCAGGCCTGCCTGGACATGGTCAACGCGGCCCCCCCCCTGCACCCCAGCCACCTTCCCCCGGACATCCGTCCCGGGGACGACAAATTCCGGGCCATGCACCCCCATGTTCCGGAGGATTACGGTTTGGCGTACGCCGAGGGGCTGGGCATCGGCACGCGAAACTATGTCGTTCGGGAGATTTGACGTGGCAGATTGGCCCATCACCAAATCGAAATCGAAATCGAAATCGGAAAATACTGTGCACCACCCCACGCGATGGTGTCATCTTTTTTGATATGTCGTTCGATTTCGATCACGATTTCGATTTCGATTCGGGTAGCGCGTGAGGATCGAGAAAACACGTCTGCCCTGACTCGATCATCATGGGAAATGGACAACGGCACATTTTGAGCATATAATACCCTGTTCTTACTTCGAAGTGATGTCGTCTCCCGTTGACAGGGGGATGCACCGTATTAAATTTCAACCCCTCGGGAGGAATCATGGGACGCCATAAGAAAATCGAACGGAAAAAAGAACTGGATCGCCGCCGTCAACGTCGCGAGAAGCGCATGAAGCAGCGCATCCGGGAGGCCAAGGAGGCGAAGTAGCCGCCGGCCGTCGACATTTTCATTTCATCAAGGAGAGCGGAAGTTATGCCGATATATGAGTATCGCTGTCAGGAGTGTCAGCAAATCTTCGAGCAGTGGCAGAAGGATTACAGCGACCAGGACAAATCCTGTCCTGTCTGTGGCGGTCAATCCCAGCGCCTGATTTCCAACACGTCCTTTGTTTTGAAGGGCTCGGGCTGGTATGTCACGGATTACTGTAAGAACGCGGCGTCTTCCGGAGGCAACGGCAATAAGACGGAGAGCACGGAAGCCAAGACGGATGCGCCGGCCAAGGAAGCTCCGGCCAAATCAGCGGAGCCTTCGACGTCCGGCTCCAGCGCGCCTGCCGCCGACTAAATTTGTGTGGAAAGGCAGCCTGAAGAGGCTGCCTTTTTTGCGACAAAGGACGGAACATGATCGAGCGTTACACCCGCCCGGAAATGGGGCGGCTCTGGACCCTGGAAGCGCGCTTCCAGGCCTGGCTGGAGGTGGAGCTGGCCGTTTGCGAAGGCTGGCATGAACTCGGCCACATTCCGGATGAGGATATCCGCAACATCCGGGAGCGAGCCGGTTTCGACCTGGAACGGATCCTGGAGATCGAGGAGCGCACCCGGCACGACGTGATCGCCTTCCTTACCGCGGTGGAGGAGAAGACCGGGCCTTCGGCCAGGTATATCCACCTGGGGTGCACCTCGTCGGACATCGTGGATACGGCCAACGCCCTGCTTCTGGTGCGGGCCGGGCGAATCATTTCCTCGGGTCTGGACGGGCTTCTGGCCGTTCTGCGCGATGCCGCGGAACAGTACAAATTGCTCCCGGCCATGGGCCGCACCCACGGCATCCACGCCGAACCCATCACCCTGGGGCTGAAGTTCGCCGGGTTTTACGCCGAATTCGACCGCCATCGCCGACGCTGGAACGACGCCGTGGAAAACATCCGCTTCGGCAAGATCTCCGGGGCCGTGGGGACCTACGCCCACCTGGAACCACGCCTGGAAGCCCTGGCTTGCGATCGGCTTGGACTGAACGTGGACCCCATCTCCACGCAGATCATCCAGCGCGACCGTCACGCCCAGTATTTCACCACCCTGGCCATTATTGCCGGCGGCATCGAACGGCTGTGCGTGGAACTGCGGCACTTGCAGCGCACCGAGGTCCGGGAACTGGAGGAAGGCTTCGGCAAGGGGCAGAAGGGCTCGTCGGCCATGCCGCACAAAAAGAACCCCATTTCCGCGGAAAACTTGACCGGTCTGGCTCGGCTGCTGCGGGGCAACGCCCTGGCGGCCCTGGAGAACATGGCCCTTTGGCACGAGCGGGACATCAGCCATTCCTCGGTGGAACGGGTGATCATGCCGGATTCCACCATCCTCATGGACTACATGCTGCACCGGCTCACCGGGCTGCTTTCCGGAATCCGGGTGCATGAAGACAATGTCGCGCGCAATCTGGGAGCTTCCCAAGGCCTTTTCTTTTCCCAGCGCATCCTTTTGGCGTTGGTGGAAAAAGGGTTGCAGCGTCAAGAAGCTTACGAACTGGTCCAGGGACTGGCCATGCGGGCCTGGGAGGAAAAAACGCCCTTCGAGGACCTGGTCCGGGCCAGCGAGGGAATCACGGCCCGGCTTTCCCCGGAAACTTTGGACGACCTCTTTGACCTGAACTATTTTTTTCGGCATGTAGACCTTATTTATGATCGGGTCTTTGTTTAGGAGACGATTGTGAACCATTGGCGCAAACAACTGGCCGCACTGCTGATGGCCAAATCCTACCTGGAAAAGGATGTCGTCCTGACGTCCGGCAAGCGCAGCAACTATTACTTCGACTGCAAACAAACGGCCCTGCATCCCGAGGGCGCGTTTTTGATCGGCAGTCTGTTCGTCCAGATGCTGCGCGACGATCCTGACGCCGCATCCATTCAAGGGGTTGCTGGGATGACCCTGGGCGCGGATCCGCTGGTCACCGCCACCTCCCTGGTCGCACGGGCCGAAGGGCTTTCCTGGCCGGCCATGATCGTGCGCAAAGAAGCCAAGGGGCACGGCACGGCCAGCTACCTGGAAGGCTTGGCCAATTTTCAGGCCGGCGACCGGGTGGTCGTACTGGAAGACGTGGCCACCACCGGAGGTAGTGCGCTCAAGGCCTGTCGGCGTCTGACGGACGCCGGGTTCGTGGTTCACCGGGTCTGTTGCATTCTGGATCGCGAAGAGGGGGCTACCGAAGCCCTCGCCGCGGCCGGTCTTCCCTTTACCGCCCTTTACACAAGGAGCCAGTTGCTGCATGAGGCCGGCGCATAGTTGGTTCATCCTGATTCTTTTGTTTAGCGTCGCCTTTTCGCAGCCCGGGTGCCAAGGACGTTCGGTCAGTGAACTGCTCTGGCCCGACCTGCATGACGCCTACTTCCAGTTGACCAAATCCTGGAGCCGCTCCGACGTGGTCCGGGACGGCCTGGAGACGGAAACCCGTGTCGTGGCCCTGCTCGAATCCGCGACATGGCGGAAAGCCTATGTCGGGCGGTATTCGGAAATTTTCGAACTGACGGCGGATGAGGCCCGAAAAATGCTGGCCGACCAGCTCCAAGCAGCGGATGAGTACACGGACTTCGTCGTGTCCGTGGCCAGCACCTATTCGGACGACGCCCGTCTGACCCATCGCCTGACCCAGTGGCGGGTGCTGTTGCGCCAATCTCCGGATCAAACCGTCCAGCCCCTGGAAATCCGCCACCTGGACGTCCATCCGTCCCAACTTCAGGCTTTCTATCCGTACCACCACCCCTGGCAACGGTATTACAAAGTCCGGTTCCCGAAGACAGACGCCCCCATCGAACTGCTCTTCACCGGCCCAGCCGGCGGCTTCTCCCTGATGTGGGAGGAAAGCGACTGATGATCGATCCTTTTGCGCCGACGCCGTAGAGGCGAGCACACCCAACACCGACGAGGTTTCGCGTGGGCAAGGACGACAAGCTCAATCTGATCATCATGCGCGACGATACCCGGGTTCGCCGGTATCGGCTGCGCGTGGCGTGGTTCAGGTTTTTTCTCTACCTGCAAATTGTCCTGATTCTCGCGGCCGCGGGCGGTTCGTACGCCGGGATCGTCTATTGGGGGCAGCACCTTGAACTGGTGAACGCCAACAAGGATCTGCGAGCCCAGCTGTCCGACCAGTCCATCCAACTGGAACGGCTTCAGAATATTCAGGAAATCCTTAAGACCAGCGATCCGGAGGAAATTCATTCTCTGTTCAGCACGGTGACCAAGGAACGCCAGAGTCTGCCCCAGGTCGTCAACCTCCAGGAAATCTTCGTGGCCAAGGACCTGCAAATGGCCGGAGTTGCCAATTTGCAGCTCAAAAAGGCCGGAGAGGATCTGCGCATCAATTTCGAGCTGAACAATCTCGCCGAGGGAACCTTGTCCGGGGAGATCAAGGTCTATTTCATCACCCAGGAAGCCTCGGTCCTCGAAGCCCAGGGCGATGAGAACGAACTGAGCTTTGAAATCCAACGATTCCGCCGCGTCAATTCGATGTTGAAGGTTCCTTCCGGCTTGGACCTGGACACGATTTTTGCTATCCGTGTGGTCATTTTCAGCAATGACGACGAAGAAGTCTTCACCCAGACCTACCCGGTCGCTAATATCCTGACGAGCTGAATTTCTTGACAGGGTACTCGAAAGTCCATATAAAGCTTCGTTTTCGGGGTCGTTAACTCAGTCGGTAGAGTATCTGCCTTTTAAGCAGAGAGTCGAAGGTTCGAGTCCTTCACGACCCACCAAAAACGTCCCCATCGTCTAGTGGCCTAGGACGCTGGCCTCTCACGCCGGTAACAGGGGTTCAAATCCCCTTGGGGACGCCAAGAAAAATCAAAGGGTTGCAAGCTGTCACGCTTGCAACCCTTTTTTTTTGGCTTTCCAACCTTCACGAGGCATTCGATGTTTTTGATCGAGAAACCTTGCCAGAAATTCGGCTATGGAACAAAGTAAGTCCGACTTGGAGTCATGGCTCCAGGGGGCCGTGTGCGTATTGATCAAACTGGAGGTAATCCGATGGTTGTGTTTCAGTCCTTGAATGCCGGCGTATTGGCGAGGGTCGGCGGGATGTTGCTGCTTGTGCTGGTCGGGTGTTTTTTGATTTACGGCCATCAGCGCACACTGATCACCCAGCGGGTCGAGCAGGAAGTCCACGACATGATGGCCGCGACGTTGAATCAGCGAATGGCCGACACGGTCGATGTGGATGTGCCGCCGCGCCTTGTTCAGGGCATTGTCAACGAGGCCATGCGGGGGGCCTTGCTGTTGATCACCCTGGCGGCGTTGGGTTTCGTGGCCCTGGCCGTGATGCTGTTCGTCACCTTGCGTCGGCATGTGTTGGTCCCGTTGCGGTCCATCACCAATTTTGCCGGGAAGGTGGCCCAGGGCAACTGGGACGCCGATCCCAGCGGACGGTTTCAGTATGAACTGCTGGAATTGAAGGGCGTCCTGACGCGGATGGTCGCCAACCTGCGTACGCTGAATGAGGATGCGTTGCGCAAGGGCGAACAGGCTGAACAGAAGGCCGTCGTCGCTCAGGAGGCCATGGAGCAGGCCAGAAACCAGGAGCGCAAGGTGTCCTCGCTCATGAACCGGATGACCGCGGCAGCGGGCAAGGCCAAGAACGTTTCGGAACGGGTGTTCGCCGGGATCAACGAACTTTCCGAACAGGTGGACGCCGTGAACCAGGGCGTGGGGGTGCAGCATGACCGGATGACCGAGATCGCCACGGCCATGGAGGAGATGAACGCCACCGTACTGGAGGTGGCCAAAAACGCCTCCATGGCCGCGGAACATGCCGACAACTCCCAGGAAAAGGCCGATACCGGGGCCAAGGAGGTGCTGCGCACCGTGGAGTCCTTCGAGCATATCCGGGAACGGGTGTTTATCCTTAAGGAGACCATGGGCCAGTTGGGGGTCCAGGTGGAGAGCATCGGCAAGATCATGACCGTAATTTCTGACATCGCGGATCAAACCAACCTGTTGGCCTTGAACGCGGCCATCGAGGCGGCCCGGGCCGGAGACGCCGGCCGAGGCTTTTCCGTGGTGGCCGACGAGGTGCGCAAGCTGGCGGAAAAGACCATGAGCGCCACGGTGGAGGTCCGCCAAGCGGTGGATACTATCCAGGCCCATACCCGCGAGAACATCCAGTCCCTGGAAACCACCACCGAGGACATAGTGGCCAGCACCGAGGCCGCGACCAAGGCTGGCGGGTTAATGCGCGAAATTCTCGGCCTTGTCGAGGAAACCACGAGCATGGTCACGTCCATTGCCACCGCGGCGGAGGAGCAGTCCGCCACCAGCGAGGAGATCAACCGGGCAGTGACCGACGTGACCCGGATCGCCTCGGAAACTTCCGAAGGCATGGACCGTTCCGCGAAGGCCCTGGTGGAGATCGCCAGCCAGGTGGAGGAGTTGGATACGGTCACCCAGGCCATTACTGGAGAGAGCAGCGTGGACATGGTCGCTTCCGGGGACGCCGACACCCTGATCCAATGGTCCAACGACCTGTCCGTGGACATCTCCGGGATCGACGATCAGCATAAGATACTGGTGGGCATGATCAACGAACTGCACGCCGCGATGAAGAAGGGCAAGTCTCGGGACGCGCTCTTGAGGATCTTCGAACGGTTGCGCGAATACACCGCGTCTCACTTCGCCAATGAGGAGAAGCTGTTCAAGAAGCACGGCTACCCCGAAACCGAGGAACACATCGCCGCGCACAAGGCCTTCGTGGGCAAGGTCGTGGAATGGGAGCGGGCCGTTTCTTCGGGTAAGGCCACGGTGTCCATGGAAATCATGCGCTTTCTCAAGCAGTGGCTTACCGGGCATATCATGGGCGTGGACAAGCGCTACGCGCCGTTTCTGAAACAGAAGGGCGTGCTGTGAGTCGAGGGGCGGGCTTCAGGCATTTGGCGTCTGGCATTTGGCTTCAGGCTTGACCTGCCCATGGGCCTTGATTACCCGTGAATTCTGAACCCTTGAACCCATCAATTCGAAGGAGACCAACGCATGAAACCGACGGACCTGCTGCATATCGGATTGGGAGCGGCCTTCATGGCCAAGGAGAAGATCGAGGCCCAGCTCAAGGATTTGGAACAGTTGGGAACCATCAGCAGGGATGAATTGAATCGCTTCGTGGAGGAAGCCCAGCAGCGTGCCAGACAGGAAACCGACGCCCTGGACGCCAGGATCAAGGAAAAGGTCGCCGAGGCTGCCCGGGAACTGGGTTTGGCCACCAAGGAGGACATCGCGGAGATCAAGGCCTTGTTGATGAAACGGAATGCATAATTATTACGCTCCGCGACGAATCTGGAGCGCTTTTAGGTTTCTGGCGACCATTTTCGCCACGGTCCTGAAGCGCAAGCATATTCTCTTTATTCCGCCCCTGGGGCCGACGGCCTTGAAAAAGACCGTCCTGGATCTGGGCGTCAGCTTCATCAAGCTGGCCCAGGTCCTGGCCACGCGGGCGGATTTTTTTACCGAAGAGTATCTGGTGGAGTTGCGCACCATCCACGACGAGGTCGCGCCCATGACCCAGGCCGATCTGGACGTAATGTACCGCCGGGCCTTCGGCGACTCTCCGCCCTTTGTCCGGTTCGAATCCGAGCCCATGGCCAGCGCATCCATCGGGCAGGTTCACTGGGCCCAGCTGGCGGACGGCACTGAAGTCGCCGTGAAGATCCGGCGGCTAGACATCGAACGTAAGGTCCGGGTGGACATCCGGATTCTGGAATTCTTCCTGGGCCTGTTCCGGCCGTTTTTCAGCGTCTACACCCGCAACTCATTGGAAGCCGTATTGACCGAATTCTCGGCCATGATCCTCAAGGAAGTGGACATGACCATCGAGCGGGACAATCTGCGCAAGTTCCGGGAGATGTACACCCGGGACGACGTCCATTTTCCCAGCTATTACCATGAATACAGCAACCGGGACGTCCTGGTGATGAGCTTTGAGCACGGGGTTCGAGTGGACGACGCGGCGGCCCTGGAGCGGCTGCACATCCCGTTCAACCGGATCATGGACACCCTGGTGGACTTCTACACCGAGCAGATGTTGGTCAAGGGGCTGTTCCACGCGGACCCGCATCCGGGCAACCTGTTCGTGCGCGAGGACGGGACCCTGGTGCTGCTGGATTTCGGGATGGTCAAGCGCCTGACCAACTCCTCCAAGATGGCCATGATCGAGATGGTGGAGGCGGCCTCGGCCCGGGATTTCGAGATGTTCATCGCGGCCTGCGAGCGTCTGGGGGTGATCACGCCCTCGGCTCCGCCGGAGGAAATGCTGGAATTCGCGGAGAAGATGTTCGACATCTTCGGGAACATCGACCTGGACGCGGCCAGCATGCAGACCCTGGCCCTGGACGTGCTCTTTTCCATGAAGGAGACGCCCTTCAAGATGCCCCAGGAGGTGGTCTACGTGCTTCGGGCCAGTACGCTGATCGAGGGGCTGGGCACCAATTACGTGGAGAACTTCAACGGGGTGAAGGACATTCTGCCCGTGCTCCGGGAGAAGCTGCCCAAGGCCCTGGGGTTCGACAAGGGGCTGGTCAGCCAGGTCCGCCGGGAGATCAGCACCCTGCCCATGACCTTCAAGCGGATCAAAACAATCATCACGGACCTCAGCGAACAAAAGCTGCAAGTCAAAATCTCCCGTCATACCGTGGATCAGATCAACGAGCGGTTGCGGGGACTCCTGCGTCCGTTGGTAAGCGGTTTTTTGTGCATCATCGCCGCGTTTTTCGTGTTGCAACTGGACGTGGAATACGGAAGGACCGTGGCGGTGACGCTGTTCGGGTTCGGCGTGCTGCGGATGCTGCTCGGGGTACGCTGAGCAGGTCAGCTTTTCGGCGTATGCCGGACGGTCAACTCCACGGGTCGGCTTGAGGCTTGGTTGCCCTGGCTGAGAAAGACGCCGATCACGACCAGAAACGCCGCCGCGTACTGCATGGGCATGAGCCGTTCACCAAGGATCAGCCAGCCCAGAAACAGGGTGATCACCGGGATCAGGTTCACGAAGATCGAAGCCTGGCCCGCCGGAAGGCGGCTGATGCCGAAATTGTAGAACCAGTAGGCCACGATGGTCACGCCGATGCCCAGGTAGAGGATGGAGAGCACGGCTCCCAGGTGGAAGGTGTCCGGCATGGTTGTGCCGGGCAGGAACATGATCGGTAGGAAAAAAACGCAGCCCACAAAGGCCTGGACCGTGGTCAGGAACAGCGGGCTGTAGCGGACGCAGAGCTTCTTCAGGGCGATCATGCTTCCCGTGGCGCAGCACATGGCTAAAAATTCCAGGAAGTTGCCGAGCAAGGGATTGGGAGCGTGGTCCGTGGTCTCCGAAAGCAGGGTCAGCCAGATCACCCCCAGGATGGCCAGAAGAAAACCGAACCACGTCCGGGGCCGCAGACGTTCCTTGAGCACCACCCAGGCCGCCATGGCTACCATGAGCGGCAGCATGGCCACGACCATCCCGGCCTGAGAGGCGCTGGTATAGGTCAGGGCCATGCCTTCGCAGACAAAGTACAGGCAGGGTTCGCACAGGGCCATGAACAGCAGGAGTTTCCAGTCTCCGCGCTGGTACCGTACGGACTTGAAGCGCCTGACCAGAAGCAGCAGACAGCCGCTGGCCAGGACCATCCGGGCGAAGACCACGAACATCGGCCCGTACACCCCGATGGCCAGCTTCATGGCGATGAACGACCCGGCCCAAAGCACCGTGGCCGCGAACAACGCCCCCGTGGCCACCCGATCCACGCCGCGCAACATGATTTTTCCTTACTTTCAGAGTAACTCCTCACCAGTGGTCCGGTATGTCTCGATTTTTCGACCTCGCAACTCCTTTGCCGGCCTCGTACCATCGAACCATTGCGTGAATAAACAACATTTCGTGCTTCACGTGCCCGGCAATGGTTCGATGAACGATTCCCGGCTCAGTCAAACAAGCGATGCCGAAAAATCGAGACATGCCGGACCAATTCATGCCTTGCAGTGAGAATGTGCTGAGCAGTTACCTTTCAGATTGAGATGTCCACCGATTCGAAAATCGTATTGATGGGCCGCAGAGCGCCGTGATGCCCTGTGCCAGTTCCGTCATGGGGTGTCAAACCGGCGCTGATGCATTTTTTGACCCTTTGTCCCAAGGAGGTTTTCCATGACCAACCCCACGAATGTCCCGACTTTGACCAAAGACCGTTTTGACGCCGTGATTTTTGACATGGACGGCGTGGTCACCGACACCGCCGGCCTGCACGGCAAGGCCTGGAAGGAGATGTTCGACCGATTTCTGGAAGAACACGCCCGGAAGAGCGGGGTCCCCCAGGAACCGTTTGATCTTGGCCGGGACTACCTGGATTACGTGGACGGCAAGCCCCGTTTTGACGGGGTGCGCGGCATTTTGGCGTCCAGGAGCATATCCCTGCCCGAAGGTTCGCTGGAGGACGAACCGGGCACGGGCAGCGTTTACGCCCTGGGCAACTGGAAAAACAGGCTGTTCGGCAAACTGCTGGAAGAGGAGGGGGCCGTGACCTATCCCGGCACGGTGGAATTGATTCACAAGCTGCACGACGGCGGATTCAAGACCGCGATCATCTCCTCCAGCAAGAACGCGGAGACGATTCTGCGTTCCGCGGAAGCGCTCGAATTGTTCGAAGCCAAGGTGGACGGCGTGGATTCCCTGGAGTTGGGCATTGACGGCAAGCCCGCGCCGGACATCTTTCTGAGCGCGGCTCGGGAGCTGGGCGTGGAACCGAGCCGGGCTGTGGTGGTGGAAGACGCCGTTTCCGGGGTCCAGGCCGGAAGGGCCGGCAACTTCGGTCTGGTGATCGGGGTGGACCGGGGCGGCAACCGGGAGGCTCTGCTGGCCAACGGCGCGGACGTGGTGGTGGCGGATTTGGACGAAGTGTCCGTAGAGTGAGCCGTCTCGCCTGTGTTCAGCTTTCGAGACTGGACGAAGAGCCCTGTTCGCGGCCTTTGTCCGTCTCCCGGCCGGCAAGGGCGCGGTTGCGGCGGTGAAGCAGGGCCATGGCCAGCAACAGGCCGACCACGGTCACCACGTCGTGCCGAAGCAAGAACAAGATGGTCCAGATTGCCAAGCCGAAAAACAGCGCGGCGTGGTTGAAAAGATGTGAGCGAGCAGAGAGAAAGCGATGCCTGGCGACAGCCTGCCCGACGACGAAAATCGTGACGCCCGTGAGCCCGGCAAGGGCTAATGTTGGTTCAAGGACGGCGTACACGGACCCTGGGTGCAAAGAAGATGGGGATCGAAAGTTTCAGGACGGTGGAAACTTGAAGCCATGCGGACGGCATGGTGCGGGAGGGGCCGTCCGCATGGCAACAGGAGGGGGTTGGGAAGTTTCTTAGGTGGTGATGTCGGCAATAGCGCCCTTGCCGGTGGCATACGCACTGAGGACATTCTTGGCAAAGTCGTAGGTTTGATTCATGTCGCCGGAGCCGCCCATGGCGCCCCCAGGGCCGTTGTTCATGTATTCAAAGGTCTTGTTTACAACGGCGGCTCCAAAGGTTTGCTTGTCCACCGGAGCAAAAGAAGAGCCGGAGGCGTTGTTCAGGGTGTCCATGGTCTTTTCCACCACCGCCGCGCCGAAATTCGACCTGCTTTGCATGCCCGGAGATTGCCATGCCGATTCAATACCAGTGATGCTCATGTCGGTCCCTCCTTGCTCATTTTTTATAGAGTGCCTCCACGATAACCGGATGAGAAGCAGATGGCAATGCTTATCGTAAAATCGAGGTATCTACTCAGCACATTTTACGTCCGCTCTTGTTCCGGCAATCGGGGTCGGGGTCGGTATCGGAATCGAAACAGGAAAAATTAAGGACGCATCCCAGCGTTTTCGATCCCGATTCCGATTCCGACCCCGACAACAGCATTGCTTTGTGCTGAGTAGTTACAAATCGAGTGGAGTCGTGAAGCTCTTCCATAATGTGAGCTGCGGGAACGGCCAAAACCGCGTATTGAAGCCATTCACGTTTTGGTGCTAAGAGCCTGACGAGCAACTTTTCTCCCCTTTGAAAATTCAGGAGCCTTCGATGTCTCTGCTCTCCGTGCAAAGCCTATTCGGCCTTTTGGCTTTCGTCCTGATTGCCTGGGCCTTGTCGGAAAACCGGAGGGCTGTTCGGCCTCGTTTGATTCTTGCCGGGATCGGTCTGCAATTGGGTCTGGCCCTGGTTCTGCTCAAATTGCCTATTTTTACCGATTTCTTCCTGCTTCTGAACAATGCCGCCGAAGCCCTGGAAAGCGGCACCCGGGCCGGGACCACCTTTGTCTTCGGCTACCTCGGCGGCGGGCCCCTGCCTTTTGAGGAACCTTACAGCGGGGCGGCGTACATCTTCGCCTTCCGTGCCCTGCCCGTGATCATCGTCACCGGGGCTCTGACCGCCTTGCTCTATCAATGGAGGATCATCCCGGTCCTGGTCCGGGTTTTTTCCGCCGTACTGCGGCGGACCCTGGGCATTGGCGGGGCTCTGGGAGTGGGCACCGCGGCCAACGTCTTCGCCGGCATGGTGGAATCCCCGTTGTTCATCCGTCCCTATGTCGCCTCCCTGACCCGCAGCGAACTCTTCGCCCTGATGACCTGCGGCATGGCCACCGTCGCCGGGACCGTGCTCGTGCTCTATGCCGGGATCGTCGGGGCCGTGGTGCCCGGGGCACTGGGGCACATCATGGCCGCGTCCCTGATCAGTGCTCCGGCGGCGATCCTGGTTTCCGGACTCCTGATTCCGGAAACCGAATCGCCGACCATGGGCGAGGTCGTCCCTCCGGTGGAAACCGTCTCCTCCATGGACGCCGTGGTCAAGGGCACGGGCTTCGGCCTGCACATGTATCTGCATATCGTGGCCTTACTGGTGGTCCTGGTGGCGCTGGTCAGCATGGTCAACGCCGCACTGGGAATGCTGCCAAGTTTGGCGGAGGAGGCGCTAACCCTCCAAAGGCTTTTGGGATACGTGATGATGCCCCTGGTCTGGTTGGCCGGGATTCCCTGGAGCGAGGCCCACGCAGCCGGGGGGCTGATGGGCGTGAAGGTGATCCTGAACGAATTGCTGGCTTACCTGGAGATGGCCGCGCTGCCCGAAGGGACGCTCTCCCCGCGCAGCACCCTGATCATGACCTACGCCATGTGCGGATTCGCGAATATCGGCAGCCTGGGCATCCTGATCGGTGGACTGATCAGCATCGCGCCGGAGCGCAGCCGGGAAATCACGGCCCTGGGCCCACGTTCGCTCCTCTCCGGGGTTCTGGCCACCTTGATGACCGGGGCCGTTGTTGGGATTTTGAGTTGATTCATGGCCGGTTTGACGGAATTACCGGGAACAAGACTCTTCCGGTTCAAGCGTACCTGGTAGGAAAGGACTCAAAACCATGCGAACCGTCCGCTCCTCCAATAAATGTTGGCACTGCCAACGAAATTGGCGCAAATCGGTTGGCTCGGCTTGGTTGGCGTTTTTTCAATTACCTAAAATAATATCATTTTTTATGGCATGGATCGTGCTATATTGTAAAACATCATCACATTCACCATTCACCATTCAACACTCCAGAGGAGATTGAAAATGCGTAAATTCAGCCTGACCGCCTTCCTGGCCCTGGCCCTGTTGTTCGTGGCGTCTTCCCCCTCCCATGCCGCCTCCCATGCCCCCTCGGGCACTTACATCGACTGCATTCATGGCTGCCCTGACCTGATCGTCTGCAGCAACTGCTGCAACGCGGTGTTCAGCGACGTCCTGACGACATGCGACGCAAACCGGGACCGATGCGAGGCCCTGTGCCCTCCGGGAGCCGTGGACTGTTTGAACAACTGCATGCGTGACAGGAATGACTGCCTGGGGCAGGGTTCCCGGGATTTCGTTTGCCCGCAATGGCAGGAAGGTGCTCCGCAAGCCGGTTTGACAAAATCAACGGACCCAACGTGCGCGTATTGTCATGAGGATGATCGTTAAATGATTTGCCCCTTTGGCTGGAAGGGTCTGTCGCTGAGGGCAGCCTCATCCCGCCAAAGGCAATAGCTTGAAATCACTCTGGATATGCCAAAAAGCCAAACTACGTGGAGAACGAACATGCGCGGTATCATCAGAACGGCTTTGGTCACGATCCTCATCCTCGCGACCACGCTCCTGGCGGCTGGGAACCTCTCAGCCAGAATCCTCATCTGCAATACCAACGAAGACTATTTTTCGAAGCGGTGCACGATCCATCCATATGCCTTCGCCAAGGTGGTGGATGGAAACGTCGTAAAGGGTCACCTCATCGGGTGCCAGTTCAAGTCCTATACGTGCATCAACGGGCTATGCCTGGATAATTACGGACCAAACCAGATCAACTACTCTATCAGCATGCACGATCACCCGGGCTTCTGCGACCTGCTCTGTCGCAACCCCATGTGTACGGACCCGCTGGGGTGGCAGTAACCCTTTATCAGTCCGTTGAAAAACTCCCAACTGCTGCGTCGCTGCAAAAAGTTCAAACTCTCACGTATGAATAAATACGCTTCGACCTTGAACTTTTTTTGCTCCTTGCACTTGGGGTTTTTGAACGGACTGCCGGATAAGGACTTTTTCAACACTTAGTTATGACCACCGCGCATGAACGCCGACCACCTTACTCCCCTGCGGGAGATGACCGTCCTCCTGGCCGAGGATGATACGGAAGCGCGGGCCCCGCTGGCCCAGACCGTCCATCTGGCCATCCTGTTCGCCCTGGCCTTTCTGCCCAAGGTGTCCGGTTTTTTGCTGGACCTGCCCCCCTCAAAAAGTCTCTCCGTGAACTATCGACGTGCTGCACGACCATCTATATTATGTTCTCCGTCGATGATTAACGCCTGTGGGCCAAACACCTGGGCCAGGCACATGGGGTGACGTTTGGCGTGGAGAATACTTTTTTCAACAGGATAAAAGCATGCAAACCACCGAAGACGGACATGAATCACTTTCTCCGGGGCTGGAACAGCTTCTGACCGCCATGGAGCAGATTTGCAACGAACTGGCCTGGGGGCGGTATGATCGGGCTGGGGAATTGTTCGAGTTGACCCGGAAGGCGGAGTATCCTTTCCCGGTGGCCAAGCTGGCCGAGTCCTTCGGCATGATGCTGGTCAAGGTGGAGGCCAGGGAATATCGGTTGGAAGGAATGGTCGCGGAGTTGCGGCGGGTCGGTGATGAGTTGCGCGAGGCAAGGCGGCGGCTGCTTCGGGAGAACCAGGGGCTCAAGCAAGGCTTGATCGAACGGTATTCGGCCAAGCAAATCGTGGGGCAAAGCCCGACCGTGCGGGCCGTTCTGGATCAGGTGGAGCGGATCGCGGACACCTCCATCAGCGTGCTGATCACCGGTGAAACCGGTACGGGCAAGGAACTGCTGGCCAAGGCCCTGCATTACAATTCTCCGCGCAAGGCCGGGCCGTTCATCGCCGTCAACTGCTCGGCCGTGCCGGAAACCTTGTTCGAGAGGGAGCTGTTCGGAATCGACAAGGGCGTGGCCACCGGCGTGCTGATGCACCGCGGCCTGCTGGAACAAGCCCAGGGCGGGAGCCTGTTGCTGGATGAGGTTGGGGACATGCCCTTGTCCTGCCAGGGCAAGATGCTTCGCGTCCTGGAGGAGCGGGAACTGACACGGGTGGGCGGCACGCGGCCCTTGCCCGTGGATGTCCGGATCATCGCCGCCACGAACAAGGACATGGGGCTGGCCGTCCAGACCGGGGCCTTTCGCGGGGACCTGTTCTACCGACTGAACGTGATGTCGCTGCATTTGCCGCCTTTGCGCGAGCGCGGGGAAGACGTCCTCGCGCTGGTGCACCACTTTTTGAACGTCCACTCCCGGACTATGGGCCGGGATCGGCCTCGGTTGACCAAGTCGGCCCTGGAAGCCCTGCTGCGCTATGACTGGCCGGGGAATGTCCGTGAGTTGAGCAACGAGATGGAGCGCTTGGTGGCGCTGTCTTTTGCCGACGAGGTGCATCTGGAGGATCTGTCTTCCAGGATCACCGGCAACCAGGATCGTGGGCCGACGGTGATTTCGGACGCAGTACCAGACGCAGTACCAGGCGCAGTACCAGGCGCAGTGCCAGGCGCAGTGCCAGGCGCGAGCCACATGGTTCCTTCTTCGATACCGTCCGAGCCAAGCCCCTCTCCCAAACCGTCCAAACAGCCCCGTCCGCGTGGCTCGGCTTCCGGTCCTTCCCATGAACGTGGTTCGAGTTTGCCCATTGTAACGGTTCCCGCGAGTTTGGCTGAAACTGAAAAAATGCTCGTCCGGAACGCCTTGCGGGCCACCGGAGGGAACAAGACCCAGGCCGCCAGACTGCTGGGGATAAGCCGCGAGGGGCTGCGCAAGAAGCTGAAACGGTTGGCCGAAGCCGAATGACCAGAGTCGTCGGCCATCCTTGAACTTCAAGCCGGAGCAATCATGCGCATCTGTTTTCTCGGCGTCGGCGAGGCCTTTGACGAACACTACCCAAACACCTCCCTGCTGGTTTCCATTCCCAGCCCGGACAGCGGGTTCCATATGCTTCTGGATTGCGGATTCACGGCCCCGGCGGCCTATTACCGCCATGCCCCGGAAGACGCGCGGTCCGGCTCCGGGCTTGACGCGATCTGGATATCCCATTTTCACGGAGATCACTTTCTGGGCCTGCCGCTGCTTTTGCTGCGCTTCTGGGAAGAAGGGCGAACTCGGCCCCTGACCATCGTCGGTCAGGCCGGGGTCGAGGAAAAGGTCTGGGCCGCCTTCGAGCTGGCTTATCCCGGGTTCCGGCCTCGTCTGCGCTATCCCGTGCGCTTTCAGGAGGCCGCTTCCGGCCAGGTGATCGAAGTCGCCGGGGCGCGGTGGAGTTTCGCTCTTGGCGATCACAGCGTCGCGACGCCGTGTCTGGCCGTGCGTCTGGATTGCGACGGGGGGGCCGTGATGTACAGCGGGGACGGTCGGCCCACTCCGGCCACGGCGGAGCTGGCCCGGGGCGTGGACCTGCTCGTTCACGAGGCCTACGGCCTGGAGCCGGACACTCCCGGCCATGGCGGGGTTCCGGGCTGCCTGGAGCTGGCCCGCGACGTCCAAGCCCGAAATCTGGCCCTGGTGCACGTCAACCGTCGGGTGCGGCGGGAAAGCACGGGGACCATCCGGACCATGCTTGCCCAGGTTATGGGTGAGCACGGCTTCCTGCCCGAGCCCGGCGATGTGATCACGCCGGACCGCGACCCGGATCATGGCTGATTCCCAAGGCGCGGCGCTTGCATCCATGGCGCGGCCCATGGCCTCCAGGCGGGAAATCTTCGGCTGGGCCATGTTCGATCTGGCCAACCAAGCCTATACCACCCTGATCATCACCGTGATCTTCGGCGTGGTCTTCACCCGGGTGATCGTGGGCGACGGTCCGGACTACCACCTGGGAAACCTGCTCTGGAGCGTTTCCCTGGCCGTGAGTTACGCCCTGGTGATCGTGATCGCCCCGATCTGCGGGGCGATCATGGACCATGCCGCGGTGAAAAAGCGGTTTCTGTTCGCCAGCTACCTGCTGACCGTGATTTCCACGGCCTGCCTGTACTTCGTTGCCCCCGGCCAGATCGCCCTGGCCATGACCCTGATCATCGTCTCCAACTTCGGCTACGCCGTGGGTGAATCCTTCATCGCCGGGTTCCTGCCCAGCCTCGGGCCGCCGGATAAACTCGGCCGGATTTCCGGGTTTGGCTGGGCCCTGGGATATGTGGGCGGGCTTTTGGCCACCGGGTTCGTGCTCCTGGGGTTGGGCGGGATCGCGGAGGACAACTTCGCCAACCTGCGCTTCGTGGGACCGCTGGCGGCCCTGTTCTTCCTGGTGGGCGCGATTCCCACCTTTCTCTGGCTGCGGGAGCCGCGACTTCAGCGGGTTTCCTCGGGCCATCGCCCTGTTCCGTCCAGGCTGGCTTACTTGCGCATCGGATTCGACCGCGTGGCCTGGACCCTGGCCCGACTGGGCCGGTTCCGGGACCTCGGCCTGTTTTTGGGCTCCCTGTTCTTCGCCATGGCCGGGCTGTCCATCATCATCAGCTTCGCCTTCATCTACGGAGACCAGATCATCCGCTGGGACCCGTTGTACCAGATGCTGATGTTCGTGCTGACCCAGATCACGGCGGCAGCCGGGGCGTTCCTGTTCGGCCTGCTCCAGGACCGGATCGGCGCCAAACGCACCTACAACCTGACCCTGCTGCTCTGGATCGCGGCAGTGACCATGATCGCCGCCACGCCGCAACTGACCGTGCTGCTCAACCGCCTCGCCGGTCTCTCCCTGGAGCCGCAGCAGGTCTTCCTCGGAGCGGGCTGCATAGCCGGATTCGGACTCGGTTCGCTCCAGTCCTCGGCCAGAGCCCTGGTGGGCCGACTGACGCCCCTGGGCAAAGCGGCCGAGTTTTTCGGCTTTTGGGGCATGACCGTCAAATTGGCGTCCATCTTCGGCATCCTGGGCCTGGGCGTGCTCCAGGTCCGGTTCGGATTACAGCTCTCCGTGCTGCTCTGCCTGGTGTTTTTCATCGCGGCTCTGCTCGTTTCCCTGACGGTCAACGAGCAAAGAGGGGAACTGGCGGCCCGGATTTGAACGGCAAGCGGGCCGGAGATGGGTCAAGTCTGCTCTTGGCTCGTCAGTATTCCTTTTTCATCGAATCCACCCTTCCCCGAAGCGCTTTTTCCTACTTCAGCCTGGACTGGAGCCGGAGCAGGATGCTGCTGACCGTGCTGTTGGTATTCCAAATGTCTCCGCGATACAAGAAACCGTATCGTTGTTACCGCCGGTCCGGACCGGCGGTGACTCGGCCTCTTGTCATTTCCCGGCTTTTCATTCATTGCTTTGCCTTCCGCAACCATCAATCCCGCCCCTCCTTTCCCATGCCTCATCTCCTTCTGCTGGACATCGGCAACACGAACACCAAGATCGGCGTGGTGCGTGACGACGCGATTCTTGGGACCTACAGCCTGCCCACCAATCGAGATTCCACGGCGGACGCCTGGGGGTTGCGGATTATGCAGATCCTTGGTCTGCACGGGTTGCGTCCGGGCGACGTGTCGGGCTGGATGGTCTGCTCCGTGGTGCCGCCGGTGGGCGAACTGATCCGGGCCGCCGGGGAGCGGTTCTGCGGCTGTCCGGTGTTTTTCGTGCCCGAAGACCTGCCCCTGCCTTTGGAGAACCGCTATGCGCGGCCTCACGAGGTGGGCGCCGACCGATTGGTGGCCGGGTACGCGGCCCGTTCGCTTTTTTCCAGCCGTTCGTTGATCGTGGTGGACTTCGGCACGGCCACGACCTTTGACTGCATTCAGGATAACGCCTATTTAGGCGGATTGATCTGTCCCGGCTTGTATTCCTCGGCCGCGGCCCTGGCTTCGAAAACCGCCAAGCTGCCGACCATCGCCCTGGACGGGGCCGAGCCCGGTCTCCGTATTGGCCGGAGCACGGCGGAAAGTCTCCGGCACGGGATGGTCTTCGGGTTCGCGGCCATGGTGGAGGGGCTGTGCGTCCGCTTGAAGGCCCAGTTGGCCCATCCCGTGGAGGTGGTGGTTACCGGTGGGCCGGCAAAGACGCTGGTGGAGGTTTGTTCCGGGATTGATCACCATCAACCGGATTTGTTGATGCGAGGCTTGGTAAAGACCTCTTTGGATAATGCACACATGTTACGAAAAGGAGTACTTGTATGAGCAGCACCATTGTCGGCGTTTGGGCCAGAGAAATTCTTGATTCCCGCGGTAATCCCACGGTGGAGGTGGAGGTCTCTCTGGAGTCCGGCGCCACGGGGCGTTCGGCCGTACCTTCCGGAGCCTCCACCGGAACCCGTGAAGCCCTGGAGATGCGCGACAACGACCCGCGCCGCTACGCCGGCAAGGGCGTGATGACCGCGGTGGAGCATGTCCGCGAGGAGATCGCGGACTCGGTGATCGGTCTGGATGCCTTGAGCCAGCTCCGGGTGGACCAGGCACTGTTGGACCTGGACGGCACGGAGAACAAGTCCAGGTTGGGGGCCAATGCGCTGCTGGGCGTGTCCATGGCCACGGCCCGGGCCGCGGCCAACTATCTGGGCCTGCCATTGTTTCAGTACCTGGGCGGAGTGAACGCCAAAATTCTGCCGGTGCCGATGATGAACATCCTGAACGGCGGGGCCCACGCGCCCAACAACCTGGACATCCAGGAATTCATGATCCTGCCCCTGGGGGCCGCGTCCTTTTCCGAAGCCTTGCGCATGGGCGCGGAAACCTTCCACGCCCTGAAGAGCATCCTTACCAAAGACAAGCACATCACCTCGGTGGGCGACGAGGGCGGTTTTGCGCCGAATCTCAAGAGCCACAAAGAGGCCTTCCAGTACATCATGCGGGCCATTGATGCGGCCGGGTACCAGCCGGGCATTGAAATCGCCCTGGCCATCGACGCCGCGGCCTCGGAATTTTACAAGGACGGCAAGTACGTGCTCAGCGGGGAGAACCTGCAATTGTCCTCGGAAGAACTGATCGACTACTATAGTCAGTTTACCCAGGAATTCCCGCTGATCTCCATTGAAGACGGCCATGCCGAGGGCGACTGGGACGGCTGGCGGAAGATGACCCTGGCCTTCGAGGACCGGATTCAGATCGTGGGCGACGACATCTTCGTGACCAATCCGGACATCCTGGCCGAGGGCATCCAGGAAGGCATCGCCAACGCCATCCTGGTCAAGTTGAACCAGATCGGCACGGTTACCGAAACCCTGGATACCATTGAACTGGCCAAGTCCGCTTCCTACGGCACGGTCATTTCCCACCGCTCCGGAGAGACCGAGGACGCCTTCATTGCTGATTTGGCCGTGGGCCTGAACTCCGGTCAGATCAAGACCGGCTCCCTGTGCCGCTCCGACCGGCTGGCCAAGTACAATCAGTTGCTGCGTATCGAAGAGGTGCTGGAAGAGCAGGGCGCGTATTTCGGCCCGAGCATGATCGCCCAGTGGCTGGACGATGAAACGGACGAGGACGACGCGTGAGCGCGGTGCTGCTGGACGGCAAGCGCACGGCCGCGGCCATGCGCGAGGAACTGCGGCGGGAAGTGGCCGATCTGGCCGCTTCCCGCGGTTTGCCACCGGGCTTGGCCGTGATCCTCGTGGGTGATGACCCGGCCTCCCAGGTCTATGTGCGCAACAAAGAGCGGGCCTGCGTCGAGGTGGGCATTGTTTCCCGGAGTCTGCGCCTGCCGGGGGACGTGACGCAGGATCACCTGGAAGGCCTGATTCGCGATCTGAACGCGGATCGGTCCATCCACGGCATCCTGCTGCAACTGCCGTTGCCGCGAGGGTTGGAAGCCCAGCGCTGCCTGGAACTGATTGATCCGAAGAAGGATGTGGATGGGTTTCATCCCGAGAACATGGGGCGGCTGACCTTGGGCCTGCCGGGGCTGCGACCCTGCACGCCCGCCGGGGTTCTGGAACTGCTGGCCCGGTACGACCTGAGCGTGGCCGGAAAAAAGGCCGTGGTCGTGGGCCGCAGCAACATCGTGGGCAAGCCGTTGGCCCTGTTGCTGGCGCAGCCCACTGCCCAGGGCAACGCCACGGTGACCTTATGCCACTCCCGCACGCCGGATTTGGCCGGGGAAATGCGGCGGGCGGACTTCCTGTTCCTGGCCGTGGGCCGTCCCCGATTCGCTACCGCGGACATGGTCGCCCCAGGGGCCGTGGTGGTGGACGTGGGCATCAACCGCACGGACCAGGGCTTGGTCGGCGATGCTGATTTCGACGCCTTGCGCGACCGGGTCGCCGCGATCACCCCGGTTCCCGGCGGAATCGGCCCGATGACCATCGTCCAACTGCTGCGTAACACGGTCCAGACGTACGCTGAAAACTGAGTTTCGGCTCCGCAAGCCGCTTCTGCTTACCCCTTTAGTTGGACGAATTTGGCCTCCGACACAGCGGTGGGCATGCTGTTGCGGTATCCGGAATACCCCTGGCTTTGGCGGCGGGTGCGGAGCAGATCGTCCTTGAGCAGCTTGTGCAGTCGTCTGGCCTCGGCGCTGACTTGGCTGTGTACGGCCTGCAACTGTTCCATTTTGTTCAGGAAGATGTCCTGGGAGATGCGTCCCCGACCGTGCCAGGCCATGTCCAGGAGTCGGCCCCGGTCGTTGGCCAGGGCCTCGGCCTGTTCCACGTTGCCTTCGGTGAGCATGTTCAGCTCAAGTCGTCCGAGATCCAGGGCCTCGTCCAGATAGGATTCGACTTCGGCGGTGTGCATTCATCCCTCCCGAATGGACTTGCGGACGTCTTCCCGGAGTTGGGCCACGATGCTTTTCCAGCGTTCCACCAGCGGATGAAATTCGTATTCCAGCAGGTCGGAAAGTAAAATCCAGTCCTCGTTTTCCTGAACTTCCAGCATTTCCGTGAACAGCTCGGAAAGGTCGTTCACCGCGTCCTCGAATTGCGGGTTGGCCGAAAGGGCGAACTCGTCGCGCAATGCGCCGATCATTCCCAGAAAATCGCGGGTCACGTCCAGAAGATCCTGGTACATTTCCAAGGCTTCGGCGTCGTCGGCCCGGCGGAACAGGTCGGCGATCTGCTTGGAGCCCTCGCTCATCAGACGGATGACCTTGTACAGCTCCCGGGCGATGTTCACGCCCATTTCCGGGACGCCCATGGTCTTGATCTCGACCTTCTGGATGTCCCGACAATCCACGTCTTCGGCTTGATGGGGGTAGATCTCCGAGAATGCCTCGTCGTTGACGAGCACGTCGGTGACGATCCGATTGTCCAGGTGTTTCATGCTCATCAGCCCGATGAGCAGTTCGTCCAGATTGGTAAAATTGGTGATGTTGAAATCAGATTTTTGACCGTCGATAATGATCATCGCAAGAACCTCCTGAAGGTGGGTAGGGATTTCCCACTCCAATTCAAGATTCGTGCCGAGAATTAATGACGGTCAAAGGCGTCCTTCCAGGCCAAAGCCAGGTTCAGGTAGCGGTGCGTGAGGTGAAGAACCCCGGCGATGTCCCGGCCTTGGTCTTGGGACTCCGTCAACCACAGTCGGCCCAGGACCGGAAAGAACGGGTCCGCTTGCCAATGGGCCTGGAGACGTTCCCAATAGGCCATGAATTTTTGCTTGATCCTGGGCAGGGGGGATATGGCCAGAACCTGGGCCTGGCTTTCCAGAATGCGCAGCAAGGCGATCGACTGTTCCAGAGAGGTCAGGATTTGCGACCGGGTCTCGGCCGGCAGGGAAGGAAGGTGGTCGGGGGGACGGATGTCGGACCGTTGGTCAAGAAATTGACGATAATAGTGCCGCTGGACGCGGATCCATTGGGTGCGCAGGTCTGTTTCCTGGCCGGTGAGTGCCGACAAATCCAGAAATCCGTGAGCGTCCCGACAAGTCTTCCAGGCCCGGACGGAGCGCAGGTCCGGGCTCCCAGAGGGCTGTTCGCGGGCCGCTAGGGGCAGGAGATGGGCGCGGATCAGCTCGAAGGCCTGTTCCGGGGTGATGGCTTGGCGGCATTCTTCCCGGCGGTCGCAGGACGTGCCGAAGGCGCAGGGATGACAGGCCAGGTTTGGTTCAAGGCAGAGGCTGTTTTCCCGGTACGGCCCGGTGTCCCAAGGTTGGGCCGTCGCCAGGAAAATGGCGGCCACGGGGCGGCCGAGACCGGCGGCCAGGTGCATGGTGCCGGTGTCGTTGGTCACCAGCAGATCGGCGTGGCAGAGGACAGCGGCCAACTCCGGCAAGGAGGTCCGGCCGATCAGGTCGATGAACGGGGCTGAGGCCTTGGCCGCGTAACCGTCCACGAGACGACGCTCCGATGCCGTGCCCAGGAGTACCGGGCAGAGCCCGAACCGCTCCCAAAGCAGGCCGCCGAGCTGGGCAAAATATTCCTCCGGCCACTGCCTGCGTGGCTCGCTGGCCCCGAGTTGCAGGGCCACGTAGCCCCGGCGGGAGGAAGCGGCGGTGGTCGGAGCGGCTTCCAGCATCGCTTGGACGTGATCCAAGGCTTCCTGGTCTGGCTTGGCCAGCTCCAGGTCGCGGCCGGATACCGGTAAATCCGCCGCGCGCAGCATCAGGTCCACCAGGTTGAACGGACTGCATCCCCGATTCATGGTGGAAGTCTGCAAAAAAGCGGCCCAGGCGTTGCCGTAATATCCAAAGCCCTGCTCATCCAGACCAAAACCGGAAACCGGGCCGGTGGTCAGGACCCGGGCCAGCAGGCGGGCGCTTTGGATCGGGGTCAGGTTCAGCAGCGGCGAGGTGGAATGATCTCGGACAATGGCGTGTTTCCAGGCGGCGAGGCGTTCCAGGGCTGCGGGCCAGCTGCGGTCCAGGTCAGCCAGCAGACCGGCCCCGGGCAGGGCGAAGACCTCTTCCGCGTCCGGCAGAAACCTCGTCGCCCCGGCAAAGTTGTCCAGACAGATGAGGGCCGTTGAATGCCCCTGGTCCCGCAATCCAGCGATGACCGGCTGCGTCTGCAGCAGGTCGCCGAAGCGGGTCAAATTCATGACCAGGGTGCGCATGGTTGGATTGAGAGACCGGTGCGGACGGATTCCTTGTCGTCCATGAGCGTCCCTCCGAACGGCGAAAGGTTAGCCGGGCAGATTCGGTTTGGCGTAGAGTTCGCCTCCAAAGGCGTCGTTGACCACCAGCAAGGGAAAGTCCCGGACCACCAGTTCCCGGACAGCCTCCGGGCCGAGGTCTTCGAAGGCGATGATCTTGGAAGACTCAATACGTTGGGAGAGCAGGGCCCCGGCTCCGCCGGTGGCCCCGAAGTAGACGGCGTTGTGGCGGACCAGGGCGTCCTTGACGTCCTGGCTGCGCTTGCCCTTGCCAATGGTCGCCTTGACTCCGAGGCTGTGCAGTCGGGGCGTGTAACTGTCCATGCGGTAGCTGGTGGTGGGGCCGGCGGAGCCGATGGGCCGACCTTCCGGGGCCGGGGACGGGCCGACGTAGTAGATGACCGCACCCTTGAGGGGAAAGGGCAGTTCCGAGCCGCTTTCCAGGGCCTGGATGATCTTTTTGTGCGCCGCGTCCCGGGCCGTGTAGATGATGCCGGAGAGCAGCACCCGGTCCCCGACCTTGAGTTGAATCACGTCCTCGTCGCGCAGAGGGGCCTGCAATCGATATTCCTTGCTCACAGCTCCACCTCCTCGTGGCGTGCGGAATGGCATTGAACGTTCACGGCCAGGGGCAGGCTGGCGATATGGCAGGGGGCCATGCTGATGCGCACCCCCAGGCAGGTGGTGTCGCCGCCCAGGCCCATGGGGCCGATCCCCAGGGTGTTGATCTCTTCCAGCAGTTCCTGTTCCATCCGGGCGATTTCCGGGTCCGGATGGGGCTGGTCCAGCGGGCGGAGCAGGGCCTGCTTGGCCAGCTTGGGGGCCAGCTCGAAGGAGCCGCCGATGCCGATGCCGAGCATGGTCGGCGGGCAGGGGTTGGGACCGGCCTCGGCCACCCGGCCCAGGACGAAGTCCTTGATGCCTTTCCAGCCCTGGGCCGGAGAGAGCATGGTCACCCGGGACATGTTCTCGCTGCCTCCGCCCTTGGCCATGAAGGATATTTTCAAGCCGTCCCCTTCCACGAGGTCCACGTGAATCACGGCGGGGGTATTGTCGCCGGTGTTCTTGCGGGTCAGCGGATGGCACATGGATTTGCGCAGCAGACCGTCCTGGTAGCCACGGACCATGCCCTGGGTAATGGCCTCGCGCAGGTTCGCGCCTTCCACCCGGCACTGTTCGCCCAGTTCCACGAAAAAGACGGCCATGCCCGTGTCCTGGCAAAGCGGCAGGCCGCTTTCCCTGGCCAGGGCCGCGTTTTCCTCAAGCTGCCCGAGGATTTCCCGCCCCGAGGGGGAGCTTTCATTTTCCTTGGCGCGGCTGATGGCGGTCAGGACGTCCGGAGGCAGGACGCGGTTGGCCCGGACCACCATTTCCGCGACCCGGTCCGCGATATCGGATGATGTGACGGTACGCACGGCTGACTCCTTATTTCCTTTTCCACGGCAACAGATTCATGATGCCGGCCCACCCCATTTTCCAGCGCAGCATGCCCAGCTGATCCTGCAAGGGCAGATGCTTGGGGCAGACGTCCTCGCAGGCCAGAAGGCCCATGCAGCCGAAGATGCCCTGGTCGTTGCCCACGATGTCGAAGTAGTCCTGTTCCGTGCGCTTGTCCCGCGGGTCGAGAACAAAGCGGGCCAGGCGGTTCAGCCCGGCGGCGCCCAGAAAATCGGGACGCATGATCGCTGTGCCGCAGGCGGCCACGCAGCAGCCGCACTCGATGCAGCGTTCCAGTTCGTAGATTTCCTCGGCCACGGCGTTGTCCATGCGTTCTTCCAAGGCCTTGGGGTCGAAGTCCTTGTCCGTGTGCACCCAGGAGCGGACTCGTTGGGCCATGTTCCGAAACCAAGTCCCCGTATCCACGGAGAGATCGCCCACTAGGGTGAAAAAGGGCAGGGGCATCAAGGTGATGGCGTCCGGAAGGTCCTTGGTCTTGGTATGACAGGCCAGACCCGGACGACCGTTGACAACCATGGCGCAGGCTCCGCAGATCCCGGCCCGGCAACAGAAATCGAATTGTAAGCCGGGGTCTTGTTCCTCGCGGATTCTGTTCAGGGCGATGAACAGGGTCATGTGGTTGGTCTCGTCCAGGACAAAGGTGTCCGTATGCGGCACGGAGATCGGGTCCTGGGGATTATAGCGAAAAATGGAAAAGGTCAGGTTCCTGGCCATGCGGTTCCTCGTTTTACGTGATGCAAACGTATCGTTCGGGGCTAATTGGTTTTGTGATGGATATTTATGAGTTTTTGGTTCTCTCGTTTTCATGCTTGACTAAAGCGGCATCAATGAGAAAGTCGATTCTTTTAGAGCTAGAATCCGCTTTGATTTCTTTATCCCATCGTGCTTGGTCAAACTTCAGAAACCAATCGCGAAGTCTGGTGTAGGATGCATTATCCAGTTGTGTTATCCGGCTTTCCAAGAATGCTATTTCACTCTGTATCGCTGATGTTTGCGAAGACATGAATGCAAGCCTCTCCGTCAACCAGTTTACTCCCATGGCATCCGCAAGTTGCTTCAGTGCCATGCTGAGAGACTTTGGATCATTCGCGTCTTCCTCAAGAGTTTGCTGAAGATATGCTTTTGCAAATTCCGGATCTTTCTTCAGAAGGCCCACAATGGCATCATGATGGGAAATGGATGCAGCGCCGTATACACTCATTGTTCGCTCCTCAGCTTGTAGTCTCGCAGAAATTTCTTGGCGCGACTGATATCCTCTTGTTGATTTGTCTTGCTTCCACCGCAAAGCAAAAGGATGACTTGGTCACCTATTCGTGCAAAGTATATTCGATATCCAGGGCCAAACATTTCTCGAGCTTCTGTCACGCCGTCGCCTACGGATTTACAATCTCCCATAAGACCAGAAGCAAACCGATTCAATCTTCTCGTTATACGTGCTCTTGTGGCGGCTTCCAGGCTATCGAGCCACTCTGAAACATGATCTCGACCATCAGAGGTTCGATAGTGTCTCAGTTCCACCATGGTTCGATACAAGTCAGCTTTCAGCCTATTCCTTGGGCTCCGCCGGGATGATCTTGCCGCCGCCGTAGCCGCGTTCGCCCGGGGGAATGGACCAGACTTGGGAGACCGGTTCGTAGTTCAGGGTCGGCAGAGGTGCGCCGGGTTGCCAGGTGGCCAGGGTGCGCACCAGCCAGTCGCGGTCGTTGCGTTCCGGGTAGTCTTCCCGGGCATGGCTGCCCCGGCTTTCCGTGCGTTGCAGGGCTCCCTGGGCCACGCATAGGGCCAGGCGGACCATGCCCGGCAAGCGCAGGGCCAGAGCCAGTTCCGGGTTCGCGCCCCGACCGTTGGAGCGCAGACCGATTTTATTGGCCCGCTCATGGACCTCCTGGAGCGCTTGGACACAGGCTTCCAGGTCCTTGCCGTTGCGGAAGATGCCCGCGCCGTGCATCAGAGCGTCGTACATGGCGTTGCGCACGGTGAAGACATTTTCCTTGCCGTCGGCCTTGGAAATCAGACGCTTGGTCCGGTCTTGCTGCTGGGCGGCGAAGTCCCGGATCAAGCCGGTGGGATAGGAAACCTGGTGGTTTCGGAGGTATTCCACGACCTTCGCGCCGACGATCATTCCGGCGACCACGGTTTCGGCCAGGGAGTTGCCGCCCAGGCGGTTGAAGCCGTGCATGTCCCAACAGGCCGCCTCCCCGGCGGAGAACAGGCCTTTCAGGCCGTAGGCCAGACCGTCCTTGTCCGTGCGCACCCCTCCCATGCTGTAGTGCTGGGTGGGACGGACCGGGATCAGGTTTACGGCAGGGTCAATGCCCAGGAAATTCTTGCAGATTTCGTCCACTTCCCGCAGCTTGGTGGCCAGATGGTGGCAGCCCAGATGACGGATATCCAGCCAGAGGTGGTCGCCGTAAGGGCTGGGTGCGCCCAGTCCCTGGCGCATATGATGGGTCATCCAGCGGGAGACCACGTCCCGTGAGGCCAGTTCGGCCTTGTCCGGTTCGTAGTCGGGCATGAAGCGGTGTTCATTCTTGTCCAGCAAGGTCCCGCCGTCGCCGCGGCAGCCTTCGGTGACCAGGATGTCCGTGGGCACGATGCCCGTGGGATGGAACTGGACCGCCTCCATGTTGCCCAGGGGGACGACTCCGGTGTCCAGAGCGATGATCAGGCCGCCGCCGTCGTTGATCACGGCATTGGTGGATTCCCGGTAGATCCGGCCGAAACCGCCGGTGGCGATGAGGGTGACCCGGGCCAGATAGACGCGCAACTCGCCGGTTTTCAGGCACCGGACCACCGCGCCCAGACAGTTTTCTCCGTCGTGGATCAGGCTGAGGGCCTCGATCTTGTCATGGACCGCAACGCCCAACTGCACGGCCCGGTTGTCCATGGTGTAGAGTACGGTGTGGCCCGTGCCGTCGGAGGTGTAGCAGGTTCGCCATTTGGCCGTGCCGCCGAAGGCCCGGGCCGTGATCAGCCCTTCCTTCTCCTGCTTTTCTTCCTTTTCGAACAGCTTGCCACCCTTGAAATAGGTGGACTTGCCCGGCACGACCCGGTTCCAGGGTACGCCCCAGGCCGCCAACTGGCGCATGGCAATGGGCGCGTTGTCGCAGAACAGCCGGGCCACCTCCTGATCGCAGCCCCAGTCCGAACCTTTGACCGTGTCCTCGAAATGCACGTCCGGAGAATCCCCCTCGCCCATGGCGCAGTTGCCCAGGGCTGCCTGCATGCCCCCCTGCGCAGCGGAAGAGTGGGAGCGGCGGGCCGGGACAAGGCTCAGACAGGTGACGTCGAATCCGGCGGCGGCGGCCTCGATGGCCACGCGCTCTCCGGCGAGTCCGGCGCCGATGCACAGAAGGTCGGTTTGGAAGGTCTGCATGTGGTCTATCCTTATCTTATGCTTGAAATAACTGTGAACCGTGAACCCGCATCCCCGCTATATCGCGAGAAAGTAAAACCGGAGCAGGGCCATCAGGCCGATGAAGATGAACCCGCCGGTGACGATGTACTCGATGCGCTGCATTCTGGGCCGATCGGCCCGGCCCACGAATCCCCACTTTACGGCGATCCGGTACAAGCCCACGCCTACGTGCAGTTCCACCAGGGGCAGCAAAACGAGATAGAAGCCCATCCAGAAACCGTCCTGAATCCGGGCCGCGCTTTTTTCCGCGGTGATGGGCAGGTCCGTGAGCACCACCCACATGTGGATCGCCCCCATGATCAGGATGATCATGGCCGTGACCACCTGGACGAGCCAGAGCCAAGTGTCCTTGTGGGCCAGCATCCGGGAGTGCTTCCAGATTTTGGACTGCTGTTCGGCCCGGAAAGGAATCTTGCGGGCCGCCAGCACGAAGTGCAGCAGGAAGATCAAGCCGATCATCGGGCCGCCCACCTGGGCCATGTAGGTGGCCTCGAAAAAATGGGCGATGGCGTTCATCACTCCCGGACCGATGATCACGCTGGCCACCAGAATCATGTGCGCCCACATGAACAGGATCAGGCCGGCGCCGGTGAGCATTTGCAGCCAGTCGAGACAGGCCGAAGCACGGGAGGGGCTGGGGACGAAGACGGCGGTATCGATGGAAGTGGACATGGAACGTCGTCCTTTGGCAAAATGGGGTGTACGGGGTCGGGCCGTGACAAAACTCTGGTTGATAGAGAGTGTTGAGGACAATTGTCAACGTATGGGAAAAATGATCAGCCCTTTTGCTTGCGTTGGGCGAAATTCCGCATTTTTTTGGCCTGTTCCAGGTCGGGATTAAGGACCATGGCCTTGGAAGCGGCTTGCTCGGCCTTATCCCATTGGGCCCGGTCGACATAGACGCGGCCCAGGTTGAAATAAAGCCGTTCGTCGTCCGTGGACAGCTTCAGGGCCTGCAGAAAACACTGTTCCGCCTCCTCGAACTTGCCCAGCTTGCGCAGGCCCATGCCGATGCGGTTCAGCAGATGGACGGATTCCGGGTTGTTCCGCAAGGATTCGAGCAGGTAGGTGAAGGCTTGGTCGAACTGGCCAGCCTCGAGGAACAGTTCGCCGATGTCCACCCGGAGCTCCTGATCGTCGTGGAAATACTTGAGCATCTTGTCGAAGAACTGGCCCGCGGGATCGTACTGGCCTTCCAGGATCAACTGTTGGCCCTTGGCCAGTCCTTCCTGCTTGCGGCGTTCCCGTTCGGCCAGCATGTCTCTGGCGTCCTGGACCGCGCTTTCCTGCAGCTCGCCCAGCAATTCCCGGAGCATACTCTGGAGTTCGGCTTCCTCACCGGGTGTGTATTTGAGCAGGATCGGGTAGATTTTGCGCAGATTGGCGTCACCGTTGAGCTGATAGACGGCTTTCTCCAGGGAACGCTCAAAGTCCGCCTTTTCGCTTTTCATCAAAGGCGTACGGATGATCTGGCCCAGGGCGTCGTGCAGCGCCAGGACCGCGGGCAGGACTTTTTGTTGCTTAAGCAGGGTGCCGATGCCCGCCAGCGAGGCCCGGGCCTTGATCAGTTCCTTGGACATGGGAGCCCTCCTAACGTTTGCCGACCACGTCGTCCAACATGGAGATGAAGCGGTCGAAGAACGAGCGACAGTCGTGGGGGCCGGGACCGGCTTCGGGGTGGTGCTGGACGGCCATCAGCGGCTTGGTCTTGTGCCGGAAGCCTTCCAGGGTGTTGTCATTGAGATTGATGTGGGTGGGTTCGTAAAAATCGGCCTGCCCGAAGTCTACGCAAAAACCGTGGTTTTGGGAGGAAATCTCCACCCGGCCCGTGGCCAGTTCCTTGACCGGATGGTTCAGGCCGTGGTGGCCGAACTTCAGTTTGAAGGTGGTCCCGCCCAGGGCCAGGCCCATGATCTGCTGACCCAGGCAGATTCCGGCCATGGGCAGTTTGTCCGTGAGCGTTCTCGCGGTCTGGACCGCTTCGGTCACCGCCGCCGGGTCGCCCGGTCCGTTGCCCAGAAACACCGCGTCCGGCTTCAGGGCCAGGACCTGATCCGCCGTAAAGGTGGAGGGGACCATCAGCATATCCAGCCCCTTTTCCTGAAGAATGCGCAGGATGCTCCACTTGATGCCGAAATCAAAGACCACCACCCGGTATCTTTTGCCATATCCTCGGTCGGGCCAGGAAAAGCCCTGATCGATGTTCACCGGCTGCGGCCTTTGGCCGTCCCAGACGTACGGGCCGGGAACATTGACCCGTTGGACCAGGTTCGCGCCCTCCATGGAAGGCAGGGCCCGGGCCTGTTCCACCAGCTCCTGGACCGGGACGTTCCGGGTGGAGATGATGCCGCGCTGGGCTCCATGAATGCGCAGATGCCGGGTCAGAGCCCGGGTGTCGATGCCTTCCAGGCCGACCACCCCGGCGTCGCGCAGATAGTCCGGCAGGGACTGGGTGGCCCGCCAGTTGGAGGGTTGCTTGCAGCACTCCTTGACGATCATCGCCTCCACCTGGACCCGGTCGGACTCCACGTCTTCGGGGTTGACCCCGTAGTTGCCCATCAGCGGATAGGTCATGCAGACCATCTGGCCGATGTACGAGGGGTCGGTGAGCACTTCCTGATATCCTGTCATGCCGGTGTTGAAAATCACCTCGCCGCCGGCTTCGCCTTCGCCGGTAAAGGAGCGTCCGGCGAACCAGGCGCCGTCTTCAAGGGCCAATATTGCGCGCATGTCGTGCCTCATGTGGGTTTGTCGTGATGATGGCCGAAATTCAGGCCAATCCTTGCTCCCGGAGCAGCGTGCAAACGCTGGGGACGTCCTCGGGCCGGTCCACGCCGTGGGTGCGGTGCTCCGTGCGCAGAACGCGGATGGGAATGCCTGCTTCAAGAAGCCGTAGTTGTTCCAGTTTTTCAATCTGTTCCAGCTTGCCCGGACCCAGGTCGACAAAGGCGCGCAGGGTGCGCATCCGGAAGGCGTACAGTCCGATATGGCCCAGAAATTCGCCGGTTCCTTCCCTGGGGTAAGGGATCAGGGCGCGGGAGAAGTAGAGGGCTTGGCTCCGGGCGTCGGTGACGACCTTGACCACGTCGGGACTCCGGGCCTCTTCGGGAGAAAGCGGTCTGGCCAATGTGCTCACCTGGACGGCTGGGTCGTCAAAGGGGCTGAGCAGCAATGTCAACAGTTCCGGGCACAGGGCCGGTTCGTCGCCCTGGATGTTGACCACCACGTCGTCCGTGTCGACCCCCAGTCGTTCAGCGGCTTCCAGAGTCCGGTCAGTGCCGCTGGGGTGGTCGTCGCGGGTCATGGTCGCCGGAATGTCCAGCTCCCCGGCCACGTCCAGAATGCGTTGGTCGTCCGTGGCCAGGGTCACGCCGCACAGTTCCGGACAGGCCCGGGCTCGCTGGTACACGTGCCAGATCATGGGCTTGCCCAGAATGTCGGTCAGCGGCTTGCCCGGAAAACGAGTGGAAGCGAAGCGGGCCGGGATGATTCCGTGGCACCGTGGTCTATCGCGGCAAACAGCGTTCATGCCGGGGAGGGGAGTATCCTGTGATGCACCGTGGGGGCGGTGATGAAGCTTTGCCCATCGATTTCGCCGACGGCCGCCTGGACGTCCTGGGCCTGGGCCTTGTGGGTGACGATGACCACCGGAACGCTGCGTCCCGTCGGTGACCCCTTCTGGACCACCTGGGCAATGCTGATGTTGCGTTGCCCGAGCATCCCGGCGATGCTGGCCAGCACGCCGGGGCGATCCTGGACGGAAAAGCGGAAATAGTGCCGGGAGCGAACCAGTTCGGGGGGCAGAATGCGGGCCGGGGGCAGGGTGGCGTTCTGGAAGCCCGTATTGTCCGGGGCCCGGCCGTTGCGAACCAGGCTCATGATGTCCGCGAGCACGGCGCTGCCCGTGGGCAGGTCTCCGGCTCCCTGGCCGTAGAGCATGATCGGCCCCACCGCGTCGCCGTCCAGGAGGATGGCGTTGAACGGGCCGTCCACCTTGCCCAGGATGGCCTCCCGCCGGACCAGGGCCGTGAACACCCCGGCGTCCAGCAGGCCGTCGGACTCCCGGACCTGGGCGATGAGCTTGATCCTGTAGCCGAACTCCTCGGCAAAGGCGATGTCCTGTGGGTCCACGTGGGTGATGCCCGTGACCGGCAGGCTGCCCAGGGGATAGTCCTGACCATGGGCCAGCCGGATCAGCAGAATCAGCTTGTGGGCCGCGTCCAGTCCTTCGATGTCCAGGGTGGGGTCGGCCTCGGCATAGCCCTTGACCTGGGCCTGGCGCAGGGCGGTCTGGAAGTCCAGTCCTCGGGATGTCATTTCCGAGAGGATGAAGTTGGCCGTGCCGTTGAGAATGCCGGTGAGTACATTGATCCGATTGCCGGCCAGCCCTTCCTTGAGGGTCTGGACAATGGGAATACCCCCGGCGATGCTCGCTTCGTAACCCAGGCCCACCCCGTGTTCCGCAGCCAGGGCGAAAAGTTCGTTGCTCCGTTTGGCCAGCAAGGCCTTGTTGGCCGTGACCACGTGCCGACCCGAGCGTAGGGATTTCGTGATCAGTTCGTAGGCTGTGTCCTGGCCGCCCATCAACTCCACGATGATGTCCAGTTCCGGATCGTCGAGTAAATCCTGGATGTCGGCGGTCAGCCGGATGGGCATGTCCTCTGGAACGTCACGGACTTTGGACGGATCGCGGACCAAAGCGGTTTTGATCGTCACGCGTCGGCCCAGCCGTCGCTCGATCCAATCCGCGTTGGAGGCCAGGATCTTGGCCAGCCCCGTGCCCACGGTGCCCAGTCCGGCCAGTCCCAGGCGGATCAGCTCTCCGGACATGATTCCCCCGAAATGACTTTGCGCAATCCGCGGATTGCCTGATTGATGCGGTGGCGGTTCTCCACCAGGGCGAAGCGGACGTGGTCGTCGCCGTAGTTTCCGAAACCAAGCCCCGGAGACACGGCCACCTTGCCTTCCCGCAGGAGCAGCTTGGAGAACTCCACCGAACCCATGCTTCGGAATTCTTCGGGAATCTGGGCCCAGACGAACATCGTGCCCTTGGGCGAGGGAACGTCCCAGCCGATGCGGTGCAGGCCTTCGATCAGTGCATCCCGGCGATCCTTGTAGGTCTCCACGATTTCCTGGACGCAGTCCTGAGGGCCGTTCAGGGCGATGATCGCCGCGATCTGAACGGGCTGGAACATGCCGTAGTCCAGGTAGCTCTTGATCCGGGTCAGGGCCTGGACCATGTCCCGGTTGCCCGCGCAAAATCCGACCCGCCAGCCGGCCATGGAGTAGCTCTTTGACAAGGAGAAGAACTCTACGCCCACGTCCTTGGCGCCCTTGGCCTGCAAAAAGCTGGGGGCCTGGTAGCCGTCAAAGGTCAGGTCGGCGTAGGCCAGATCGTGGATCACGTACATTTTGTGTTCCTTGGCGAAATCCACGATCTTTTCGAAAAAGGCCAGGTCCACGCACTGGGTGGTGGGATTGTGCGGATAGGAGATGATCAGCACCTTGGGCTGGGGCCAGGTCTGGCGGGTGGCCACCATCAGATCTTCGAAAAAGTCCCGGTCCCGACCAATGGGGATGCGTCGGACATCCGCGCCGGCGATGATCGCCGAGTAGGGATGGATGGGATATGTCGGGTCCTGGGCAAAGACCACGTCGCCGGGGCTGAGCATGACCATGGCCAGGTGGGCCAAGCCTTCCTTGGCGCCCAGGGTGACCACGGACTCCTGGTCCGGGTTCAGCTCCACCCCGAACCGCCGCCAGTACCAGTCGCAGATGGCCAGGCGCAACTTGGGAATACCCTTGGAAGCGGAATAGCGATGGTTCGTGGCCTTGTGCGCGGCTTCGCACAGCTTGTCCACGATGTGCTTGGGCGTGGCCAGGTCCGGATTGCCCATGCCGAGATCAATGATGTCCTCCCCTTGATGACGCATCCGGGCCTTGAGTTCGTTGACCACGGCGAAAACATAGGGGGGCAGTCTGTGTACGCGAGGAAATTGTTCCATGAAGGGCCTGCCGTTAAGGTAAGATGTCCAGGAAAAACCGGTCGTGGAATGTATCCGGGGGGCGTGGTTCTGTCAAAGGCGGGCGCACTATCCGAACTGTAGGGGCGGACGCACAGGTCCGCTCCTACTTGACCCGGTCCGAAGATTTGGATAGGAGACTGTCCTCTTTGGGGAGAGGTGGCCGAGGCGGACGAAGGCGCTCGCCTGCTAAGCGAGTATAGGGGCTAAAACTTCTATCGAGGGTTCGAATCCCTCCCTCTCCGCCAAAAAAAAATACCTTTCCGCTTTTTTTCCCTCTTTTCCTTCGCTTTTCCTCCGTTTATTCGCGTGATCTCCTTTTGTTTCTCTGCCTCCACTGATTAGATTTCTGGTAACTACTCAGTACATTTTGTGTCCGCTCTTGCTCCGGCAATCGGTATCGGGGTCGGAATCGAAACAGGAAGAATTAAGAAGCATCCCAGCGTTTTCGATCCCGATCCCGATCCCGATTCCGACCCCGGCAGCAGAATCACTCTGTGCTGAGTAGTTACGATTTCTGTTCGATTCCGGACGGCTTTGCCGCTCCAGGCCTACGACTTCGCGAACCGCACCCGGAAGAACGCGGCGTAGAGCACCGGGCAGAGCACCAGGGTGAACAGGGAGGAGAAGGCCAGGCCGAAGATCAGGACGTTGGCCATGGGCCGCCACATGTCGCCGCCCAGCACGGCCAGGGGGACCAGGCCCATGATCGTGGTGACCGCGGTGAGGAAGATGGCCCGCAGCCGTTCCAGCACCGCGTTGACCACCAGTTCCTGTTCTGGCTTGCCCTCGGCCCGTTCGATGTCCATCCGGTCCAGGATCAGGATGGCGTTGTTCACGATGATCCCCACCAGACTGATCATACCCAGCATGGCCATGAACCCGAAGGGCTCCCGGGTCAGCAGCAGGCCGGCGCTGATTCCGACCATCATCGGCGGGATGGTCAGCAGGATGATCAGAAAGCGGCGAATGGAATTGAACTGCACGATGAGCACCAGGGCCAGCAGGCCCATGGCCAGAGGCACCCCGGCCATGACCGAGGCGTTGGCCTCGGTGCTTTCCTCCACCTCTCCGCCGTACTCCACGAAATAGTGATCCGGCCATTCCGGCCCCTGGACGATCCGGTCTATCCGGGCCTGGACCTCGGCCAGGACATCCTCGGCGTAGCGCCCGGAAATCTCCACCTTTACGGTCATGGTCCGGGTCTGGTCCCTGCGACGGATGTCGCTGGGCTGCCAGGTCAGCCTGGTGGAGGCCAGTTGGAGCAGAGGCACGCTTTGGCCGTCTTCAAAGGCATAGACGTTGAGCCCCTCGATGTTGCCCAGATCCTCTCGAAAGCTCTCCTGGGCCCGCAGGACCACGGGCACAAGGTTGTCGCCTTCCCGGAACTGGGTGGCCGTGAGGCCGGAGATCTGGGTTTGCAGGGACAAGGCGATGTCCTGGGTGCTCAGCCCGGCACGTTTGGCCTGCTCCTGGTTCACGTCCACGACCATTTTCTTGGTCCACTCGCCCCAGTCGTCGTAGATGGCACTGATGCCCTCGATGGGAGCGATGGCCTGGCTGATCGCGTCCCGCAGCCGGTACAGGGCGCCAATATCCGGGCCGGAGACGCGGATCTGGATCGGCGCGCCCACGGGCGGGCCCAGTTCCAGGCGACGTACCGTATGCCGGGCGTCTGGAAAGTGATCGTCCAGATAAACCCTGGTGGACCGGATCAGCGGACCGACGTCCTCCAGAGTTTTGGTGTTCACGATGACGAAGGCGTAGTTGGGATTTGGGTGTTCCGGGTTCACGGCGAGGTCCCAGCGCGGGCCGCCGTCGCCGATGAACGCGCCCAGAGAGGCCACGCCGGGTTGATCGATCAAGTGGGCTTCCAGATCGGCCAACCGGTCCGCGGTGGAGCGGATATCCGTGCCAAAGGGCTGCCAGAAGTCGATGGTGAACATTTCCCGGTCATTGGGCGGGAAGAAGATGGCCGGCACCAGGCTGAAGGCCGCGGTCCCGCCGATGGTCAGCAGCAGGGCGAAGGTCAGAAAGAGCTTCCGACGGCGCAGGCAGAACAGCAGCAGAGCCCGGAATCCCCGATACCAGAACCCGGAAAAAGGCTGGCCACCGTTTTGGCGCTCCCTTTGGCGTGGTTTCTGGAAATAGTAACTGAGCAGGGGGACCATGGTCAGAGAGAATATCCAGGACAGCAGCAGGGTCAGGCTGACCACGATGAACAGAGACGTGGTGTATTCGCCGGTCTCGGACTTGGCCATGGGGATGGGCATGAAGGCGAAGATCGTGGTCAGGGAGGAGGTTAGCAGGGGAAACCAGAGCTCGCGCACCGACCGGACGGCCGCGTTGAGGCGGTCTTCGCCCCGGTTCAAACGGACCAGAATGTTTTCGCTGACCACCACGCCGTTGGCCACCAGCAGACCCAGGGCGATGATGAACGAGGCGATGGACACTCGCTGCAGGTCCACGCCGAACACGGGCATCAGGGCGATGCAGGTCAGGATGGACATGGGGATGATCAGCCCGGCCACGATGCCGGTGCGCAGTCCCGTGAATACGAACATGGCCCCGACCACGAAGACGAAGGCCAAAAACAGGTTGACCATGAAGTCGTCAATGGCCGTGCGGACGAAATCCGGCTGGAAAAGCAGGATATCCAGATCCAGGCCCATGGGCAGGTTGGCCCGCAGCTCGGTCAATCGTTCCTGGACCCTATCCCCCAGATCCGTGATCTTGCCGCCCTGGGCCATGCTCACGGCCACGATCAGGGTGCGCTGGCCGTTGAACCGGGCCATGGGATCGGGCGGGTCCACGTAGTCCCGGGTGATGGTGGCGAAATCCCGCAGGGAAATGTTGTCGGCTCGCCCCGGCAAGCGAAAGGTGACCTGGGCCAGGTCGTCCAGAGAGGTGAATTCGCCGGTGGGCTCGATGACGATCCGTTCCGTGCCCACCAGGGCCACGCCGCTGGGCTGAATGGCGTTCTGGGCGCGGAGCAGGTGGAGCACATGGGCCGGGCTGAAGCCGAACTCGGCTAGCCGGGCATTGGAAAACTCCACGAAGATGCGCTCTTCCTGGACCCCGTGCAGCGATACCTTGCCCACGTCCTCCAGGCGCAGAAGCTGATCCCGGATATGGTCTGCGGCGTCCTTCATCTCCCGGTAGGTGTAGCCGTCTCCGGTCAGGGCGATGAGAATACCGAACACATCGCCGAACTCGTCGTTGACCATGGACGGCAGAACGCCGTCGGGCAGATCCGGGGCCGCGTCGGCCACCTTGTTGCGCAGGTTCTGCCAGATCGGGCCCAGATCCTTGAACCGCTGCTGGATGTTCACCTCAATGATGGACAGGCCGGACATGGACTGGGAGGTGATATAATCCACCTCCGCGATTTCCCGGATGCGCTCCTCCAGCTTGTCCGTGACCAGTTCTTCCACGCGCTGAGGCGATGCGCCGGGAAAGGGGGTGATCACCAGGGCGACGCGCACGGTGAATTCGGGGTCTTCCAGGCGAGGGATGCTCAGGTAGGTGCTCAGCCCGAGAAAGGCCAGGAGGGCGAAGACGACCAGGGAAGTCCGGTTGTTTTGGATGCACCAGGCGGCGATGTTCATGAGGGGGGAAGGCTGAAGGATGAAGGTTGAAGTCAGAGGTCAGGAGGCGTTTTGGGGGAGGCGGACTTTTTGGCCTTGTTCCAGGCGGTGGACGCCGCGGATGACGATGATTTCGCCGCCGAGCAGGCCGTCCAGGATTTGCAGCCCCCCGGGGAGCAGGCGGCCCGCGATGACGGGTTGGCGGTGGACGGTGCCGGAGTTGGTGCCGGAGTTTGTGTCGGATTCGGGATCCACCAGCCAGACGGCCTGTTCCCCGGAGGGCAGGCCGAAGACGGCTTCCACGGGAACCAGGGTGAAAGGCCGGGAGTTTGCGTGGGAAAAGGTGAACCGGGCCATGCCGATCATGCCGGGACGGACTTGCGGCGCGGGCTCGGCCAGACGCAGCTTGACCGGAAAGGTGCTCACCGGTCCTGGAGTGATCCCGACCTCGCTGACCGTGGCATCGTAGGGTTGGTTCGGAAGCACGTCGAAGATCACCTGGGCCGGTTCGCCTGGTTGAACCTGGTGGATCAGTTGATCCGGCAGGCCGACTTCGAACTCCAGATCGTCGTCGGTGCTGAGGACGACGATGGGCTGTCCGGAGGAAACGGTCTGATGGTTCTCCACCGGCACTTCGGAGATGGTCCCGGCCATGGGCGCGGTCAACCTGGTGTAGGAGAACTGTTGGCGGACCAGTTCCAGACTTTTGCCCATCGCGGCCAGTTGGGCCTGAGCCGTCTCAAATTCGGCCCGGACCTGATCCAGTTCGCTTTTGCTGACGCTGTCCGCTTCGAACAATGTCTGAAATCGTTCGTAATCCGCCTTGGCCCGTGTGAAGGCCGCCCGGGCCTGGACGGTCTGGGCCTCCAGTTCCATGACCTTCAGCTCAAAATCCTTTGGGTCCAGCCGGGCGATCAGCTCCCCGGCGCGGATCCGCTGGCCTATCTGGACGGGCAGTTCCCGCAGCACGCCGGAGACCTGAAAGCTGAGCGCCATGTCCCGGGAGGCCCGGGCCATGCCGGAAAAGCTTCGCACGACTTGGCTCTGTGGCGGCTCCACGACCATGGTCTTCACCGGCCGCGGTCCCGGTGCGTACACCGGTTCGGTCTCGGCGCACCCGGTGAAGAGGAGCAGGGCGCAAATCAAGAGTGGACGGAGAAAAAGCAAGGATGGATCACCTGAGTGAGGGCGTTTCGGGTTGTTTGAGGACATATTATACAGTTGATGCTGACTACATTGAGAAACTGCTCTACGGATTATCGTTCTAAACGATCAAACGACCATCAAGTTCAGGATAGCTTGGAAAAAACGCGTCCTGACTGGCAAGCATTGCGTTAAGGGACAACGCCGTAGCAATGATCAGACGATCCGCCGGATCTTTGTGGATATCACTCAACATCACGGACTTTCTGGCAATTGAGCAGTCTACAGGTACATTCTCGATTCCGGAGTTGGTTAGAGCCTCTTTCATCCACTCATCTGTGGGCAAGGGCAGTTCAAGCCTTCCTCGTTTGACGAGGAGGGAAATCTCAAAACAGGAGATTGAAGATACGGCAAGACGAGCATGGGTTGTCATGGCATGTAGAATTCCAGGGGGGAGTCCGCTCTCTCCAAGAAGTATCCACTTTATCCAAATATGGGTGTCAAGGATGATCATTTCAATGCGTCCCAGTCATTTTCGGACAAAGGGGTCATGATGTCGCCAAGGATTTTTCCTTTGCCGGCAATCCGAGGCGATGGACGCCGCGAGCTCGGCGCGGAAACGTGTTTGGAAGACGGTAGGATGGTGACAATGACATGAGCTTGGTCAATATCCGGCTTTTCATCAATCCATCGGAGACAGTTTTTTTCGTATACAGCCTCATAGCTTTGCAACATCGTGCCATTCTCCTTGGAAATCGTTTTGAGCCTTGATTACTTAGTTTTTTGGAGAAACATGCGTCCCTTGAAACCGCTTGTAAACATCATAAGCCAGCCACAGGGCCAAGACAACCAGGATGATCTTGCCGGATAGCTGGAACCGGGTGACTTCGTAGACGGCATAGGCTTCCATGAGCAGTGCCGGGATTTTGCCCAGGGTGGAGGCCGCGGCGAAGAGGGGCAGGGAAATCCTGCCCACTGCCGCCCCCAGGGTCGCGACTACGGCCGGGGCAAAGGGCAGCAGGCGGAGCAGGAAGATGAGCTGAAAGGCTTCCCGGCCTTGGGCGTTGATCAGGGCCTTGGCTCTGGGGTAGCGGTTCAGGGCCGTCTGGGCCGAGGACCGAAATCCGGCCCGGTAGAGCAGGAAGGCCGTGACCGCGCCCAGGGACTCGCCCAGAAACGAGACAAAGGCGCCCGTCCAGAAGCCGAACAGGACGATGTTCGCCGCGGTGATGAAGAATGTGGGAAAGACGCCGCTGATGGTGGCCAGGACGTTCAGGCCGATGCTGACCAGCGCGGCGTACATGCCGTAGTGGCGCAGCAGCTCGATGAGGGATTCGGTCATGACGCGGTTTCGGCCTCAGAGGGCGACTGGTCCCGGTTCGTCGCGACGGCGAGGTATTTCTTGCGCACCAGTCGCCAGACCACCACGAAAAAGGCGGTCAGCGGGATGGCCAGGACCATGCCCAGGATGCCGCCCAGGGCCTTGCCCCAGAAAAAAATGGCGATGATGATCATCAGCGGGTGCAGCCCGGTGCCCCGGGCCATGATCCGTGGGGTGAGCAGATAGCTTTCCAGGAGTTGGACCGCGACGAAGATAGCCAGCACCAGGGCCAGGAGGAACAGTCCGCCGTCCTGTTGCAGGTAGGCCAGGGGCAGAACCGTGAGCAGGCCCAGGAGGCTGCCCAGGTAGGGAATGATGTTCAGCAGGCCGATGACGATGCCCAGCAGGGTCCCGAATTTCAGGCCGGCCAGGGTAAAGCCGACGGCCATGAGCACGCCCATGATCAGCCCGATCAGGATCTGGCCCCGAAAAAAGGCGACCATGATCCGGGCGAACTCGCCGGTCAGAAACGTGATGTCCTCCCGCAGCCAGGGCGGGATGAAGGACAGTTGTTCGTCCAGAGCGCGCAACGGGTCCTTGTCCGTGAGCAGGAAGAAGAACAGATAGACCGGGATGATCGCCGTTCCGGCGACAAGGGTGAAGGTGCGGCCCAGGAATTCTCCCAGGGTGTTTAGGGCCGGCAGGGAGGTCTGGATGATCTTTTGCAGGTGTTCAGTCCAGGATTGCAGGTGTTCGCGGAGGACTTCCGGATTCAGGGACTCCTCGGCCCAGGTCGCGGCGTCTGGGAACAGGCGGGCGATCAAACGGGACAGCTGTTCGGCGAGGACCGGAAGGTGTTCGATCAGGGAACGAACCTGGGAGAGGATTTCCGGCAGGATCAAGGCCCCCAGCAGAGCCAAGGTCAGCAGGACGATGCCGTAGAGCAGGAGAATGGCCGTGATGCGTCCGAGATGCAGGATGCGCTGGAACCAGTGGACCAGCGGCTTGAGCAGCAGGGCCAGGATCCCGGCCGCGGCCAGGGGCCAGAGCACGTCGGAAAAGTAGACCACCAGGCCTTGGAGCAGCAGGAAGACGCCGAAGAAGAACGCGCCGATCAGGTTCAGCGCCAGGACCACCAGGGCCACGCTGATCAAGCGGCGTTGCAGGGGCGTCAAAAAGTCGGAAATATCGGAACGGGACATGGCTGAAGTGGGGCCGAACCAACAAAAAAGGCCGCTGAGCAAAGCGGCCTTTTTTGCTATATGTTGCGTGAATTTAGTCGAGTTCCTGGACGTTCGAGGCTTGCAGGCCCTTGTCGCCGTCGACGATCTCGAAGGAAACCCTGGCTCCCTCCCGCAGCGTCTTGAACCCGCCGCCCTCAATGGCCGAGAAATGAACGAAGACGTCCTTGCCGTCTTCCTGACCATCCGGAGTGATGAAACCGTAGCCTTTCTGCTTGCTGAACCACTTTACAACACCTTCCATAAAAAAAAGACCTCCTTAAAGAAATACAGAGAGTTGGCCTTAGGACTGGCCTGAGCGGCGCGATGCACGCTCTTTCTTTGGTTGGCGGATACTCTCGTTTGTCCGAGGGGTCAAGTGAAAGATGGAACGTTGCTCAAAGCACGGAAAAAGCAAGCATCATGAACAGCGCCATCAGAACCAGCCCGACGCAGACTCCCAGGCCGGCGAGCAGGGTCAGTCGGAATAGGTCGTTCAGCTTTTGGTCCGTCCAGGTTTGGCCTTCCGGCCCGAGCCAGGGCTTGACCTTGGCTTGGCCGAAGTAGCGGGTCGGGCCGCCCATTCCGGCCTGGAGGGTCAGGGCTGCGGCGGCCATGGGCCAGCCCGCGTTGGGGCTTTCGGTCAGGCCCGCGGCGTGGCGCAGTTCGGGTAGGCGAACGGCGGGGTGGCCCAGCAGGCGGGCCGCTGTCGTCAAGGCCAGGGCGGTCAACCGCGCCGGGAGAAAGGCCAGGAGGTCGTCGGCCCGGGCCGCGGCCCAGCCCAATTCCCGCCAGCGCGGCGTCTTGTACCCCCACATGGAATCCATTGTGCTCACGGTCTTGTAGGCCCACAGTCCGGCGGGGCCGAAGCAGACCAGGTAGAAAAACGGGGCCGTGAAGCCATCGTTAAGGTTTTCGCTAATTGTTTCGGCCAAGGCCCGGCGGATGCCGTTTTCGTCCAGTTGCTCCACGTCCCGGCTGACCAGCCCGGAAAGAGCCGCCCTGGCGGCTTCGATATCCTGATCCTGGAGCAATCGGGCGACTCGGCGTCCTTCCTGGAGCAGTCCGCCCAGGGCCAGTCCGGCGAAGCTGAAATACAGGGCCGACAACCAGCCGAGAATGGGCAGGGAGACGATCAACTGGATCGTGAGTCCCACGCCCAAGGCCAGGCCCAGAACGCAAAGCAGTCCAGTCAGGCGCGGAGGGAGCGGAGAGGACCGGGCCAGGCGCTCCAGGCGGTCCAGTAGCCATCCGATGAGCCGTACCGGATGCGGCCAGTTCGGCGGATCCTTGAGCCAGAGATCCAGGGCCGCGGCCAGCAGAGGAATGGTCAACCAGAGCATTTATGCTTTATGAGGGCACTGAATCGGTATCGAAATCGAAATCGTGATCGAAATCGGACGTTATGTGGCGTAATCACGGGGGATGCACGGTATTTTCCGATTTCGATTTCGATTGGGATTGGCCCAGGGTATTTTGGACTCGACGCGGAAAGAAGCTTCAGTCCGGAAACAGGCTGAGCTGCACTTCCTGCTGCTTCCGAGGGGCGGGGGCCGTCTCGGAAGCAGCGGGAAGTGCTTTCGCCTTTGGTTTGCGGCGGGGAAAGGGATTCGTGCCGGAGCGGAAGGGATGCAGAAAGCAGGCCACGTCCGGGCAGAGGCGGACCTCTTTGGGGCTGCCGCCGCAGCATTCCAGGCACTTGGCCCGAATGGCCTTGAGCGGATTGCGAAGGGTGCGCTTTTTGGCCATGGCCGAAAGGATCAGCCGCGGGTGAACTTGCGGTACTTGATCCGCTTGGGAACGTCGGCGTCCTTGCCCAGGCGTCGCCGGCGATCTTCCTCGTACTCGGTGAAATTTCCGTCGAAAAAGGTCACCTGGCTGTCGCCCTCAAAGGCCATGATGTGGGTAGCGATGCGGTCCAGGAACCAGCGGTCGTGGCTGATCACCAGGACTGCTCCGGCGAAGTTCAGCAGGGCGTCTTCCAGGGCGCGCATGGTGTTCACGTCCAGGTCGTTGGTGGGCTCGTCCAGCAGTAGGACGTTGGCCCCTTCCTTGAGCATGCGGGCCAGGTGGACCCGGTTGCGCTCCCCGCCGGAGAGCAGGCCCACCTTTTTTTGCTGATCCGCGCCGGTGATGTTGAAGCGGCCCAGGTAGGCCCGTGCGTTGACGTCGCGATTGCCCAGGCGGATCAGGTCGTGGCCGTCGCTGATCATCTCGAAGACGGTTTTGTCCGCTTCCAAGTCGTCCCGCTTTTGGTCCACGTAGGCCAGCTTCACGGTCTCGCCCACGGCGATTCGGCCGGAGTCCGGCTGTTCCTGGCCGGAGATCATTCGGAACAGGGTGGTCTTACCGGCCCCGTTGGGACCGATGATCCCCACGATGGCGCCGGGAGGAATCAGAAAGTCGGCGTTGGCCAGGAGCATCCGGTCCCCGTAGGCCTTGCACAGGTCCTGGGCCTCGATCACCTTCTGACCCAGACGGGGGCCCGGCGGGATAAAGATTTCCAACTCCTTGCCCTGCTTTTCGGATTCCTGGGACAGGAGTTGCTCATAGGCTCCGATCCGGGCCTTGCTTTTGGCGTGCCGGGCCCGGGGAGACATCCTGATCCACTCCAGTTCCCGCTGCAGGGTCTTCTGGCGGTCGCTCTCGGCTTTTTCTTCCTGGCGCAGACGTTCCTTCTTCTGGTCCAGCCAGGAGGAGTAGTTGCCCTTCCAGGGGATGCCCTTGCCCCGGTCCAACTCCAGGATCCAGCCGGCCACGTTGTCCAGGAAGTAGCGATCGTGGGTTACGGCGATGATCGTCCCCGGGTACTGGTGGAGGTGATGCTCCAACCAGGCCACGGATTCGGCGTCCAGGTGGTTGGTGGGCTCATCCAGAAGCAGGATGTCCGGCTGCTGGAGCAGCAGGCGGCACAGGGCCACCCGCCGACGCTCACCGCCGGAGACGAGGTTCAACGGCATGTCCGGGGGCGGGCAGCGCAGGGCGTCCATGGCCATTTCCAGACGGCTTTCCAGTTCCCAGGCGTTCAGGGCGTCCAGCTTTTCCTGGACCGAAGCCTGTCGGGCCAGCAGGGCGTCCATGGCCTCGTCGCTCATGGGTTCCGCGAACTGGGCGTTGATTTCCTCGAATTCCTTGAGCAACCGGACGGATTCCCCGGCGCCTTCCTCCACGACCTCCAGAACCGTGCGTGGTTCATTGGCCAGTGGTTCCTGTTCCAGGTAGCCGATGGTATGCCCCGGGGCCAGGGATGTTGACCCCTGGAAATCCTGGTCCACTCCGGCCAGGATTTTCAGCAGCGTGCTCTTTCCGGAGCCGTTCATCCCCAGGACGCCGATTTTCGCCCCGTAAAAATAGGAAAGGGAAATATCCTTCAGGATCGGTTTCTTGTCGTAATACTTGCTGACCCTGTGCATGGAATAGATGATTTTTTTATCGTCAGTGCTCATGGTTTTTCCGAGGTGCCCGGAACTGGTTCTGGGCTGGTTCAATGGAGGTGGATATGAAAAAAAACCGGACACCCTCCCGAAGAGGGTGTCCGGTTTGAAGGAAAATTTATGGACAGGCTAATGACCGTGTCCGTGTCCGTCATCGTTGAGGGTGTCCTTGATGGATTTCAAGACAACGACGCCCACGCCCGTGCCGATAAGGATCAGCGCCAAGTAAAAGGCGCCCATGAAAATGGCGTGGTCGGGCATCCACCAGGGGATGTCCTGGGGCAGAAAACTTTGAATGGTTTCTCCGGGAAGCATCATTCTCTCCTGTGCAAAAGTTAGTTGACGGCGTCCTTAAGCAGTTTGCCGGGGCGAAACTTGACGACCTTGCTGGCCGGAATCTTGATTTCTTCTCCGGTCCGGGGATTGCGGCCGGTGCGCTCCTGGCGCTGCTGAACCTCAAAGGTGCCGAAGCCGGTCAAGGTCAGCTTTCCGTTGGCGGAAAGAATTTCCTCAACGGAATCAATAAAGGCATTGAGGGCGCTCTCCGCGCTCGCCTTGGTCATTCCCGCCTTGTTGGCGACTTTCGCTACCAGATCCGCCTTTGTCATAACGCTTTCTCCTTTTGCACTTAATGGTGATGGTGAGAAAAAAAACTGTCAGATTGACAGCCCTATCAACGACCTTCCTTGGACGGCCTCTAGCCCAAAGCCGCCGCCATTGCAAGAAACCAAGGGAAAAAATAGTGGAAACCACGTGTTCACCGTGGACGATTCGGTTTGCCATATATAATCCCTTTCAAGATGTCCATGGTTTTGTCCGCTCACAAACAACTTGTCACCGAACAAACGATTGCGCTACGACCGCATGAACGGACGTGTTTGTTTGAAAGGCGTGATCGACATATCCTCAACAGATACCAAGGAGCAAGAAGATGCCGCGACGGGCGCCTTTGGAAGCGGAAATGTACTCCCATCTCGGGCCTTCGCGTTTTTCAGCCCTGGGTTTTCTCGGCGAGGATGCCCGGGACTGGGAGGATATCCTGGCCGACGACGCACGAACCCTGGAAGGCTTGGGAGTGAGCAGGAAGCAGCTGGTTGAAGAGCTGCGAGAGGTTTACGAACGGGCGGTGAAGGCCGGTGGGGATCCGGTACCGGTGGGCCCGGGAAGTGTCGCGGAGTGCCTGGAGTGCCGGGGGCGGATTCCTTCGCCGTTTCCAGGCGAGGGTACCTTTCCCAAGCATCAGGTCCGGGTGGTCCGCGAGCAAGGGGCGGAATCGCTCGTCATCACCCCTTTGGCCCTGCACCTGATCGAGCGACATGGCTTTTTTCAGGGCATCGGTTCGCCCTTCCGGATCGATCCCGTCCAAGCCGTCGCGATGCTGGGGCTGGGCGGCGAGTGAACAAAGCGAACGACTTTTCCTCCGGGCTCAGCGCTTGCGTTCCAGATTGTCGAAAGCCGCGATCCGGTCCCAGGCCTCATCGGCGGTTTCCACGAACTCGAACAGCTCCAGGTCCCGGGGCGAAACGGTCCCGGCTTCCACCAGAGCCCCGAAGTTGATGACCTTGTTCCAGAATTGGGAGCCGAAGAGCAAAACCGGCATGGGGGCGATCTTTCCGGTCTGGATCAGGGTCAGGGCGTCGAACAGCTCGTCCAGGGTGCCGAATCCGCCGGGGAAAATCACCAGGGCCCTGGCCCGGATCAGAAAGTGCATTTTGCGGATGGCGAAATAGTGAAACTGGAAGCTGAGTTCCGGCGTAATATAGGGGTTGGGGGCCTGCTCATGAGGCAGGACGATGTTCAGGCCGATACTTTTGGCCTGGACTTCCGCCGCCCCGCGGTTGGCCGCCTCCATGATTCCCGGACCGCCGCCGGTGATCACCACATGGGTTTTTTTCTCCTCGCACTGGCAGTTTTCCGATATGATCCGGGAAAGCTTGCGGGCTTCCTCGTAATAGCGGCTGTGCTCCAGCGCGCTTTTGGCGGCCTGGAGTCGGGCCGTTGCGCCTTTGTCTTCGGGGCCGTCGGGCTGGTTCCCGACGGCGGCCAAGGCCTCGTCCAGCCGGGACTGGGCGGTTTCGGCGTCCAGCAGCCTGGCGCTGCCGAAAACCACCACCGTGGACTCGATCCGATTATCCCGCATCAGCATTTCGGGCTTGAGCAGTTCCAACTGGAGGCGAACCGGGCGCAGTTCATCCTGGAGAATAAAATCTTTGTCCAGAAAGGCCAAGCGATAGGCCGCGGATTCGGTCTGTGGCGTGGAAGGCTGCTGTTGGGCCCTTGCGACGTCGTTTTGTGCCGAAGGGAAAAGGGTTTCCGGGTGGCTGGCGGCCATGGACGTCCTCCTTGCTGATTGGTGGGTTGGGGGAAAGGGAACTTGTTGGCCTGTTTTTCCGGGATCGTCAATCTTGTCGCCCGAGCCTCCAGGGCGTCGCTTGCAAAATCGGCGATGACGCCCTATCCATTCCCGATTGTTACGGTTCATGAACGAAAAACAAGGAGATCATCGCAGAATGTTGACGGAAAAACACCTGGACGCCTATGCCCAGGTCATGATCTGGGCTCTGGACACGGCCAGGAGGCGAAAGCTGCGCAAGGGCAATGTCGTCCTGCTGCAATCCGATCCCGCGGCTTCGGCCCTGGCCGAGAAAATATACGCGCTGCTGCTGGGTCGCTCGCTGCAACCCGTGGTGCGCTGGAATCCCACGGTGCGCATGGAGCACGATTTCTACGCCCTGGGTGAGGACAAACAGCTCACGTTTCACCCTCCGGGGACCAAGGAGTTGTTGGGAGCCTTGCACGGCGCGATCCACCTGCGTGCACCGGAGTCTTTGACCCACCTACGCGACGTTCGTCCGGAACGGATCAGCCTGGCCACCCTGGCCCGCAGGCCGCTTCGGGACATCCTGGACGCCCGGGAACAGCGGGGTCTGTTCGGCTGGACCCTGGCCATGCTGCCCACCCAGGAGATGGCCCAGGCCGCGGGCATGGACCTGGACGCCTACTCCCGGCAAATCGCGAACGCTTGTTACCTGGACGCCGACGATGCCGTGGGCAGTTGGCGGGAAGTTTTCGACGCGGTCAGCCGGATCAAGCGCTGGCTGAACAAAATGAACCCGAAGACGCTCCGGGTGGAATCCGAAGGCATGGATCTGGAGATCTCCATCGGCGAACAACGCAAATGGGTGGGCCTGTCCGGCCACAATATCCCCAGTTTCGAGATTTTTCTTTCTCCGGACTGGCGAGGGGTTCGCGGCGTGTACGTCGCCGATCAACCGTCTTACCGCAACGGCAACCTGGTTTCCGGAGTGCGTTTGGAGTTCACGGGTGGAAGGGTGACGTCCGCCCAGGCCGAACAGGGCGAGGCATTCCTGCGTTCCCAGGTGGCCATGGACGCCGGAGCGGCCCAGGTCGGCGAGTTTTCCCTGACCGACAAGCGTTTCTCCCGCATCAACGCCTTCATGGCCAATACCTTGTTCGACGAGAACTACGGCGGCGAACACGGTAACTGCCATTTGGCCCTGGGATCGTCCTACGTGGAGTCCTTTTCCGGCAACGTCGCGGACCTGGACAAGCGCCGCAAGCGCGGCCTCGGATTCAACGAATCCGCCCTGCACTGGGATCTGGTCAACACCCACCCCAAGGTCGTCACGGCCCGGCTGCGATCGGGAAAGACTCGGGTGATCTATGAGAATGGGGAGTTTTGCTTTTAACAGTCCGTTGAAAAACTCCCAATTGCTGCGTCGCTGCAAAAAGTTCAAACTCTCACGTATGAATAAATACTCTTCGACCTTGAACTTTTTTTTGCTCCTTGCACTTGGGGTTTTTGAACGGACTGCCGGATAAGGACTTTTTCAACACTCAGTTAAGGACTTCCTTGTCTTATGGACAATCGAGGCGACTTTTTTCGTGTCGATTTGCCGAGCAATCACACCGCGTCTTCTCCGTTCAGGAGGCGCGGTTTTTGGTTCTTTACACCGACAATCCCCCAGGCTATGTTCATCATTTTTCTTTCCGCAAGAGTTGCTTGCGATACGTGTTCGTGGTGCGTGTTCGTGACGCGGATCGGGTCGTGGAGTTTGTTCATCTTGAATCCCCCCCGTGAGTGTTTGAGGGGGCGCGTGAGGGCGTTATGGCTCGACATTTTTTGCAGATAACCGATTTGAAACGTTCCGAGGCCTGGAACATGTTGACCAGGGCCAAGGAGATCAAGGCCTCCAATTGGCGTTCGTCCCTGCTCGACGGCAAGACGTTGATCCTGCTGTTCGAAAAGGCCTCAACCCGGACGCGGATTTCCTTTGAAGTGGCCATCCGGGCCCTGGGCGGCGACGTGCTGTTCATGACCAACAAGGAGTCCCAGCTCGGTCGGAACGAACCGTTGCGGGACACGGCCCGGGTTTTCGGACGCTACGTCCAGGGCGTGGTGGTGCGGACATTTGCCCAGGAAGTGCTCGAAGAGCTGGCTTCGGCGGGCGGGATCCCGGTGATCAACGCCCTGACCGACCTGCATCATCCCTGTCAGGTGATGAGCGACATGCTGACTGTTTTCGAGCAGACGCCGGACATCCCGAGCCTGAAGATCGCCTGGGTGGGCGATGGGAACAACATGGCCAATTCCTGGCTGCATGCGGCCATGCATTTTCCCTTTGCCCTGCATTTGGCCGTGCCTCAGGGATATGAGCCGAATCCGGAGGTTTTGCAGCAGGCCCGGGAGAACGGGGCCAACGTGGTGGTGACCAACGATCCCAGGGAGGCCGTGAGCGAGGCCCACTACGTCAACACCGACGTCTGGGCTTCCATGGGCCAAGAGGACTCGGCGGAGGAACGGCGGGAGATTTTCGCGCCCTTCCAGGTCAACTCCCGGCTTCTGGCCTTGGCCCGGCCGGACTGCAAGGTCCTGCACTGCCTGCCGGCCAAGCGCGGGGAGGAGATTACCGACGAGGTCATGGAAGGCGAGGCCTCCGTGGTCTGGGACCAGGCCGAGAATCGGCTGCATATGCAGAAGGCCTTGCTGGAATGGGTTTTTGAGGAACAGAATTAACGAAATCCACTTGAACAGGACGGGTGCTCGGCAATGAATCAAAAAATTGAAAAGGTCGTATTGGCCTACTCCGGCGGTCTGGATACGTCGGTGATTCTGAAGTGGATCAAGGAAACCTATTCCTGCGAGGTGATCGCCTTTACCGCGGATCTGGGCCAGGGAGAGGACCTTTCCGGCGTGGAGCGCCGGGCCCTGGATACCGGCGCGACCAAGGCTTATGTCGAGGATTTGCGCGAGGAGTTCGCCAGGGACTATATATTCCCGATGATGCGGGCCAACGCGGTGTACGAGGGCCGCTATCTGCTGGGAACCTCCATCGCCCGGCCCCTGATCGCCAAGCGGATGGTGGAGATCGCCCGGGCCGAGGGGGCTCAGGCCATTGCTCACGGGGCCACGGGCAAAGGCAACGACCAGGTCCGGTTCGAACTGACCGCCGCGGCCCTGGACAAAACCTTGAAAACCATCGCTCCCTGGCGGGAGTGGGATCTGCGTTCGCGCACGGACTGCGTCGAATACGCCAAAAAGCACGGCATTCCCGTGACCGTGACCAAGGACAAGCCCTATTCCTGTGACGGAAATCTTCTGCACCTCTCCTTTGAAGGCGGAGAGCTGGAAGACCCCTGGGCCGAGCCCGGACCACACACCTACCTGATGTGCGTGCCGCCGGAGCAGGCCCCGGACCAGCCGGAGATCGCGACCATCGAATTCGAGGCCGGGAATCCCGTGGCTCTTAACGGTCAGTCCATGAGTCCGGCAACGATCATGGCCGAGCTGAACGTTCTGGGCGGGCGGCACGGCATCGGTCGTCTGGACATGGTGGAAAGCCGTTTTGTGGGCATGAAGTCCCGCGGAGTCTACGAAACACCGGGCGGAACGGTCTTGCAGACCGCTCACCGCGACCTGGAGGGCCTGACCATGGACCGCGAAACCATGCGCCTGCGCGATCAGTTGATCCCGCAATACGCGGCCATGGTCTACAACGGTTTCTGGTTCGCTCCGGAGCGGGAGGCCCTGCAGGCCTTCATCGACAAGACCCAGGAACGGGTCCGAGGCACTGTGCGGCTGAAACTGTATAAAGGAGCGGTCTCTGTACTGGGTCGCAAGTCTGACGTTTCCCTGTACAATCCTGAACTGGCCACCTTCGAGCAAGACATGGTTTACGACCAGGCCGACGCGGCCGGGTTCATCCGGTTGAACGCCCTGCGACTGCGGGCCTGGAACCAGTAATGTCCGGGAAAGAATCCACAGGCAAACTCTGGGGCGGACGGTTCGAGGCAGCCACGAACCGGCTCGTGGAGCAGTATACGGCTTCGGTCGGGGCGGATCGCCGCTTGGCCTTGCAGGACATCCGGGGTTCCATGGCCCATGCCCGGATGCTGGGCAAGCAGGGTGTTTTGCGAGCCGAGGACGTGGACGCCATTCTGGACGGGTTGCGGCGGGTCGAAGCCGAGGTCGCGGCCGGGACGTTCGTTTGGAAAGACGAACTGGAAGACGTGCACATGAATATTGAAGCCCGGTTGACCGAGCTGATCGGCGAAGCCGGCAAGCGGCTGCACACCGGACGCAGCCGCAACGACCAGGTGGCCCTGGACTTCCGGCTGCATGTGGACGAGGCTCTGGAGCAATGGCAGGGTGCTCTGCATGAGCTGATCGCTGTGCTGGTCCGCCGGGCCGAAGAGCACGTCCGGACCCTGCTGCCCGGCTGCACCCATTTGCAGCCGGCCCAGCCGGTCAGTCTGGCCCAGCATCTCCTGGCCTACGCCTGGATGTGTCGCCGGGATTTCGACCGGGTCGCCGACGCCCGCCAGCGGGTCCGGGTCAGCCCCTTGGGTGCCGCGGCTCTGGCCGGGACCACCTATCCCATTGACCCGGAAATGGTCGCCCGGGAAGTGGGGTTTTCCAAAATTTTCACCAACAGCATGGACGCTGTGGCGGACCGGGACTTTGTCATGGAGTCCGTATTCTGCGCCTGCGTGATCATGGCCCACTTGTCTCGGCTCTGTGAGGAGTTGATCCTTTGGGCTAACCCGGCCTTCGGATTCGTGCGGCTGCCAGACGCGTTTGCCACGGGATCAAGCATCATGCCTCAGAAAAAGAACCCGGACGTGGCCGAGCTGATGCGCGGCAAGACCGGGCGGGTCTACGGCGATCTGACGGCCTTGTTGACTCTGGTCAAGGGCCTGCCGCTGACGTACAATCGAGACATGCAGGAAGACAAGGAGCCGTTTTTCGACGCGGACACGACCGTGTCGTCCTCATTGCGGCTGATGGCCGCGATGATGGCCGAAATGGAGTTCGTCCCCGAGCGGATGTTGGCCCTGCTGCGCAAGGGTTTTCTTAATGCCACGGAACTGGCCGACTATTTGGCGGGCAAGGGCTTGGCCTTTCGCGACGCCCACCATGTCGTCGGGCGGGCCGTGGCCTTTGCCGAGGAGCGGAGGCTGGGTCTGGAGGATCTGTCTCTGGAAGCGTTGCGGTCATTTTCCCCGCTGATCGAGGAAGACGTCTTCACGGTGCTGGATTACCACCAGGCCGTGGCCCGGCGCTCAGCGCCGGGGGGCACGGGGGAAGGGCCGGTGCGCGGGCAAGTCGCCGATCTCCGAACGTGGCTGGAGGCCGTGCGCCCATCGGTGTGATCGGTGACTGAGGGGCTACACAGAGAAGCTTTTGGTGCGAATGACGTAGAGACTGTTCGAGTGCTGGTGCGGCGAGGTGAACGCGGGAAGAGCCGGAGTGAGGGGAAAATGGCGGAAGCGTATAGGAGTCGAACCTACCGACGACCTCTCGACCGTCCACTGGATTTGAAGTCCAGGCGCCACACCGGTGACGAAACGCTTCCTCAATTCGTGCTCAATGCTTACGCAGTACTTGATTGGGCTTGCTGCTTGGCGAACAGCGGTGACTTGTATCCATTTCGTTCTTGATCCGCAAGCGCGGGATGAGAAAAACTCGGAGTGAATTCGTTTCTGAACCTCGGATTAGGCGTGGAATCGTAGTGTGCTTTATCTGGCCAGTTCCGCAATCCTTTTTGAAATGACGCTCGATTTCGATCCCGATTTCGATTTCGATTATGTTGACGTGACAAACTGATACCGGAGGAATTTTCATTGAATAATTTTTCTAAGAACCTGCTGCTCTGGGCCACCATATCCGTGGTCATGGTGGTTCTGTTCAATATGTTCAGCCAGCCGCCGGCGCCGGAGCAGAGGCTGAGCTACAGCGAGTTGTTGACCCGTGTGCGCGCCGGTGAAATCACCGAGGTCAAGGTCCAGGGACAGCGCATCCAGGGCGTTCTGCTTAACGAACAGCGTTTTGTTTCGTTCAATCCCAACGATCCGAACCTGGTGCAGACGCTTCTGGACAACAATGTGCGCGTGGTGGCCGAGCCCGAGGACCAGTCGCCGTGGTACTTCACGGTGCTCATCTCCTGGTTTCCGATGCTGCTGCTAATCGGCGTCTGGATCTTTTTCATGCGCCAGATGCAGTCCGGCGGTGGGCGGGCCATGTCTTTCGGACGGTCCCGGGCCAAGATGCTCAGCGAGGAATCCACCAAAGTCACCTTCGAGGACGTAGCCGGGGTGGACGAGGCCAAGGAAGAGCTGATGGAGGTGGTGGAGTTTTTACGCGAGCCCAAGAAATTCACCCGCCTGGGCGGGCGGATTCCCAAGGGCGTCCTGCTGGTCGGTTCGCCGGGAACCGGAAAGACCCTCCTGGCCCGGGCCGTGGCCGGCGAGGCCGGGGTGCCGTTTTTCTCCATCTCCGGCTCGGACTTTGTGGAGATGTTCGTGGGCGTGGGCGCGGCCCGGGTCCGGGATCTGTTCACCCAGGGCAAGAAGAACGCGCCCTGTTTGATTTTCATCGACGAGATCGACGCCGTGGGACGGCAGCGAGGGGCTGGACTGGGCGGCGGGCATGACGAGCGGGAACAGACCCTGAACCAGATGCTCGTGGAAATGGACGGGTTCGAATCCAACGAGGGCGTGATCCTGATCGCGGCCACAAACCGTCCGGATGTTTTGGACCCGGCCTTGCTGCGCCCGGGTCGATTCGACCGGCAAGTGGTGGTCCCGTCGCCTGATTTGCGCGGCCGGGTGCGCATTCTGCAGGTCCATGCCAAACGCACGCCCATGGCCAAGGGAGTTGATTTGGAATCCCTGGCCAAGGGCACTCCGGGCATGTCCGGAGCTGACCTGGAAAACCTGGTCAACGAGGCGGCTCTGCACGCGGCCCGAAAAGGCAAGGAACAGCTGGACATGCGGGACTTTGAGGAAGCCAAGGACAAGCTGCTCATGGGCAAGGAGCGGCGGAGCATGATCCTCAGCGACGACGAAAAGAAAACCACGGCCTATCACGAGGCCGGTCACGCCCTGGTGGCCCGTCTGCTTCCCGGCACGGACCCGGTGCACAAGGTGTCCATCATTCCCCGAGGCATGGCCCTGGGCGTGACCATGCAGCTTCCGGACGACGACCGGCACAACTACAGCCGATCCTATTTGGAAAAGACCCTGGCCGTGCTGATGGCTGGTCGAGTTGCCGAGGAGATCATCTTCGATCAACTGACCACCGGAGCGGGCAACGACATTGAACGGGCCACGAAAATGGCCCGGAAGATGGTCTGCCAGTGGGGCATGAGCGACACCCTGGGGCCGCTTTCCCTGGGGGAAAACAACGACCATGTCTTTCTGGGCCGGGAGATCGCTCACCATAAGGATTACAGCGAACAAACCGCTCAGGTGATCGACGGGGAAATCAAGGGCTTCGTGACGAGGGCACACGGCAAGGCCAAGCAGCTTCTAGAAAAAAATATCGATGTTCTGCACGCCGTGGCCGGCGCGCTTCTGGAGCGGGAGACCATAACCGGCGCGGACATTACTCTGCTGATGAAGGGCGAGCCGCTACCGCCCATGAGCCCGACTCTCGCGAAGCCGGTCCGGAAGGAAGCTGAAACGATGCCTGAAGCGGCATCCGGGACTGGATTCGGCGACGACAAAGGCGGGGGCGAAAAAGAGGCGGAAGCTGAGAGAGCCGACTTCGAGCAGTCCGCCAAGCCTTCCGAGTCTTCCGACGCCACCGACGGACGTTCTGAAGACAAGGACGGCGCGGACGACACAGACGACGCGGACGAGTTCGCCCTGGAAGAACCGGACAAAACCAATCGGTCTTGACTTGGTCACGACATTTCGGATGCGGCCCGTTTCTTCCTGGCGAATCAAGGATGGTCGTTGGATCGATCTAGCCGATCCGGTGATCATGGGGGTGGTGAACTGCACCCCGGACTCGTTTTATGACGGAGGGCGGCATGACGAGCCCGACGCCGCTCTTCGTCATGGTCTGTTGCTGGCCTCTCAAGGCGCGCTGATCCTGGACGTGGGCGGAGAGTCCACTCGCCCCGGCTCTCGTCCCGTGAGCGTTCAGCAGGAGTTGGAACGAGTGCTGCCCGTGGTTCGCGGGTTGTCGTCGGCGACGACGTGTCCGGAGGCCGAACCTTCCGTCGCTTCTCCGGTACTATCCATCGACACGACCAAATCCACGGTGGCGGCCCGGTGCCTTCAGGCCGGGGCGGCCATTGTCAACGACGTCTCCGGGTGTCGGTTCGATCCGGGGCTTTTGGACGTACTGGCTCAGTTCAAGCCCGGCTATGTATTGATGCACGCCCAGGGCAATCCGGAAAGTATGCAGCATGATCCGCGGTACGACGACGTCGTGGACGCGGTGCGTCGGTTTTTCGAGCAACGGTTGGACGCCTTGGCGCGTTCCGGGCTGCCGGAAGAACATGTGGTTCTCGATCCCGGCATCGGCTTCGGCAAGCGGCTGGAGCACAACCTGGAATTGCTGCGCAACATCGAGGTGTTTCAGGAATTGGGCCGTCCGATTCTGGTGGGCGTTTCCAACAAGTCGCTCTGGAAGGACCTTTTGGGTCTGGAACTGGAAGAGCGGGGGACGGTCACCCAGGTGGCCGCGGCCTTGCTCGCGGCTCGGGGCGTGTTGATCCATCGGATGCACGACGTGCGGGCCACGGCGCGAACATTGCGGGTTGAAAAGGCCCTGCGCGTCCGGGGAGGGCCGACATGCTAGAGATGCCGATCAACATTCCGATAAGCATTCGGGACATGGTGGACATCGGTCTGGTAACTTTCGCCTTTTACCGACTGATTCTGCTGGTCAAGGGAACGCGGGCCGTTTCAGTGATCTACGGCCTGGTCCTGATCCTGGTTATCTTCTACCTGTCCGACGAGTTCGGCTTGTTCACCCTGAACTGGTTGCTGGCCAATTTTCTCGGCTCGCTTTTCCTGGTGATCATCATTTTTTTTCAGCAGGACATCCGAAAAGCCCTGTCCGAGTTGGGGGCCGGGAGCTTGTGGCGGCGACGCAAGGTTTCGGACCAGCTGGTGAACGAAGTCGTCTTCGCGGCCCTGAACATGGCCAAGTCCCGCATCGGGGCCTTGATCGTCCTTGAACGCGGCGTTCCCCTGGGGGACATCATTGCCCGTGGCGTGGAAATCAAGGCCGACCTGACTCGTGAATTGCTGGTGACCATTTTTTACCCGAACACTCCCCTGCATGACGGAGCGGTGGTCGTCCGGGGGGGGCGGATTGAGGCCGCGGGCTGCATTCTTCCGTTGTCCTCCGGCGTGGATCACTCCGCGAAGCTGGGGACCCGGCACCGGGCCGCCATCGGGGTCAGCGAGGAAACCGACGCCGTGGCCTTGGTGGTCTCCGAGGAGCGCGGCATCATCTCCATTGCTCAGGGCGGACGGTTGACCGAAGACCTGAGTGAAGCCCAACTCAAGGACATGCTGCGCGAAGTTCTGGAGCAATCATGATACCACGCGCCAATTGGCAATATCTGGCCTTGGCCTTCGCCCTGGCCGTGTTCTCCTGGTATCTCGTTTCCGGGCGGGAGAAGGTGGACTCCTGGATTCAGGTGCCCGTGGAAATGGTCAATATGCCGCAGGGATACATCGTGCGGCAGGGCATGGTCAATCGGATCGAGGTCCGGGTCCGCGGGCCGCGCCCCATGGTCCGGACCATTGACATGCGTAATGCTTTCTACCCCTTGGACCTTGCGGAATTGCAGGTCGGTTTGAACCAAATTGACTTCGAAACCCGGAACCTGAATCTGTCCCGGGCCATTGAAGTGGTGGAAATCATGCCGTCCCGGGTTGAACTGCTCGTGGACCGGCTGATGACCAAAACCATTCCCGTGAACAAGAACGTCGTCGTCGACCTGGACGAGGACTTCGAATTGCGCCGATCCGCTGTGACGCCGCCGGGAGTGGTGCTCCGGGGGCCGTTGGTGATGGTGGAGCCCGTGGAGGAGGTGGAAACCCAGCCCGTCAAGGTGGAGGGTGACCGCCCCGGGCTGGTGGAAACGACCGTTGGGTTGGTCTTGCCTCCGGAAGTAGAGGCCAGTCCCAGCCGGGTGGTGGTGCAACTTGATTTTCGTGAGAAGCGGACCGAAGTGTCCCTGGACCGAGATATTCAGGCCACGCGGCCCTCGGGCATGGTCATGACGCTTGAGCCGACCTCGATCCGCCTGACGCTCTCCGTTCCGGTATCCCTGGCCCGCGACCCCGGGCTTGAGGATCAGGTGCGGGTGATAGTCTCCCCGGTGGGAGAGTTGCCCGTTGGGGAGCACGAGGTGGGGTACCGGGTTGAATTGCCTTCCGGAGTGACGTTGACGCAGAGTGAGCCGGAACGGATACGGGTGGCGCTTGAACTGGAAGAAGCCGGTCCTCCGGGTGAAGCAAGCGTCGGCGAGTGATTGAACCAATACAAAGCAGATATGCGAACGATATAGCGAGGTGCTTAATGCGGAAAGGTCTTTTTGGAACGGACGGTATGCGCGGCCAGGTGAATATTTTCCCCATGCTTCCGGAGATCGCCCTTCGGCTGGGGCTGGCCGTGGGCCAAATGATGCGCAACGGTTCGCGGCGGCCTCGGGTGGTGATCGGCAAGGATACGCGCTTGTCGGGGTACGTGTTCGAGACGGCCCTGACTTCCGGATTTTGCGCGGCGGGGATGGACGTCTATCTTGTCGGTCCCATGCCCACCCCGGCCATTTCCTTTCTGACCCGCAACATGCGCGCCGACGTCGGCGTGGTCATTTCCGCCTCGCACAATCCGTTCATGGACAACGGGATCAAGCTGTTCGACAATCTGGGATTCAAGCTGGCCGACGCCATGGAAGACAGTATCTCGGAGTTGATTCTCTCTCCGGATACGGATTGGGAGTATCCGCAGCCGGAAAACGTAGGCAAGGCCGCTCGGATTCAGGATAGTCTGGGGCGGTACCTGGTGTTTTTGAAGAACACCATCCCTTCGACCATGACCTTCGACGGGGTGAAGGTGGTCTTGGACTGCGCCAACGGCGCGACGTACAAGGTCGCCCCCTTGCTGTTCGAGGAACTGGGGGCCAAGGTCGAGGAAATCGGCACGGAGCCCGACGGATTGAACATCAATCGCAAGTGCGGTTCCCTCTATCCGGAACTCGTGGCGCATCGCGTCCTGGAATCCGGGGCGGACATCGGCCTGGCCCTGGACGGAGACGGAGACCGGCTGATCGTCACGGACGAGCAGGGGACCGTGCTGGACGGCGACCAGATCATGGCCATTTGCGCCCAGGACATGATGCAAAACGGCACGTTGCCCGGCAATACCCTGGTGGCCACGGTGATGAGCAACATGTCTCTGGAACTGTTCATGCGGGACCATGGCGGCAGACTGTTGCGCACGCCCGTGGGCGACCGCTACGTGGTGGAGGCCATGCGTCGCGAAGGCGCGGTGTTCGGCGGCGAGCAGTCCGGCCACTTGATCTTTCTGAACCATTGCACCACGGGGGACGGCATCCTGGCGGCCCTGCAACTGATGCGGATCATGCAGGAAAAAGGCAAGCCGCTGTCCGAGCTGGCCGGGCAGTTGAAGCCGTTTCCCCAGGTGCTGGTCAACGTTCACGTGGAGCGCAAAATCCCCTTCGAACAATCCCCGGAAGTGGCCAAGGCCGTGGCTGAGGCTGAGGAAAAGCTCGGGGCCAGGGGGCGCGTGCTGCTGCGCTACTCCGGAACCGAGCCGGTGGCCCGGGTCATGGTGGAAGGCGAGGATTCCGTCCTGGTTCAGCGGCTTGCCGATGAACTGGTGGACGTCTTGCATACGTATTTGCGATAGACTGTTTGCACGAATGGGGATAGACTTGAGCCGATTGTCGGAGGCAAAGCTTCCTGCGCAAGTTTCCGGCGAAAGCTTTCGGCGACTTGCATTTTTGACCTTTTGCGTTCCAGGATTGGTCGCAATTCATTCGAATGATATAAAAAAAGATAGTTTTGTGTTTTTTCGCATCGATGCCGGGCGTGTTCCTCTGTGGCGTTTTCACCAGTGATATCCGTCAGCATTGATCCAAACGAAGGAGATTGTTCCGATGCAGATCAGAAAAGTCGTCATTCCCGTGGCTGGCTGGGGAACCAGGTCGTTGCCGGCAACCAAGAACATCCCCAAGGAAATGCTTCCGGTGTTCAAAAAGCCGGCCGTGCAGCACATCGTCGAGGAAGCCATGTATTCCGGGTTGACGGACGTGGTTTTCGTGAACAACTCCAATAAGAAGATCATTGAGGACCATTTTGACTACAACTGGGCCTTGGAGGACCTGCTGCAACGGACCGGGAAAACGGCGCTATTGGAGGAGGTTCGGGCCGTTGCCGAGATGGTGAACATCATTTCCGTGCGCCAGAAAAAGCAGTTGGGGCTGGGACACGCCGTGCTCTGCGCCAAGGAGGTCATCAAGCAGGAACCCTTCGCCTTGATGCTCGGGGACGACCTGATGTTCGGGATGGAGCCGGGCATCAAGCAGTTGCTGGACGTGGCCTTGTCAGAAAATATGTCCGTGGTCGGCGTGATCGAGGTCGCCGCGGAAAAGGTGAGTAGCTATGGGATCATCCATGGCGAAGAGTTCGCTCCGGGAGTCTATCGGGTTCGCTCCATGGTGGAGAAGCCGGCTCCGGCCCAGGCGCCTTCAAGGATGGCCGTGGTCGGACGCTACGTGCTCATGCCGGAAATATTCGAACATCTCGAAGGGGCCGAGCCGGGTCACGGCGGCGAGATTCAGATCACGGACGCACTGATGAAACTGGCTCAGAAGAATCGCCTCCTGGCGGTGAAGATGCGCGGGATGCGCTTCGACGTGGGCGACTGGAGCGACTATCTCACGGCCAACATTTATTTCGCCTTGCAAGACGAGTCGTTGCGCGAGGAATTGGTAGGCAAGCTGAAGAATTTGCTTCCTTTCAATTGTTGATCGCGGCGGACTCGATTTTGATCCCCCGGTTTTTCGAGCCGACTGCACCATGGGGCGTGCGGTCGGCTCGTTGCGTTTCATCCCCCTCGACAACTCGACAACAAGGGAGCCGGGCCTTACTGATGGACAAGCTTTGGACGAATCTTCTTGCGAGACGAGCGGCATGACCCAGGCTTGGAATGTGGCTCTTTGCAGCCCGCCGTACCTCGTTTTCACTTATGCGATGCCTGATTGTCTGCCTTCCGCGGCCTGGGCCGCCGGACAGCGTGTGATGGTCCCGGTGGGCAAAAGGACGCGGATGGGGGTGATCATGGAGCCTTCCGCGGTCGAAGACGGAGGGGGGCGGACCTTGAAGCCCATGATTTGGCCCCTGGACCAGGAACTGCTCCTGACAGACGCCGTTCTGGACTTGGTCCGGCACCTGGCCAGACGCCAGATGGTCCCCGAGGGACTCGTTCTTTCCAGCATCCTGCCCAAGGCCCTGCGCTCCGGACAACCTCGGTTCAGGCTGGAGGAGGGTTCGGCGACGCGGCGGTGGACCTTGGAGGAAATGAGCCGTCTTCGCGTCGAGGAGTCGGCGCGACTCGGACAGGCTTGGATGGAAGGCCGATTGTGCCTGGAGCAAAACCAGCGCAAGGGGGACGACGACGTCCTCTATACCTTGCTGCGCGACCCTCCCTGGGGCCTGCGCCCCAAGGCCAAACGGCAACAAGCTGTCCTTGAGCACCTGTTCGCCCACGGCAGCGCTTCTTTGAGCGGTATCGCTCGAGGCGTGGCCGTTGTTCAGGATCAATCCCTCTTTGCGGATCATGGTCCGGATGGTGCGCTGGTCCAGTGCGCTGGGGAAACGGATCAAATCCGGGCCCGGGACGCTTTTTCAGTGCGTGAGACGAAACAAGGTCTCAAACGTGTTATGGCGGACTTGGTCCGCAAGGGGCTGGTCCAGGCCGTGCCGGTTCTTTCCGCCCAAAAGGCTGACTGGCAGGCTGACTGGCAGGCTCACAAGTCGGCCCGAGCGCTTCCCGATACTGCGGGGGGCCTCTCGCAATCATCCCCGGATGTCCTTTCCGGCACTTCCGATGTTCCTTCTCTCGAATGCCACCCTCTCTCCGACGAGCAGGTCGATGCGCTCGGGGCCCTGGAAGCAGATCTGCGTCTGACCCTGGAGCCTGTACCGGAAGATGTCCGGAGTCCTGACGGCTCTCCGAGGCAAGTTCGTGTCCGCCTGGTCCACGGCGTGACCGGCAGCGGCAAGACCCTGCTGTATCTGCGGTTGGCTCGAGCGGCTCTGGCCCAGGGGAGGAGCGTGCTGTTGCTGGCCCCGGAGGTGGCCTTGTCCGCCCAGCTTTGGAACGAGGTGAACCAGTTTTTTCCCCAGACGCCTCGACACTGGTATCACGGTTCGCTTCCCGCCGGAGCCAGGTTGGGGGTGTTTCGCGCCCTGCGCCACCAGGCCACGCCCCAGATCGTGGTGGGCACCCGATCCGCGCTGTTTTTACCTTTCGCCAACTTGGGGTTGATCGTGGTGGACGAGGAGCACGACGCCTCCTACAAGCAGGACGAGGGGTTCACGTATCAGGCCAAGGAAGTGGCCTATTTCCGGATCAAGCAGCAGGGCGGCCTGCTGCTGCTGGGTTCGGCCACGCCGGACATCAAGACCTTTCACGCCGCCGACCAGAGCGAGATCAACAGCGTTACCCTGCGTCACCGAGTCAGTCGCAAGCCGTTGCCCGAAATCCAACTTGTGGACATGCGCCCGGAGCCTCGCTCCGCCCCGCTTTCCCAGCTCTGTCGATCCGAGTTGGAGGGCGCGCTCCAGCGCGGAGAGCAGGCCATGTTTTTGCTCAACCGTCGCGGCTTCGCGCCGCTGGTCTCATGCCTGGACTGCGGCACGGCCCCGAAATGTCCGCGCTGCGAAGTGGGGCTGACCTATCACAAGGGGTGGGAGCGCCTGCTGTGCCATTACTGCGGCTTTGCTCAGCCTTTCCCTTTTGGGTGCGGTCAGTGCGGTGGAACCCGGTTCCTGCCTCTGGGTGAGGGGACCGAGGGGCTGGAAGAGTACCTGGAGAACCTTGGGGCCTCGGGCCTGGGAATCGTTCGCCTGGACCGGGACAGCACCCGGCGCAAGGGCAGCCTGGATCAAATCCTCAAGGCCTTTAGCCAAGGACGGGCCCAGGTGATGGTCGGGACACAGATGCTCAGCAAGGGCCATCATTTCCCAGGCGTGACCCTGGTCGTGGCCGTGGACGGGGACGTCGGGCTGAATCTTCCGGACTATCGGGCCGCGGAAAAAACGTTTCAACTGCTTGTCCAACTGGCAGGGAGGGCCGGACGAGGAGATCGGCCGGGTAGGGTGCTGATTCAGACGCGCAATCCGGACCATCCCTGTTGGGAGCACATTCGGACCGGCAACTACGAGGGATTTTTCGCACAGGAACTGGAACGCCGCCGCAAATTCGCCTACCCGCCCTTCGTAAAGCTGGCCATGATCCGGTTGAGCTATCCGCGTGAATGGGAGGAAGGCGCGGCCCTGGTGGCCACGGCCGGTGACCACCTGCGCCGCGAAGGAACGCGACTGGGCCTCCGGGTCCTCGGCCCTGCCCCGGCTCCCCTGGGGTTGCTCAACGGCCGCAAACGCTTCCAGTGCCTGCTCAAGGCCATGTCCTGGCAAAACCTGCGTGAAGCCTTCACGGCCATGCGCTCCACCCTCCCCGGTTCCTCCCCTCTTCGCGTGACCCTGGACTTGGACCCGGTGAACATGCTTTAATAGTCCGTTGAATAACTCCCAATTGCTGCGTCGATCGTCGAAGCAGGCGTCATGTTTGAGTTGCGCCTTCTTTAGACGAGTGCCGAGACGGCGATTCGCGCGGTACAGTTTTTCCCGTTCAATGAGAAGCGCCAGCCGTTCAGCCTCGGTGAAGGTGTAGTTCCTGGCCCCGAGCACGGCCACGAAAATCTGCGCCTGCCGGACCTCTCCGGTGACGGAGTCGCAGATGGAGAGGGTCTGGTCGGCAAACTCGATGAACAGCGAAGCGAGTGACGTTCAACGCTTCAAGTGTCAACAGATTTTGTGCCGTACAAAAACAACCCTTTCAAATTGTTCCAGGAAATCACTTCGGCATTGCTTCTGTTCTGGTTTGCGTTGCCACCGTACACGACACAGGGTTTGGCCGCCGAATCCCCAGCCAGATTTACATAATACTCCAATCCCTTGAAGAAGTCCGGGGACACTGTACGACCTGCCTTGATTTCCATGGGAAGCTGAGAACCTCCCTGGTCGATGAGGCAGTCCACCTCATTTCCGGTTTTATCTCTCCAAAAATAGCAGTTCATTTGCTTGCCCTGGTTGTATCGTTTCTTGATCAACTCGGTGATCACCAGGGATTCAAATAAAGCACCTTTTAGGTAATGGGTTCGTAATTGTTCCGGACTTTGGATTTCCAGGAGGTGCGCCGCAAGCCCCAGGTCATAAAAATACAGCTTGGGCATTTTGACCAGTCTCTTGCCGAAATTTTGATGATAGGGGCGGAGCAGGAAAACAATGAAGCTGGCTTCCAGAAGGGATATCCACGATTTTACCGTGGTATGCGATATACCGCATTCATTGGCCAGGGCGGACATGTTCAGGAGCTGCCCGGTCCTGCCCGCGCACGATTTGAGAAAAAGTTGAAACTGTCCAAGGTCGGCGATATTCTTTATCGCCCGCACATCGCGTTCAACATAGGTCTGGACATAACTGGGATAAAAATCCTGCGCGGGGATGCCCATCTTGTATATCCGTGGGTATAATCCGGTGAACAGATAGTCCTCATAATCCTCCCGTGGGTGCGACGGGAAGATTTCATCCAGGGAAAAGGGAAGAAGCCTGAGCACGGCGGCCCTTCCGGCAAGAGACTGACTGATCTTCTCAAAGAGCAAAAAGTCGCTGGAACCGGTCAGGATGAATTGCCCGGGCTGATCCCTTTGGTCCACCACGGTCTGGATATAGGAAAATATCTCGGGAACTTTCTGGGCTTCGTCAATGACCGCGTTTTCATAGGTCTTCAAAAAACCGCGTGGATCCTGGCGGGCAAAGAGCAGTGTATCCGGGTCTTCACAAGAGACGTAGGGCTTTTCGGGAAACACTTTTCTGACCAAAGTCGATTTGCCGGACTGCCTTGGTCCGGTCAGGGTAACCACTGGAAATTTTTTCGATATGGAGATCAGGTAATCTTCCATCTCCCGGTTGATGTAGGTCATCTGCCACCTTCCTTGTATACCGGCTTTTTTTTGATCCGATATCATCGGCGCGGACAATTTGCAAATCGAAATTTCAAATTGTCCGAATATTTTGGGAGATGGTTTCGATTAACCATAGCCTGGCTGTGCGTATTGGTTGAAATTGACGATTTGTCGCTTATTACATATGCAAAGTATGCGCATTCACAACAAGGAGAGGTATGCTCGTTGCCATTGATAAAAGAGACAGTATCAGTTTGCCGGCTTCCGTGAGAAGAGAGCTGAGATAATGTCAACTGGTTTTGAGGTTGGTTGAGGACACGGAACAAGCCTGTTGGGGTTGCGCATGAGAACCCTGGTGGATACGGTCGGGGCAAGCACGAGAATATGATTGAATGGGAAGTTTTTAGCTCCAGCGATTTTTGACTTTTGCCGAATTATTTTAGTCTGTTGGATATACAAAGCTGTGCTTTGAAAGACAAAAGTTGTCTGTAAGGGGTCAAGATAGGCCTTTTTAGGTGGTCAAGATTAATAATTACAGGTGGTTGCTGGTCTCAGAGGCCCAGCCAACGACCCTTGCCCAGCCCACAGCCAGAACTGAAAGGCAATCCTAATGTGTGTAAAACCAATCACCCTTTCCCAGTATAGGCGCTTAGTTGCTCCACGTCCCTGGCTCTGGTGGGATGTGGCGGACATTGCCCGCTTGTCCGTGGACAGCGTGGTCGAGAGCATTCTCACCCGTGGGGACTGGCCCGATTTTCTGGAAGCCCTGGACGAGTTGGGCACGGACCAGGTTCGGGAAGTTTTCTTCAGGCAAATCAATCGCCAGCGGAATAACTACCGACCCCAGACCCGGAATCTGTATCAGGTCTATTTTGAACGTCATGCATGAAGAGATTTTGAACATAAACCAGAAAAGGGTTGCCGAATCCGTCCTCCCCAGGTTCACCTCTGATTTCATCTTATGCGGGGGCACAGCCACTTCGATCTTCTCCTTCGTCGCATAACTTGCACCTGAACCTTGGTCTTTGGCATTTTAGCCTTTGAGCTTTCAGCCACGAGCCATCAAGTACCAGCTCCGAGCTACAGCAATTCCGGCCTGAAATTTGCTTGAGTTTTTCCAAAACCTTTCAGCAGGCAAGCCATGCCCATTGATAATCAAGCATATTCGCCATTTTCAAGCTCCGCCAAGGAGTGTCAAATCATTGTTCCGTACCGGCAAGGTGCGGCATGAGAGCGTATTTGGACTGTGGAATTGGGCGTCGGGAACAAGAGCTTTGTTGATATGCTGCAGCTGAAAATGGTTGCGGCTCAACGGAAAGAGCCCGTTGAGGTTCTGCATGAGAATCCTGGTGTATACGGTCAGGACAAGCGCGAGAATATGATTGATTGGGAAGTTTTTAATTCAAGTGATTTTTTGACTTTTGCCGAATTATTTTGGATTGTTGGATATAGAAAGCTGTTCTTTGGGTGACAAAAGTTGTCTGTAAGTTTACCCAGTGTAATTGACGCAGTCACGAGCGCAGCGAATTACCCTTTGGGTGTCAAAACAGGCCTTTTTTGGGGATCAAAATTAACAATTACAGTTGGTTGTTGGTCTCATAGACCCAGCCCACAGAGACCCAGCCCAGAGCCCCCAAGAGTTTCAGCCAGACCTAGCCACATGAATCGACCTTTGTCATGCGAATACTCACCATCATCCAGGCCCGCATGTCCTCAGCTCGCTATCCGGGCAAAATGCTGGCGCCTTTTTTCGGGAAGCCCTTGTTGTCACATGTTGTGGAGCGAATCCAGGCATCTCAAATATCGTCTCCAGTTGTCCTCGCTACCAGCGTAGATGAGGCAGATACCCCCCTTGCATTGTACAGCAAGAGCCTCGACATTCCGGTTGTGCGCGGTCCTCGGGAAGATGTTCTCGGGCGATTTGCGGTGGCGTTGCATGAACACCCCTGCGATGCATTTTTTCGTGTCTGCGGGGACAGCCCTTTGCTTCTTTCATATTTGTTCCAAAGGGCCGTGGTGCTTTTCAGCCGAGGGGAATTTGATTTGATCACGAATGTCTTTCCACGGACCTTCCCGGTGGGCATGAGCGTTGAACTTGTGCGAATAAGCACGTTTCTGGAGGCGGAAAAAAGCATCAAGGCCAGGGACGACCGTGAGCACGTGACCAGATTCTTCTATCAGAATTCTAATACTGAAGTTTCACGGTTTTTTCACGACTACTGACAGTAGCACTACGGGTGGTTTTTTATTCTGCGTGGCTGTCCGCCAACATGCCTTCGTGCGGCGTCTTGAAAAAAGCTAACAATATCAGATGTCTAGGGAGTAAGCCTTGCTCGCATAACATACTGAAATGATTAGACATTTTTTGAGCGATTTTCTCTAGGATTTCAAAAATAATATTAAAAAACAGTTGCTTGCAGTTGAAAGCGAGACCCCTTCGTGCTATGTTTGTTTTTCCACAAGCAAACAAAACCACTCAGGAGGTCTCGCGTGGAAAACTTACTGGGTTCTTCGACGTTGGACGTGGAAATGCTATGGAACGAGTAGTTCCCTGATGGGTGCTCCGATCAGGTAGATCACAGTGATGAATGTCATCTCGT
>NZ_FXUJ01000016.1:0-106303 GCF_900182865.1 Desulfonatronum zhilinae
TCAAAGAACTCATGCCCGACGACCACGAAACCGACCCAAACTCACCAGCCGGAAGTGCTCGCCGCGAAACGACAGTATCTAAAAGAACTCCCCCGTACTGTCAACAAAAACTTTCTGAATTTTTAAAAAATATTTTTTCGCCAATGAATTCAAAGGGCTTTCTCTGGGCTGATCTATCGTGAAGATGAGGTACTGATCGACATGTGCAAGAGTGAGGATATCGGCTACGACTTTTCCCGAGGCGGATGGCAATGGGTTTCCCTAGTGAACCAAGCCAGAAAAACTGTGACGCAGAGCCAGGCGAGCATGGGCAGGAAGGCCGCTTGGTAGGCCTGGGCGTCGTAGATCCGTACGCCGTTGAGCAGCTCTCCCCGCCATTGTCGGTCCAGAATCCACCCGACCAGAGGTTGGAGGATCATCGGGCCGGACATGGTGCCCATGTTGCAAACGCCGGAGACCGTCCCGGCCAGGCGGGACGGCACGGATTCCTTGGCAAAGGCGAAGCCCACGATGACGACTCCGCAGGCCGCGGCCCCGGCCATGGCGGCAACGGCGAACAGAGGCAGGGGCAGTCCGGGGATGAGCAGGGCCGCGGACCAGCCCGTCAAGGCGACCACGGAGGCGGCCACGTAGAGCCGTTTACGGGCGCACAACTTGTCCGAGAAGAATCCCAGAAGGGGGCCGGACAGAGCCCAGGAGATCATGATCGCCGAACTCAGGGTCGCAGCGGTCAGCGTGGAAAGGGCGTAGCGGGCTTCCAGGAACGGGACCCCCCACAGTCCGCCGAAGGTCAGCACCGTGCCGACCATCCCGCCCTGGGCCACGGTCAGCAGCAAGGTGTTTCGGTAGTGAAAGATGCTGCCGAGGCCGTGGAACATGCTGTCGGAAGAATTGCTCTTCGCGGCGAGCGTGGGAGCATGGGAGGCATACCCCCGCTGTGTCGGGTCGTCGCGGACGATCAGCCAGATGGCCGCGCCCAGGATCAGACAGATGAGTCCTAGAATCCACATCACCCCGCGCCAACCCATCAGATCGACCAGCAGGCGCAGCGGCGCCCCGGCGGTGACCGCGCCCATCACCCCCACCAGCAGCCCGATCCCGGTGACGAAAGCAAACATCCGTGGCGGGAACCAGTGGGTGGCCAGTTTCATCAGGGTCACCCAGGCCACGGCCACGGAACCGCCGATGAGCAGCCGACCGATGTTGGCCAGGAGCACGGTGTCGGCCAAAGCGAAAAAAATGGTGCCCAGGGCCGCCAGCAAGGCCCCGGCCGTGAGCAGCCGCCTCGGCCCCCAGTGGTCCGCCAGCATGCCCGTGGGGACCTGCATGGCCACATAGCTGTAGAAATAAAAGGCTGAAAAATTGCCCAGGGCAGCGGCTCCGATCTGGAAATCGCTCATCAGCAGGTCGGTCATCACCGCCGGGGCCACCCGCTGGTAGAAACTCATAAAGTAGAGCGCAGCGCCCAACCCCCATATCAGCCAGGAAAGCCCAAGGGGAGGAGGGGCGAGGCTCGCCGGGACGCGATCGTCAATGGGGGACATCGAGGGCTTCATCAAGAGTATTTCATCGGGGTGCCGCCCCTTTTCGATTGGTGAGGTACACGCCCAAGCCGACCATGGCCGCTCCCAGAATCAGGGTCAGGCTGATGGTTTCACCCAGGATCAGGAATCCGGAGGCAATGGCCCAGACGGGCACGAAGTTGATGAATACCGCGGCTCTGGACGGGCCGATGGTTTTGACGCCCTGATAGAACCAGGTGAAGCCCAGCACCGTGCCGAACACTCCAAGATAAATCAGGGCCGCCCAGCGTGTCCAGGTCAGCGCCAAGACGTGGCCCGGCAAGCCCTCGGCCAAGCTAAAGGGCAGCAGTGCCGCGACGCCCACCAGGCAGGACCAAGTCACCGCCGCATGAGGTGAAAGATTCTTCATCATCACTTTACCCACCAGGAGATAGATCACCCAACTGGCCACGCAACCGAAAATGGCCAAATCACCCCAAGACAAGGCTTGGTTAAAAAGATCCTGGGGGCGGCCGCCGGTAATGGCCAGGATCGCCCCGCAGACCGAAAGTCCGATGCCGACCAGTCTGCCCATGCCCAGCGGTTCCTTAAACAGTGGAGCGGCCAGCAGGGCGACGAAGATGGGATTGGTAGCCACGATCACCGCCGCCCGTCCGGCTTCTACGGTGCGCAGGCCGGTGAAGAACAACACATTGTAGGCGAAGATGCCGCTCATGCCCAGGATGAACACCGGAAGCAACTGACCCAGGCGAAGTCGCGGCAGGCCGCCTTCGTACACGCGCACCAGAATCACTAGGCTGACTGAGGCGATGGCGAAGCGTAAAAACGCCGCGGAGAACGGCGGCAGGTCCGCGGCCACCACTCGCCCGGCCACGAAGGTGCCGCCCCAGAACATGGAGGTGCAGAGCAGCTTGAGGTAGGTTTTGAACACGAGGGATCTTTGCCCGGGCTGTTGGAATGGTTGTCGTTCGGGGGACGCGGAATAAAAAAAGGGACGAGGGAGAGCCCTCGTCCCTGGTCGCCGAACCGTGTGCGGCGTTGGATTATTTTTTCAGGGTGATCAGGCCGGCTTGTCCGAGAATGTCCTTGAGTCGGGCCTCGTTGTTGGGCTGCATCCGAACCATGGGCAGACGGAACTCCGGCTTGACCTTGCCCATCAGGGACAAAGCGGTCTTGGCGGGTGCCGGGTTGGTCTCCAGGAACATGGCCCGGCACAGCGGGGCCAGTTCGTAATGCAGATCCTGGGCCTTGGCGGTGTTGCCTTCTCGATATTCGCGGCAGAGGGCGCTCATTTTGTTTGGAGCGATGTTGGAAACCACGGAGATGACCCCCTTGCCGCCCAGAGCCAAGAGGGGCAGGACCGTGAAGTCGTCCCCGGAAAGAACGATGAAGTCCGATCCGCAGTATTCGAGCACTTCGGAAACCTGAGCCATGTTCCCGGTGGCCTCCTTGACGCCTTTGACCTCCGGAACTTCCCGGAACAGCCGGGAAAGGGTCTCCGGGAGCATGTTCACGCAGGTCCGGCCCGGAACGTTGTACAGGATCATGGGAATGGAAACTTCCTTGGCCACGGCCCTGAAGTGGGCCACCAGTCCTTCCTGGGTCGGCTTATTGTAGTAGGGCGTAATCAGCAGAACGCCGTCGGCCTTGGCCTGTTTGGCCACTTTGGTCAATTCGACGGCCTCCTTGGTGCTGTTGGAGCCCGAACCGGCCAGCACGGGGACCCGGCCTTTGACTTGATCGACGCAGATCTTGACGACCTGAGCGTGTTCGGCGTGGGACAGGGTCGCGGATTCGCCGGTGGTGCCGCAAGGAACCAACCCATTGATTCCTTCCTCGATCTGCCACTCGATCAGACTTCTGTAGGCGTCTTCATCAATCACGCCGCTGTTGAACGGTGTGACCAGCGCGGTGAACGCTCCGTGAAACGACATATTTCCTCCTTGTGCTGTACGTGCGTGCCGGTGCCGGGCGAATGAATCCGGCCATGGACCGTGTCGCGGATTATGGCTCGGTCCGATTCAGACCCAGGGATCGGAGATTGAGATTGGCCGTAAAGACCAGGACGGCCTTTCCGGTCAGAAAAACGGCGTCTTGGTGAATGGTGATGCCGAGCAGTTCGCCTCCGGATGTGCGGATGTTCACCTCCGGTCCGGTTCGGTTCAAGGCGTGGGTTATCAGGGCCGAGGCCGCCGCTCCGGTGCCGCAGGCGTAGGTTTCCCCCTCAACGCCGCGTTCGTATGTGCGCAACAACAGATTCTCCCGGTCCTGGACCTGGACGAAATTGACGTTGGTGCCGCTGGGGGCGAACCGGGGATGCTCGCGGAACCGGCGTCCGAGGTCTTGGACGTCCAGGCCGGCCACATCCGGAGAGAAGACGACCAGATGCGGAACTCCGGTGTTCACGAAGTGAGCATCCCAGGAGGGCGTTGATTCGATTTGTTCGGAAGCCTTCGGAAGAGACGATTCCAGAGCCAGATTCAGACCCAGGCGCAGATCGTGGTGCGGGGTCAGCTGGACCTTGACCAAGTCCTGGTCGGGCAAGACCTCGGCTTTGATGGGACCGGCGTCCGTGCCCAGAACATGCGTCTTTCCGGCCAGTCCCAATTCATGGGCCAGTCGGGCGGCGCACCGGGAACCGTTGCCGCACATTTCGGCCCGGGAGCCGTCGGCATTGTAGAAGTGCCAGATATAGTCCGCCTCCACGCCCGAAGGCGTCGTGTCCAGCAGGATCAGCCCATCGGCTCCCACGCCGAAGGCCTTGCGGCAGACGGCCCTGGCCCAGGCGGGCATTTCACCTTGGGCAAGTTGCAAAGCCCGGTTGTCCAGGACGACGAAGTCGTTGCCGCTGCCCTGCATCTTGCAGCATTCCACCCAGGGACCGAACGCGTCGCTGGTTGATATCCGTTGGTTCATTGCGCTTCCTCAGATCGTGGGCGATGCACGCGCCAATGTTGTGTGACGATACCTGCTCAAAAACTCCGAGGTGACCGTCCTCTCATGCTCAGCGAAGCGGTGCTCGTGCTCGTGTTTGGAATCGAGCTGGAAGGTTCGGGAAAACGACCGATTACGAGTACGAGCGCCGCCGTGACCGGCTGAGCACGAGCACGATTGGGCGTTGTTCCCTACGACGTTGCGCTTGCAGCGCTACGCGTCTTCGTTCAGGTGGTCCTTGAGCTCCTTGCCCGGTCGGAAGAAGGGCAGTCGTTTGGGCTGGACTTCCACGGACTGACCGGTTTTGGGGTTGCGGCCCTTGTAGCCCTGGTAGTCCTTGACCTTGAAGCTGCCGAATCCCCTGATCTCCACGCGGTCGCCCTGGATCATGGCATCCTTGATGGACTGAAAAAAGGTGTTCACCACAGTGGTTGCGTAATCCATCGGGATGTCGTTCTTTTCGGCAAGATTGCGGATTAATTCGCTTTTGTTCATGAGCATTTTCTCCAAATCTGTATGGCGGGCGATACGAAAAACACCACGGCAAGGGCCAATTCGCGACTACCTACACCGATACGTGAAAAAATTCTATAGGTTGAAGGTTAAAAATTTGCCAGGGCCGGTTTGTCGAGCAATCCCGGCATCAGGGCCGCGCGCAGGGATTGCAGCCGTTCGGCCAGGACCCGAATGTCCTCGGCAGCCGGTGATTTGGGCGCGATGCGCATCAGGGCTTGCTGCTTGGCCACGGCTTTTCCCATGTTCGGATCACTCCGGACCATGCCCAGGTAGTGGGTTTTGAAGCCGAGAAATTTTTCCACGGCAGCGTCCAGGCGTCGATGGGTGGTTTGGGCCTCCTCCCGGTTCGCGACCTGGTTGACCAGGATCAGAAAGTCGTGAATGTCGGCTTTGGCTGAAAGCACTTTGATTACGGCGTAGGCGTCGGTCAGCGAGGTGGGCTCCGGAGTGAGCACGACGATCCGCTTGGCAGCGGCCCGTGCCATGGCCAGCAACGTGGGGTTCAGACCGGCGGCCATGTCCAGGATCAGAAAGGCGTAGTCGGATATGATCGGCTCCAGTTTTTTCAGCAACAGGCCGCGCTGGTCCTCATCCATCTCCACCAGTTCGGGCACACCGCTGGCAGCCGGCAGCAGGTCCAGGTTTGGGGCCACCGGCTGGACGAGTCGTTGTGCGGCGATGTCCCGGACCAGCAGGTCCTGGATGGTGGCTTCGCTGGAGATTCCCAACAGGATGTCCAGATTGGCCAGCCCGAGGTCGCAGTCCATCAGCAGGCAGCGCAGTCCGGATTCACTGAGGCAGAAGCCCAGGTTCGCGCTGAGGCTGGACTTGCCGACACCGCCCTTGCCGCTGAATACGGCGATGCTCAAGGTCCCATTGGGGTTGGTTTGCATTGGTTGGTGGGGGTTCATGGTGATCAGGCGGACAATCCTTGGAAAAGAAAATTTTTCTCCGTGGCATCCACCAAGGTTTGGGAAGCCGAATCCGGAGCGATGTCCCGGAACGGGGCTTTTTCCAGACGATCCTTGCCGGCCCGCTTGGCTGAGTACAAGGCGTTGTCCGCCAGTTCGACCAGTTCCACGGGCAACATGTTCCGGAACCCCTTGTAGCAGGCCAGTCCGGTGGAAATGGTCACCTGGGGGACGGTGGAAGGAGCGGGACAGTCGAAACGCAGCTTCCGGACGGCGTCCATGATTCGCTCCAGCAGGATCACCGCGCTGGTCTGGGTCGTGGCGGGCATCAGCAGGGCGAATTCCTCCCCACCCAGGCGTGCGGCCAGATCGGCCCTGCGGATGTTTTTGCGCAGAACCTCGGCCACGGTTCGCAGGACCAAGTCTCCGTGGACATGGCCGCAGTCGTCGTTGATTTGCTTGAAGTCGTCGATGTCCAGAATGGCCAGGCTCAAGGACAGTTTGGAGCGCCGGGTGCGTTCCATCTCCGTGTGCAGGGCCTGATCGAAGACGACTCGCCGGGCCAAATCGGTCAGATCGTCATGGCCGGCGGCGTGGGTCAGATCGTCGATTCGGGCCTGAAGGCGGTTCAGGGCCGGGTAGACATCTCCTTCCAGGGGCAGAAGCATCCAAGGGAAACCCTGAAGCACGGCCTGCACTTCGGCGGACCGTTGCGGAGAAAGGCCCCTGAGCAGACGAAACAAGACCGCGTCCGCACCGGGGTCTTCAGTAGGGTTGGTGGCGAGAGGCAGGGAGGCCAGTCGGCCCCGCAGGGTTTCCAACTCGGCTCGCAACTCCGAAGGCGCGGGAAGGCTAGGCGACTTTCCGGACATGGGTCTCCAAAAGATGGTTCCGGATAAAGCCGTCGATGTCCCCGTCCAGCACGGCCTCGACGTTGCCCATCTCGAAATTCGTGCGATGGTCCTTGACCAGACGGTAGGGCTGGAGGGTGTAGGTCCGGATCTGGCTGCCCCAGGCAATGGCGTCCTTAGTGGCGTATTGGGCCTGTTTTTCGTCTTCGCGCTTGCGCAGTTCCAGTTCGTAGAGGCGGGCCTTGAGCATCTTCATGGCCGCGTCCTTGTTGCGGTGCTGGGACTTTTCATTTTGGCACTGGGTCACGATGTTCGTGGGCAGGTGGGTGATTCGGATCGCGGAACTGGTCTTGTTCACGTGCTGTCCCCCGGGACCGCTGGCCCGGAAGACGTCGATGCGCAGATCTTCCTCGTTGATTTCGATCTCGATCTCCTGACCCACGTCCGGGTAGATGTCCACGGAGGCGAAGGAGGTGTGCCGCCTGCCGGAGGAGTCGAAGGGCGAAATGCGGATCAAGCGATGAATACCTTTTTCACTTTTCAGCAGGCCGTAGGCGTACGAGCCTTCGATCTGGAGCACCACGCTCTTCACTCCGGCCTCGTCCCCGGGCAGATAGTCCAAAATCTGGACCTTGAATTGATGGCGCTCGGCCCAGCGCCGATACATCCGCAGGAGCATTTCGGCCCAGTCCTGGGCTTCCGTGCCCCCGGCACCGGGATGGATTTCCAGGATAACCGGGTGCTGGTCCTCCGGTGCGCTGAGCAAGGTATGCAGTTCCGCCTGTTCCAGTTTGTCGGACAAAACGGCCATGTGCCGCTGAACCTCTTCCAGGATTTCCCGCTCGGGTTCGTCTTCGGCCATGGCCAGCCACTCGCCCAAATCCTGCTTGGCCTTGCGCAGAGCGTACCATTCCTGGAGCGCGGTACTGAGTCGGGTCTTTTCCTGAAGCAGAGGCGTCATGCTCCGAGGGTCGTTCCAAGCCTCGGGATGGGAGATGGCCTTGTCGATTTCCACCAGGCGGGCTTCGTAGGCATCCCGGTCAAAGGCTCCTCCAGAAGCTGTCGAATTGGACTTCCAGGTTCGCACTTTCCGTTTTTAATTCGGAAAACTGCAAGAGTTTCTTGCCGTTCTCGGCGCGTTGGGCTTCAGCCGTGTTCATGAAACAAGACTCCATGGTTCGATGCGGTGCTTGACGATAGTCAAAAAAAATATCTTATTCCATCCCGAAAGACGCTCGCCGTCGACGCAGCCACCAGACCGATCCGAGCAACACGCCGACGGTCGCGGGCAAAAGCGCCTGGAGGATCGTGTAGTGCCGGTGATAAAACGTGCGGTCTTCGAGGAGGAGAACTTCCGGATAGGAGAGGGTCAAACGATGGAACAATCCTCCGGCTTCAAGTCGTCGGCCTCGTGGGTCGATGATCGCCGTGACGCCCGTATTGGTGGAACGAACGAGAAATCGGCCCTGCTCCACGGACCTGAGGACGGCCTGGTTCAAGTGTTGTCGCGGGGCCGAGGAGCGGCCGAACCAGGCATCGTTGCTAATGTTCACCAGGAGGTTCGCTCCGGCGCGAACCCGTTCCCGGCTCAATCCGGGAAAGATCGCTTCGTAGCAAATGAGCATGCCCAGGGCAAGCCGGTCCCAATGGAGCGGAGCGGGGTCGTTGCCGGCCACGAAGTCGCCCTCGCTCTGGGCCAGACGACGGATGAAGGGCAGGAGGTGGCCCAAGGGAACATACTCGCCGAAGGGGACAAGGTGTTCCTTGTCGTAGACGTCGAGGGTTTCTCCCCTCGGGCCGAGCAAAAAGGCCGAGTTGCCGTATCCGATTTCTCCGGTGGACAGGTTTACTTCGTAGCGCGGAGCGCCGGTAAGCAGGGCGAAACGTTCCTGGGAGCGGACGAAATCCCGCACCTGCCTGGACAAGGCGTTTTCCTCCTGAAGGTAAAAGGGCATGGCCGTTTCCGGCCAAATCACCAATTCCGGCGCGGAGGAGAGCTCCTTGGCGGTCAGGTCGAGGTAAGTACGAATCGTGGCTTCCTGGTATTCCGGCTCCCATTTCACGGTTTGGTCGATATTGCCCTGGACCAGCGTGACCCGGACCGGTGCTCCTTCCGGGAGAGGCTTGGTCAGCATCACAGCGCCGAAGCCGATCAAGGCCAGGGGCGTAGCAATGCCCAACAACAGGCCGAACGTGCTCTCACGAGCCAGAATCAGCCAAGCCGCGGCGGCCACGAACACCGCGGACAACCAGTATTCGCCCACCAAGGCCAAGCCCTGGATGGCCGGAGGCCAGGGCGCCAGGGCCGCCGGGAGCGTCAGCCAGGAGAAGCCGGTGAACAGCGTTCCCTGGGCCATTTCCAATCCTCCCCAGAGCAGACCGGCACCCAAGCCAAGAGGAACAGGGGAAAGGACGGGACGCGCCCAATGGATCAGGGCGGAAAACGCCCCGCCGTACAGGCCCAGGTACATGCCCAGCAGGATCGGGCAGGGCAGGGCCAGAATCCAGGGCAGGCCGCCGTGGACGTGGACCGGGATGAAGACCCAGTACAGGCAGGCGGCGTAGGCCAAGGCGGCGCAGATCCAGCCGGAGCGGAAGGCCGCGCCTGGAGAGGAGGCTTTCAGGGCGATCCAAAACAACGCGGCCGGAAAAAGAACCGCCGCCCCAGGCACATGGGAGATCGGGTTGGCATGGCCGAACCAGGCCCCGGGCAGGGCGACCAAAAGCGCGGCGGGCAGCGTGGCCGAGATCATGCTTCCGGACCGGATTCCGTTTCCAGGGGTTGGACGTCGATCCAGCGGACCTTTTTCTGATCCGCGTCCTTGATCCGGAAGCGGAAGTCCTGAATGTCGAAAACATCGCCCTTGCGTGGGACCCGTCCGGCCAGTTGAGACAGGTAGCCCCCGATGGTGTCCACCTGGTCGCTATCCAGATCGACCACAAGGTTTTCGCGCAATTCCGTCAGTTCGGTCCTGCCGGAGATCAGGTAGCCTCCATCTCCCTGGACCTGGATGTCGTCGGGACGCGGGGCGTCGTATTCGTCCTCAATGTCCCCGACGATCTCCTCCAGGACGTCCTCGAAGGTGAGCATGCCCGAGGTCCCGCCGTACTCGTCCAGGGCGATTGCCAGATGATTTTTGCGCGACTGAAACTCCTGGAGCATTTCCATGACGTTCTTGGTTTCCGGAATGAACAGGGGCTCGCGCAGGATTTCCTCCAGTCTGTTGCGAGGGGATGGCGTGGGATGGAGCACGAACTGCAAGAGGTCCTTGGCGTGCACGATGCCCACGATGTTGTCCTTGTTGTCCTTGTAGATCGGAATCCGGGTGTGACCGTGGGCGATGATCAACTCGGCCACGTCCTCGATCCGATCCTCGATCTCGGCGCAGACGATATCCGTGCGCGGAATCATGATTTCATGGACTTGCTTGCGTCCCAGGCGAAGCACTTTGAGGACGATGGAGGCCTCCTCCTTGCGGATCTCGCCTTCGTCCCTGGCCGCCAGAATGATGGCTTCAATGCTGGATGCGTCGTCCTTGCGGAAAATCCGTTTGAACATGCTCCAGAATTTGCCTTCTATGCCCTCTTCCAAAGATTCCTCCCGTTTTGTTTGGTTTTGGGGGTTAGGGGGTCAACCTAAAAAAATCATCAAACCAAGCCCTTTTCTCGGTACAAACCCAAATGACGCTTGAAAACCCAGTCCTCGATTTCTTCAACACCCTTGCCGTCCAGAGATTTCCAGCGTCTCGAGCCTTCCGTGACGGGCAGATGGGCGACGAAGGAGAGTCCGATCAGGCGTTTACCGTGGGTCGGGTCGATGAAAACATTCCGGACCTGGGTCAAGAGCTGGTAGGTTTGCGCAGAGCCTTGCTCCGGGTCGCGCAGGACCAAGCGGATGTAGAACCGGTGGCCTTTTTCCAGGTCCGCACCCAGGGCCTTGGGCAGCGGAGGGCGCAGTTCCAGCAAAAGGCCGCCGGCGGAAATGTTCAGAACGCGGAGTGGGTTCTCCTGTTGGGTGACCAAGTACTCCAGCAGGGGCGGGTCATCCTCGGGGCGGTGGAGATTGGAGAGGGTTTCCGGCCAGATCTGAAGCTCGGGGATATCCTCGCTGGGCGGGTCCAGGCGGAGGTGGTCGCGACGCTGCTTGCGATCCAATTGGTCCGGGATGGCCAGGACGATGCGCTGGATCGCTTGGGGGGAGGCGATGTCGATGATGGTGGTCGCAAAGGAGAAGAACAGCCATTTTGTTTCTTTGCGTTGTCCGGCGATTTTGAAGTAGCAGACGACGCGCCGCCCGACCCAGGACGGCTGGGGCTTGATGAACCCGGAAACTTCCAGCGTGATCCCTACGGCGGGATCAATGTCCGTGGGGGAGCAGGCAAAACTGGTTCGCTGGGCGCTTTCGTCCTGGAACCGTAATTCATGCGTGGCGCGCTGTTGGAGCGCTTCGTTGAGAATGTCTTGAATCTTGGTCGGTTCGTGGATGGAAAACCCGGCGGTCCCCGAGCCCCTGGCGCGACGATACAGCGTGACCGCCGCGGAAACCAGGGCCAGGAACAGGATCAGGGCGATGGTTATGGTCAACGGTTTTTGGGCGTCCGAAACGCTGAATCCCCAATTCTGGAAATAGAACCCGGCCTGGCTCACGGGCAATGGAAGGGGAGCGACCGGGCTTACGGGGAACATGGCTGAATCAGGCCGCGCAGGAGATCAACGCGGTTTTGGATGTGGAGAACCTCGGCCGGGTCCGGAGTCAAGGACAGGATGAAGTTCCAGTCTTCGATGAGAAAGACGACCCAGCCTTGCCCGGCATCCAGTTCGCGGGTCCGGTGGATGAGCATCCGGGCCTGTTCCAACTGGTCGGCTTCCAGGGCGGCTTTGGTGGCCTTGCGTCCGTAGACCGAGGCGAAGAGCGGGTCCGGCTCCGCGCCCAGCTTGGCGGCAAGGGCCGTGAACGCCCCTTGTTCGAGCATTTCGCGGTAGGCACGGTCCGTCGGCGTGAGATGATCTTCGGCTTGAACTTCGTGGACCGCGTCGGTGCCGGGAAGGTCGAGCTCCGGACAGGCCAATCCGGTCTCGGCCAGGTTTCGGGCCGCTTCCAGATGGTGGTCCGCGTCCAGGTTCAGGTATTGGTGCAGTTTCCAGGCGATCAGGTGGTTTCGCGCGGCGGAGCAAAAGTCGTCCTGGAGCTGATAGCTTTCCAGGCTGCGTTCGAACAGTCCCTGGGCCTCGCACCAGCGGCCTTGCAGGAAAAGCTGGATGAACTCATGCCGTTGGGCTTCGGCCATGCGCAGTGTGTCCGGGGGGGGGTACGCAGTCCGCGACGAGGAAGACCCGCAGGCCCACAGGGTCGGAAAAAGGGCGACGAGCAGCGCCAGAAATATGATGCGGATCGACACCGTTCACTCTCCTTTTACGGCCAGGGATAGGCGTGTTCCGGCCCGGTCGCCTCCCGGCGGGAAAGCGGCCAGGTTTCCTTGAGCCGCAACAACAGTTCCGTGCCCAGCCGCAGGCTGTACTCCCCCTGACGGCGCAGGCTGATCAGGTCGTGGGTCGCGGTTTTTACGTCTTCGGAAATCTGGGTGATGTTGGCCAACAGCGGCGTGACGTCCTCACGAATGCCCTGGAACTCCACGATCAGAACGTTCACCTCTCGGATCACCCCGGCGATCTCCTCCTGGATCGGCGCCAAGTCTTCCACCCGCAGCGCCGCGGTGTCCAGCAGGCGGTTGACGCCCTGCATCGCGGTATCAGCTTGACTTAGAATATGATCGATATGCTCGATGGGGCGAGGATCTTCGGCAAGGTAGTGGATCAGGCCGTGCTCGGCCAGGAGACGTTCGGTCATGGTTTGGGCGTTGACCAGGATGCGGCGCACCGGGCCTTCCTGGTCAACGAGGTAATCGGTCAGATCCCAGATGTTGATCACGATGGCCCTGAGCGCCTCGACCACCGGCTGCATTTCCTCAATCAGCTCGGTGATCCCGCCGACTCTGTCCAGGCGGATCACCGAGCCTTCCTCCAGTACCGGAGAGGTTTCCGTGCCGGGCAGGAGCTTCAGGAAGCTGTTGCCGATGAAGCCCTCTTGGTCCAGAATGATCCTGGCGTCCTCGGTGAACCACTGCTGATAGCGCTTCAGGACGCGGATGGTCACCCGGACTTGGTCCACCCGGTCCAGGGTCACTTCCGTGACCTGCCCGACGTTGAAACCGGAGAGGCGAACGGGAATGCCCGGTTCGATCCGTTCGCCGGTCTGGCTGATCACGGTGTATTGGATGCGCTCGGCGAAGAGGTCCTTCTTGATTCCGATATAGACGATCAGAACAACCACGGCGACGAGGATGGCCAGCACGAAAAAGCCGACCTTGAGTTCCAGGATGCGTTGGTTGAGGCTCATGGCGTCGAGTTCAGTTCAATGACGGGGTATTCCAAGGAAGTATAGACATCCTGATCGATTGACAAGCAGGCGACCCAGAGAAAAACGTCTTGATCCAGGATTTCCGCTGCCCGGTGCAGGATGTCGCAGTCCGAGCGGGAAAGCGTGGGCAAAAAAATAAAGGTCGATTCGTTGGCCATGCAGCGTAACAGATGCATTTTCAACAGCATCGGTCTGCTCATAAACTGGGCCTGCTGATCCAGGCTTTCATTCACTCCCAGGGCGTCGACGAGGTCCTGAATTTTCTTCCGGCAGGAATGAAGCGACATGGTCTTGTGGTACATGCACCCCAGGACGATGTTCTCCAGTGCGGAAAGGTTGGTCAGAAAGGGGAAGTCGTCGCTGATGATCCCGATGTGGAAGTCGGACTGAAGGACCATGGCCGTGAGTCGGGAAATCGTGGACTCGTCCTCGGAAACCAGGAGCAGGTGTCGGCGCTGGGCCGTGAGGGTGGAAATGGAGATCGGGAGCGTGGACATGGCTTTACGACGATTCGTTTGCATCCTCTAAAACAGGTTGAAGAGCACTTCCACGGCGATGATCAGGGTGACGGTCTGGATCATGCCCTGGATCAGCCGGATGGGAACTTCCGTGAAGGAACGCTGGACGCTGAGTCCGCGCTGCAGGGCTACCAGACAGACCAGGCCGGCCATGATCGTGGATTTGGCGATCATGGTCAGGACGTCGAAGACATGCACCGCTTCCAGGAGCCGGTCCAGGTAGCTGGCAAAGGTGATGTCGTGCAGGAACCCCAGCGTAAAAAAGCCGCCGAACAGTCCGACGATACAGAAACAAAAGCTCAGGCAAGGGCCGGCGATCAGAAAGGCCGTCAGTCGGGGCAGATACAGATACTCCGCCACCGGAACAGCCAGGGCGTCCAGGGTGGCGATTTCCCGGTTGATCTTCATCAGGGCCACCTCGGTCAGCACCGCGGTTCCCGAGCGCAGGACGATGATCAGGGTGCAGGTGATGGGTGCGATGTAGTGGAGCATGGCCGTGACCAGATACGCCCCGATCTGTTCGTAGGCACCCAGGCTGAGCAGGATGCGCAGCAGGATGTGCACCGTGACCGAGCCCAGGATCAGGGCCGCCACGATGATGATGGTCAGCGGCTGGACCGCGGTGAAGTAGACTTGGCGGACAAGGACGAAAAAAACGGCTGGATTGAAAAAGGAAAGCCGCGCGAATGCCGAACCGGTCTGGCCCAGAATGCGCGCCATCCGGGTGTAGCTTTGGGACCGGTCAATGGCCCAACGACCCAGGGTTTGGACCAGGGGGAGGCTCATGGTTCGGGGGTGGTCGGCGGATTTGGCGGTGTGGAAGGCGTTTTCTCCATCTTGCGCAGGTGAATGCGTAGACATCCCAGGGCCGCCGGGGTGACGCCGGAAATCCGGCCGGCCTGGCCCAGGTTCAACGGCCTGACGCGGCACAACTTTTCCCGAACCTCACGGGAAAGTCCAGCAACATGTTCGAAGTCCAGGTTTTCCGGCAAACGGATTTGTTCCAGGGACTGGTCCCGGTCGGCCAGTTCCTCTTGCCGGGTCAGGTACCCCGCGTATTTAACCCGGTTCTCCACTTCCTCGGCCACGTCCTGCTCCAGGCTTGCCAAGTCCGGCCAAAATTCGGTCAGGTCGCCCAGGTGCAGTTCCGGTCGACGGAGCAGTTCCTCCAGAGTGAGGGCCTTGCCGGGCAGGGCCGTGCCCCGTGACTCGCAGAACGCCTTAGTGGCGGCGTCAGGTCGGATCGTGACGCCGCGCAGTCCTTCCAGCGTGGCGTGTAAGGCTTCTTGTTTGCGCGAAAAAATATGCCAGTGATCGTCCTGAACCAGACCCCGGGTCAGGGATCGGCCCAGGGGGGTCAGGCGCTGATCCGCGTTGCCCTCGCGCAACAACAGGCGGTGTTCGGCCCGGGAAGTGAACATCCGGTAAGGTTCGCGGGTGCCTTTGGTCACCAGGTCGTCCACCAGCACGGCCATGTAGGCCTGGTCGCGCCCGAGGAGAAAGGGCGGGTCGCCGGTCAGAGCCGCGGCGATGTTCAGCGCGGCCCACAGTCCCTGGGCCGCAGCCTCCTCATAGCCGGAGGTGCCGTTGATCTGTCCGGCCAAGTACAAGCCGCGAACGGCCTTGGTCTCCAGGGTTGGCAGAAGCTGTTCCGGGAAGACGAAATCGTACTCAATGGCGTAGCCGGGGCGGACGATCTGGGCCTTTTCCAGGCCGGGGATGGTGCGCAGCATGGCTCGTTGAACTTCCAGGGGCAGGCTGGTGGGCAATCCGTTGGGATAGACTTCCGGATGGTCCACCCCTTCGGGCTCCACGAAGACCTGGTGGCGGTCCTTGTCCGGGAACCGGGCTATCTTGTCCTCAATGGACGGACAGTAACGCGCTCCGGTGCCCTGGATGATTCCGGTATACAGCGGGGAGCGGTCCAGGCCGGAGCGGATCACGGCGTGGGTGGCCGTGTTGGTATGGGTCAGGTGGCAGGGAATCTGGGGCAGACGGATGCCGGGAGAATGAAAACTGAAGGGCCGCGGCGGTTCGTCGCCGGGTTGCGGGATCATGGATTGGTAGTCGATGCTGTCGCGCCGCAACCGAGGCACTGTGCCGGTCTTCAGTCGACCCAGTTCCAGGCCGAGCCGGAGCAGGTCCGTGGAAAGCGATTTTGCCGGAGGGTCGCCGAGTCGCCCGCCGGAAAAGTGTTCCAGGCCGATGTGGATCAGGCCGCGCAAAAAGGTGCCCGTGGTCAGGAGCACGGCCCGGGCGGGCAGGTTTTCGCCCAGACGGGTGCGCACGCCCAGGACGCGTCCGTCCCGGTCAAGCAGGCCGTCCACCATTTCCTGTCGGACCCAGAGCCGCTCTTGGGCAAAGACGTCCCGCTGGACCACCCGCATGTAGACGTCCCGGTCGATCTGGGCCCTGGTGGCCCGGACGGCCGGCCCCTTGCGGGTATTCAAAATCCGAAACTGGATACCGGCCTGGTCGGCCCAAACACCCATGCATCCGCCCAGGGCGTCGATCTCCTTGACCATGTGCCCCTTGGCCAAGCCGCCGATGGCCGGATTACAGGAAAGGTGGCCGACGCGGTCGATGTTGATGGTCAGCAGCAGAGTGTTCAGGCCCATCCGGGCCGCGGCCATGGCCGCCTCGCACCCGGCATGGCCGGCGCCGACGACGATGACGTCGAATTGGTCCGGCTCCAGAGGCTTGCGAAGGATCACGCGGTTGGAGGGCCGGGGAGAGGGAGGTTCTTCAGTGGTCGAGGATCGAGGCATGGGGATGGCGAAGGACCACCCGGATCAAACCCGGGAGATCTCGGAAAGATTCGTCCCGATTTCCTGTTCGGTTTTCAGGCCGGGTCGTTCATGCACAGGACATGGGCCATGACCTGTGCATCGGCCAGGGTGTTTCGGATGGATGAATGCTCGTTGGGCTGGTGGGCCGTGCCCAAAAGAGTGGACCAGACCACGCAGGGGATGTCTTGGCGGCGCAGAAACGAAGCCACTGTGCCGCCGCCGATGCCCATGGGCCTGGGGTTGGTCCCGTGCACGGCCCGGACCGCGGCCAGCATGCGCTGAACAATGGGACTTTCCGGTGGGGTGGCCGGTGCCGAGCGGACTTCCTGGACGATCTCCCACTCCACGCGCACCCCGTGGTCCGCAGCCATCCCGACGCAGATCTCGTCCACGGCGGCTTGTACCTCGTCCAGGTCGTATTGGACCAGGACCCGGCAGTCCACATAAAAGACGTCCAGCCCGGGAATGGTGTTCACGTTGGGGACATTGGCTTCTTTTTTCGTCGCTTCGAAGGTGGAGTTGGGTGGAAAGAACAGCGGGTCCTGATGGTCGAAGCGGGTGTACAGGGAGCGCAGGCGCAGGATCAGGTCCGAGGCGGCGACCAGACTGTTGACGCCTTTTTGGGGGGTGGAGGCGTGACACTGTTTGCCGAAGACCGAGAATTTCAACCAGAGCAAGCTTTTCTCTGCCACTTCAACCATTTCTCCATCCGCGGTCCCGAAGTCCGGGATCAGGATCAAATCCTGGGGACCAAAGAGATCCCGGCGGTGGGTCAGCACGTAATCCAGTCCCTTGGCGCTGGCGGTCTCCTCGTCCGCGACGAAGAGCATCCCAAAATTGATGGGCGGCGGCTCAGACCCGGCGAGCACGGCCTCGGCCACCAGCAACGAGGCCACCAAGCCTTGGTGGTTGTCCTCCACGCCGCGTCCGTAGATCAGGTCCCCGTCCACCCGCAGCTCGTAAGGCGGGCTGGTCCACAATCCCGCGTCACCCGGAGGGACGATGTCGGTGTGCGAAATGACCCAGAATGTCCGCGAAGTGTCCCGGCCCGGAATCACCGCGGCCAGATTGGGCCGGAAGCCGCAGGACACGGTGTCGTCCGGAGCCGGGATCTCCTCGATGTGCTGGATACCCATGGACCGCAGCAGACGCAGCAGGTGTTCGGCCTTTTCCCGTTCTCCCTGGCCGCCGTTGATCGGGCCCAGGGCCGGGATAGCCACCAGATCGCGCTGCAGTTCGATCAACCGGTCGCGTCCACCGGCGATGAAGGAGCACAAAGCGTCACGCATCAGAGCACGGTCCCGAAACCAAAAGGTCGCCTAACGTCCGCGAGCAGCGCGTTTGGAGGCCTTCAAGGGGTTGACCTTGATTTTACCCTGCTTGTCCACGCTGGCCTTGACATGGGTAGCGAAGTTGCAGACCCCCAGAGCCCACTTGGCCTCGGGTTCGGCGTAGCTGCTGCAATGGCGCAATCCATCGTCTTCCTTGATCCGCTCACAGCCCTCGCACTTCTCCACCACGGGCTGAAATACAAAGGCGCTGGCGGCGCCGTTTTTCGTCTTTTCGACTTGCATCGCAAAACTCCTGAAAAAGAAATTGGAAAAAGAGAGGTCTTTTATGGACAACCGCTTCGGTCTGTCAAGGCAGGACAATTTTGTTCTCGAACTACGGGCGCTCTTGATCGGTATCGAAATCGAAATCGTGGTCGAAATCGATTTCTGGTAACATTCTGATTTCGATAGCGATTTCGATGGTTGCTGGCCCACACATGGGGGTTCCTCTTGAACATCCTGCAATCTACCACTCTGAAAGTATGGATATTTTCCAGAAAACAAAATGGCCCTGTCTGTCAAGGTGACGTTTTCGCCCTTCCTCTCTGCTCAGGATTTCGACTCCACCTGGTCATGCAGGCGCTGCAATGCCGAGAGGCAACGGTCTTGCAGGTTGAGTCGGCCACGGCTGTTTTCCCAGCGGTAGACGCTGGCCGGAGTCACGCCCAGCTTGGCGGCGAAATTCTGGACCGTAAGGCCGGACTTTTCGCGCAACCTGGATATGCTCGTGCCCTTGGGCACGAAGGGTTTGGGCTTGGGGGCGGCTTGCGGCGTGGCCCTGGTTTTGGCGGACTGGTCTTTGGTTGGCTTTGGAGCACGAGGTTTGCCAGGCTCGACGGCTGTTTTGGCTTTTGACGCGACAGGAGGTTTGGCGGTCTTCTTCGTCGGCGAGGCAACGGTTTTTGCGGATGCTTTGCTGCTCGGCGCTGTTTCGGCCTTGGCCCTGGTCCCGGCTGGCGTTGTTTTCGTCGTTGCTTTTCTCCGCGGACTCGCGGTGGTGGTTTTGGAGGCAGGCTCGGCAGGCGGGCCAAGATCCATGGCTTCGTCCAGTTCGATGCCGAAAATATCGCCCAGGGAATCTTCGTGCAGGGAGTCGACCTTGGATTCCGGCTTTCCGGGCAAGGCCATGCCCTGGGTGATCAGTTCTTGCGGATCCACGCCGCGCAACAGAAACAGCAGGTTCGGGTCGTCGTCCAGGCGGCTGCCCACGCCGTAGAGCACCGCGGCCACGTGTTTGCACATGGTCGCCCAGTCCGGGCAGGAGCAGTTGAGCTTGATCTCGCCGGGCAGCGGGAATAAGCCTTGCTGCTTCTCGGTGACCACGGCCATCACCTGGGACGAGAGCTTGCCTTGCAGCAGCTCGATGATCGAGCCGACCTGGCCGGCGCAGTTCTGCTTGATCCGGCTCCATTTGGCCGTGTCCAGCTTCGCGACGGTGATGGTGACCTTGTACAGCTCCGACCCGCTGACATTGGCCTCGATCCGCCCCGGAGCAACGCCCAGGTGGCAGACCGAGCCGTTGCGGACATAGGTTCGCCCACGGGGCAGACGGTTTTCGTAATCGGAAAAGGACTCCAGGTGATCGCACCAGCCTTTGCCCCAGAAACTGCGCGCAATGGTCCGGCCCTCGATGACCACGGGCTGGATGCACGCCCCCTTCTTGCGCAGCTTTTCCATTTCCTTCTTGGCCTTGGCTTGGCGAGCCGCCACCGGGACATAAGGCCTCCAGCCCCATCTGGACATTCCGATTCTCCGTATCTGGTTGCAATGATTCGTTGTGGGGCAATACGGTCGAGCAATTTGATGCCGTATGCTCTTCCCGGCACGGTCATAAACCCACTTTGCTCCAGCCGACAAGAGGATTGTCGGCCTTCCATCCCGTAACCATGCCTTGGCTATCCCGCCGCGCTGTCCAGGTCCAGGCTGACCAGCCTGATCAGCGCGTCGTCCGGGAGTTCCGTGAGTCGGATTTCGGCGTCGTCGGAGAGGAGTTGTTCGACCATTCGTTGCTTCTCGGTGATCATGTCGTCGATGCGTTCTTCAATGGTTCCCCGGGTGACGAATTTGTGGACCAGGACATTGCGCTTCTGGCCGATGCGGCAGGCCCGGTCCGTGGCCTGGTTCTCCACCGCCGGGTTCCACCAGCGGTCGAAGTGGATCACGTGGGAGGCCGCGGTCAGGTTCAGACCGGTGCCGCCGGCCTTGAGGGAGAGGATGAAGAAGGGCGGACCGCCCTCGCGCTGGAACTGATCCACGATGGCCTTGCGTCTTTTGACGTTCACGGCCCCATGCAGGACCAGGCCAGGGCGGCCGAAAATTCGCTCCAGGTGCTCTTCCAGGGAGGGGATGATTTCCCGGAACTGGGTAAAGACCAGCACACGCTCCTGGCGCTCCCCGAGCTCCTCGCAGATTTCCGTAAGCCTGGCGAACTTGCCGCTGGCCGCGGGGATGAAATCCCCGTCCCCGGTGAACTGGGCCGGATGGTTGCAGATCTGCTTCAGGCGCATCAGGGTTTGCAGAACCAGCCCCCGGCGGGCCATGGCCTCGACCTCTTTCAGGGTCTTGGTCATGTGGTTCACCACCTGCTGGTAGAGTTTGACCTGGGTTTTGGTCAGCAGGCAGTAGCGCACGGTTTCGGTCTTGTCCGGGAGGTCGGCGATGATCCTGCGATCGGTTTTCAGCCGTCGCAGGATATACGGGCCGGCCAGGCGACGCAGGGGGCCGAAGGGGTCGTTCTCCCGGGCCTCCAGGGCCTTGACGAACTCCTTGAACCGCTTGGCGTTGCCCAGCAGGCCGGGGTTGAGAAAGTCGAACAGGCTCCAGAGCTCGCCCAGCCGGTTTTCCACGGGCGTGCCGGTCAGGGCCACACGCGCCTGGGCAGGGAGTTTTTTAGCCGCCCTGCTCTGGGCCGTGGAGGGGTTCTTGATGGCCTGGGCTTCGTCCAGGATCACCAGCCGCCATGGCTGGCCGGCCAGCCAGGGCATTCGTCCGACCATGGAATAGGTGGTCACGACCAGGTCGATGCCCGAAAGAATTCGGGTGTGATCACGGGCCAGGGCGTCCAGATCCTTGCGCGGGGTTTCCGAGGGGTGCGCGAAAAGCAGACGCAGATTCGGGGCGAAATGCTGGGCCTCGGCCCGCCAGTTGCCCAGCAGCGAGGCTGGAATGAGCAGCAGGGAAGGCCCGGCTCGCCCCCCGGCTTCCGCGGCTTCGGCCTTGATTCGGCTGAGCAGGCCGAGCACCTGGATGGTCTTGCCCAGGCCCATGTCGTCGGCCAGGCAGGCCCCCAGACCCAGGCTGGTCAGGAAGTGCAGCCAGCCCACGCCGTCTTTCTGGTACGGCCGCAGGGTCGCACTCAGGCCGATGGCGGACTCGTCCACCCGCAACCGGGCCGGATCGCGCAGGGTGTCCAGAATCTCGCGCAAGGCCGTTCCGGCCTGGACATGGGCCCACTCCCGGATGGCCTCGTCCTGGTCGTCGTCGCGCAGATCCGCCGATGCCCCGGCCAGCAGGCGCATCCCGTTGATAAAGGATATCTGGCCTTCCTGGGAGGTCCGGGCCTCCCGCTCCAGCCGCTTCCAATGCTCCAGGGCTTGCTGCAGCCGTTCCCGGTCCACCTCCACCCACTGGCCCTTGAACAAAACCAGGCTCTCCGTGCCGGAGAGCAGCTCCTGCATATCCTCCCCGGTCAGCGGCGTATCCCCCAGGGCGACCTGCACCCGGAAATCCAGCATGGCCTCCGCGCCCAGGGACGTCTTGCGCTGCTCGCCGATGACCACGCCCACCTGGGGCCTGGGACGCTTCCGCCACCAGTTGGGCAGGCGCACGGACAGGCCGCTGTCCTCCAGGGAAGGAGCGGATCGGAGCATCTCGTAGGCCCGGGGGACGCTCCAGGCCATGGGCCGATAGACGTCCCCCCCGTCCACCAGAACCTTGACCCAATCCAGACGTTTGGCCGCCTCATGGACCGGGGTCAGCAGCTTGAGCAGGGCCGCCTTGTTGCCGGCTCCGGCGTAAAGTTCCAGGGCCTTGCGCAGCGGCAGGTGCCGGACCTGGCCCGAGGCATCCATGCCGGTGCTGAAACTGGCCATGAAGGCAAAGGGGCGGTCCTCGTCGGTCTTGTTCTCAGCCAGATGAAAGGTGACCCGGCCGACCTGGTTCCAGCGCGGGGCGCGCTTGCGCAGAAATTCCGAGGGGCCGTTGTCCCGGGCCATGGTCTCCTGGGCCCAGGCGGACAGCTCGTCCCAGATTCCAGCCAGCAGATCAGAGGAAAGGTATTCCCCACCGACCATCGGCGGGGCGGAATCGGCCCAGGACTGAAAACGCTCCGGGGGCGGCGGCGGAAGCTGAATGGAATGGGGGGTCGGCAAACGGTGCTTAAGTCCGCGTGGTCCCGTGGATTGGACATGTGCGGCGGCCTCTGGCGCGTGGCAAAGCCTGGTCAGGTAATCCGCCGCTATCCTGGTCCAGAAGCTCATGGAAGGCGACGAGGCCAGATCGCCGCGAGCCGCGAGCAGAAACAGCCCTTCGCGCCAGTCGCGGGCAAAGGCTTCGGTCAGGGCCGTGGGCGCGGGGTCCGTGTCCGGGGCATGCAGATTCAGTTGGCCGGTGGGGGTGAGACGGATTTCAGGCATGTACGGGAGCGGGGTGGTGGTTGCTTTACATTGATTCGTGGGCCCCGTTTGACAAAGGCGGGAAGACGAGGTTCGCCAAAAGTTGGAAGCGGTGGGGCGAGAGTTCTTCGGGGCGGCTTTCCGGGCGCAGGTCTTGGTCTTGGAACCATTGATCCAGGTGGTCGCCCCAGAGTGGGCGGAGGATGGTTTTGAGTTGTTTGCGGCGTTGCTGGAAGCACAGGGGCAGTAATCGGCGGAGCGGGCCGGAGTGTTGAAGGCGTTCTTCCGGTGCCAAGGTGGTGAGGCGGACCACGGCGGAGTCCACTTTGGGGCGGGGGTGGAAGACCTGGGGGCCAACGGTGAACAGGCCGCGAACCTGGACATGGCTCTGGACCCAGACGCTCAGGGCCCCGTAGTTTCGCGAGCCCGGCGCGGCGGCCAGCCTTTGGGCGACTTCCTTTTGGACCATGAATATTCCCCGTTCGAGGTGCGGGACGTCGGCGGCCAGATCCCAGATGATCGGCGAGGCCACGTTGTAGGGCAGGTTGCCGATGATCCGCCATGGGCCGTGGAGTTTGGTCCAGTTGAACCGCAGCGCGTCCATCACGACCACTGCAAGCGTCGGCCAGCGGTGTTTCAGCTCTTCGGCCAGGACATCGTCCTTTTCCAGGGCGTACAGCCGGCAACCGGACTCCAGGAGCCGTCCGGTCAGCGCACCGCGCCCCGGACCGATTTCCAGAACCGGGTCTTCGGATGAGGCCTCCAGGGCGTCCGCGATCTTATGGGCCGTGCCCTGGTCGGAGAGAAAATTCTGTCCCAGGCTGCGCTTGGGCCGGTGGGTGGTCCTCTGAGCGATTTGTCGCTCCGTCTTGGGCATGGCTGGCATTATGCGTCCGAACCAGGCTGATGGGGAGGGGTGCGGGAAGATTCGGACGAGGGCGAAAGGAAATGCCTTTTATACGGCGACGTGGCCATTTTCCTGGCGCGGCGGGCCTGGTGGGCCCGGGTCACGGCCAGGGTCAGGAAGTAGGCCAGCACGGCGCTGGGCACGGCGATCACGAACCCGCCCAGCAGGATGCTGCCGTAGAAATGCCAACCGGCTTGCAGGAGTTCGCCGATGGTCCAGTGATCCGGGTTGAGCCGTCCCCGTCCGTCGGGGAGAAAAAAGCGGCCGATCCGGAGCATGATCAGGTAGAAAAACGGAATGGTCAGCGGATTGGTGATCAGGGTGCCGATCAGGGCGGTCAGTTTGCTGCATCGCAAAAGCAGGGCCAGGGCCAGGACCACCACGGTCTGCAGCGGGATGATCGGCAACAGGCCGATGAACACCCCCAGCCCCATGCCCAGGGCGATGTCCTCGGGAGAGGATTTGAGCCGCAGAATTTTCTTATATCCATGGCGGATTCCCCTGATCAGGTTCTCCCACCAAATTCTGGTCCGTCGTGGATGCATGGGAGCGGGGATCACGCCAGGACGTCGAAGCGGGAGAAACGCATGGTGAAGCCGGCCCGGCCCTGGGAGGCGGAGCGCAGGGCCGTGGAAAAGCCGAAAAGTTGCCGCATGGGAGCCATGCCGGTGACCACCTTGGCGCCGGAACGGTCGAACATGTTGCCCACCCGACCGCCTCGGGAGTTGAAGAGACCGATCACCTCGCCCACGAATTCGTCGGGAACGGTCATTTCGATGTTCATGATCGGCTCCAGGAGCACCGGACCGGCTTCGTTCAAGGCCTGTTTCAGGGCCTGGGCCGCGGCCATTTGGTAGCCCACCGGCGAGGATTCGCCGTCACGCCGTTCCAGGTGGACGATTTCCACCAGCACGTCCTGGACAGGGTATCCCTTGGCCACGCCGCTTTGCAGGCCGTCGGCGACGCCTTGCTCCACGGCCTTGACCCAGGTTTCCGGCCAGCCTTGGGTGTCCATGGTCCAGCGTACGGCGTTACCCGCGTCCCGGTGGCGCGGAGCCACGGCGATTCGGACCGCGCCGAAATGCGGAATCTTGGCCAGCTCGCGTTCGAACACGGCCTGGCCATCGGCGGGTTTGAGGATGGTTTCCTGATGCAGCACCTGTGGGTTGCCGGTCCGTGGGGAAACTCCGTACTCCCGGTGCATCCGCTCCAGGACGACGTCCAGGTGCAGCTCGCCCATTCCGGAGAGGATCAATTGGTCGGTTTCCTCGTCCTGGCTCAGGAACAGGGTCGGGTCCTGGAGCAGGAAGAACTGGAGCGATTCGGAGAGTTTCTTGGCGTCCGCCTGGGTCTTGGGCTCCAGGGCCAGGGAGATCACCGGCTGGTAGGCGGTGATTTGCTCCAGAAGCACCGGGCTGTTCAACGTCGCCAGCGTATCCCCGGTACGGGTGACCTTGCAGCCGGCCAGAGCCACGATCAGGCCGGCCCCGGCCTTGTCCAGGCGTTGCTTTTTGTCGGCGTGCATCCGGTAGATATGGGCAATACGTTCATCCTGGCCCTGGGTCACGTTGCGGATCTGCTCGCCTTCGGCCAGGGTGCCGGAGTAGATCCGGGCATAGGCCAAGCGCCGGCCGGCCTCAATGGTGATCTTGAAGACCAGGGCGGCCAGCGGCCCCCCGGGGTTCGCGGACAGGGAAATGGGGTCATGGCTGACCGGATGGACGCCTTTGGCGGCCGGGGCATCCTCTGGGGAAGGCAGGTAGGCGCAGATCGCGTCCAGCAGGGGTTGGATCCCGGCGTTTTTAAGGGCTGAGCCGCAGAGCACGGGAACCAGGGCACCCTCCAGCGTCGACCGACGGATCACGGCCTGAACGGCGTCCAGGTCCATGGGCGCGCCGGAAAGATACGCCTCCAGCAGAGTGTCGTCCTGTTCGGCGATCTTTTCCAGGAGCTGCTCCCGCCAGGGCCGGGCGGCCAGTTCCTGTTCAGCGGTCAACTCCGTCTCTTGCCACTGCGCGTTCGCATTTTTGTCCTCCGGAACGAAGCTCAAAAAGCGCATCCCGAGCAGGTCGATCACGCCTTTGAAGTCCTGGCCCTGTCCGTCCGGAATTTGCAACGGCAAGGGCGTGGTGCGCAGCTTGGAGCGCATGTCCTCCAACACGGCGGCGAAGTCCGCCCCCAGCCGATCGAGTTTGTTGATGAAGGCCAGTTTGGGCACGCCGAATTTTTCAGACTGCCGCCAGACCGTCTCGGACTGCGGCTCCACTCCGCCCACGGCGCAAAACACGCCCACGGCCCCGTCCAAGACCCGCAGGCTGCGCTCCACCTCAATGGTGAAGTCCACATGGCCCGGAGTGTCGATGATGTTCAGAATATGTTCATGCCACTGCGTGGTGGTACAGGCCGAGGTGATGGTGATCCCCCGTTCCTGTTCCTCGGGGAGATAGTCCATGGTGGCGTTGCCTTCGTGCACCTCGCCCATGCGGTGAATGGCTCCGCTGAAATAGAGGATGCGCTCGGTGACCGTGGTTTTGCCGGCGTCGATGTGGGCGATGATCCCGATGTTGCGGACCAGGGACAAGCTGGAACGTTTTCCCGGTCCGTGGCCGGATGAAGACATCGTCGGCGTGGATTTGGCTTTGCTCATGTGGGAGATTGTTACAGATGAACGTCCGGCCTTACAAGGGGGCTTCTGGGAAGGGGCGTTCAGGGAAAATGAGTGTCCACGGCGTGCAAATGGCTCGTTTGGGGTCGGCGCCTAGAATGCGATCGCCTCACCTCGAGAGTCGGCAAGGGCCATGCCGCGCCGAAAGCACAAGAAGCCCGGATCAAGGTCCGGCCAGTACCAACAGCCTTCCTGTCCCGGCGTGAGAATCAGGCCGGGGCCCGGTAGGTCCGACAGGCGGGCGTGAAGCATGTCCGCGCCGACGCCCAGGACCGCTCCGGGTAAGCGGCGGAAGTCGTCCCAGTCCCCGTCGCCCTGGAGCACCCGGTCCGGCGCGGTTTCACGGCACGGGCCCCAGGCTTCGATCCGGGCATGGGGGTGGTTCCATTCCAGGGTCGACCAATCCCACTGATCGGGAGTGGCGCACCAGATTCGGAGTTGCCCTGAAAGTCGGGGACGCCAGACCATGGTCCGGAGGAAGACCTCCGCCGTGAGCGGATCATAAGAAGCCAGGCCTCCCAGATCCAGGATCAAGCCAGCAGGGTCCCGTGCGACGAGGGCGTGGAGTTCCCTTGGTATTGCTTTTCGGGGAACAGCGTATACGTTTTCCAGGCCGCATAGCTCAAGAGTGGTCAGCAGGTGGGCGGACTGCAGGGACGAAGGAGGCAGGATCGCCAGAATGTCGGTAATGCCCGCGGTCATCACCGGTACCAGGGCCGCCGCGATTTCGGCCGGACCGGCTCCAGCTTCGGACATTGATTCCGGGCACACCAGGCACGCCCAGGGCCTGGCAAGACGGGTGGACGTGGTGGCAAGGCCGCCGCTCCAACTGGTACACGTGCTGGAGCGGTCCGTGCCCCTGGGAGGGTGCAGGGCGTAGAGCTGGGCGATGTTTTTTTTGATCCATGAACGCTCGACATCACCGACGGACGAATATGAGGCGGCCAGGACGTCATCCTGGACCCGCAGATCATCCGAGAGAACGGGCCAAGCCAAGGTGCCGGGTTCAGGCATGGTGAACGGGCAGGCCGAAAAGTAGCGCAAAAGCCAGGGAACGGGTGGAAAGCATTGTCACGCGAGTGCAGCGGAATCAGAGCCAGTCCAGCAGACGTTTCCAGGTACCTTCCCGCTCTTCCCGGTATTCCTGGGACTGCTGCTTCTGAAAGCGGTAGTAGGCGAAATCACTTTGCCGCTGGGCGTATTCCGAAATTTCCGGAATGTCGCCAAACTCTTGCTGGACGGCTTGGTATCGCCGCCAGGCAGGCCCATACTGACCTCTGCGCCAATAGAAGTCGGCCACAAACAACTCGTGCTCGGCAATGCGGCTCCGGGTCTCCTGGATGGCTTGTTCGGCGTCCCGGGCCTGGGGAGACTGAGGGAAGGTCTGTTGAAGGCGTTGGAAATATTGCAGAGCCAGGTGGAGGTTGTCGGTGGGCCGGTCGATGGAGCGAAATTGTCGGAGATTGGCCATGCCGACCTGGAACAGGACGTAGGGGATGGCCTCGTGGCCTGGGTGCAGGGACTCGAACTCCAGATAGGTCTGGACCGCGGCCTCGTATTGCTCCGAGAGATAGTAGGCGTCGCCCAAGGCCAACTCCGCCGCGGAGGTGAATGGACTGAAGGGATACCGGTCCTTGAGTTTGGTAAAGGCGGTGATGGCCCGGCGATAGTCCTTTTCCTCCATGGCTTCGAACCCGGCCTGGGCCAGTTCCTGGGCCGTGTCCTCCGGAGGCGTCAGAAAATAATAGTCGATGATGCCGCAACCCGACAGGTATACGGTGAGCAGCAAGCAGGACAGGAAGGCGAAGATGGGTGTTTTGTTCACAGGGAGTCCAGAAAAAGGGATGCGGAATGGGCGGCCGTGGCACCGTCTCCCACGGCCGTGGCTACTTGGCGGCAGAGCTTGTCGCGAACGTCCCCGGCGGCGTAAATTCCCGGCAGGTTGGTTGCCATTTCCAGGTCGGTGACGATGAAGCGCGCCGGGGAGAGGGGCAGCGTTTCGGGAACGAAGTCGGTCAAGGGGGTGGATCCCACGAAGACGAACAACCCGGAGACGTCCAGAAGGCGCTGTGCGCCGTCGGGCAGATGCGTCACCCGGATACCTTTGAGTTCCGTGTCGCCCACGAGTTCCGTGGCCACGGACCGCATCACGCACTCGATGTTCGGAATGCGCTTGATTCGTTCCTGGAGAATCTTGTCGGCTCGGAAGGCGTCGCGACGGTGGATCAGGTAGACCTTGGCGACGATTTTGGAAAGATAGATGGATTCCTCCAGAGCCGTGTTGCCGCCGCCCACCGCGGCCACGGCCTGGCCCCTGAAGAAATTGGCGTCGCAGAGGGCGCAATACGAGATGCCCCGTCCGGTGAAGTACTCTTCCCGCTCCAGTCCCAAGCGCTTCCAGGCCACGCCGGAGCAGATCACCACGACCTTGGCCTGAATGGTTTCCTCTTCCAGATGCACGAGGTTGCGCCCAGGACCCTGGTGTTCGATGGATCGGACCTCCTGGCGCAGGGTCGTGTAGGAAAAATCTTTGAGGTGATCGGCCATCAGGTCGGCCAACTCATAGCCCTTCACGCCCTTGGGGTGGCCGGGATAGTTTTCGATCCTCTCCGTGGTCAGGATCTGGCCGCCGGGAGCGAGGCGTTCCACCAAGGCCACGGAGGCTCCGGAGCGCAACAAGTAGAGGGCGGCCGTCATGCCTGCCGGGCCGCCCCCTATGATGACCGAATCAAAAGATTTCATGCTCGAGAACTAGATTTTCTTGGAGATCATTTCCTTGATGCTGCTCTTGGAGACGGCGCCGGTCAACTGCTCGACCACTTCCCCGTTCTTGAAGAGGATCAGCGTGGGGATGGCCCGAATGCCGAAGCGAGAAGGAGTTTTTGAGCTTTCGTCCACGTTCATCTTCGCAATTTTGACCTGTCCGGTCAGCTCCTGGGAGAGTTCTTCGATGACCGGGGCGATGGCCCGACACGGACCGCACCAGGGTGCCCAGAAATCGACGAGGACCGGAAGGTCGCACTGCAGGACTTCAGCGTCGAAATTCGTATCGTTTAGTTCATGAGCCATGTTCGTCTCCTTTTCGCTTGCGGGTTCGTATGACGTGCCGTTTGGTTACGTGAACGGATAATGCCGGAAGTAGAGCAAACTCCTGTGCAGCCAATCAAACTAGTTGTGGGGGCTGTACGTGTCAAGGTGAGGCGGACGGCTTCGGAAAAGATCGAGGGCGGTAATCCCAGGGAATGGGTTTGCCGCGGGGGAGGGCTTCCACGGTCAGGTCGTGTTCCCAGCCGTCCCGAGCCAGTAGCCAGCCGGAGTAGGCGATCATCGCGGCGTTGTCCGTGCACAGGGTCGGGCTGGGCAGAATCAGTTCCAGGCCATGGGACTGCGCGGTTTTCGCCAGCATGGAGCGGAGCATGGTGTTCGCGGCCACGCCGCCGGCCGCGATCACGGAGCGGTAGGCTGTTTTGTCCGTCAGGGTTCGTTCGACCTTGGTTCGCAGGGTTTCGGCGATGCTCCAGTTCAGGGATGCGCAGACCGTGCCCACTTCCGGATGGTCCTCGGCCCATCGGGTCAGGGCGGCGTCGTCCGGGAGGCGCGGCAGACGCAGATCGGGACGCTGGGCAAGATGCTGGGAAAAAGCGGTCTTCAGACCGCTGAAGCTGAAATCCAGGTTCCGGTTGTCCAAATAGGGCCGGGGAAACAAGGATCGGTTCGGTTCGGATCCCGCGGCCAGGGCGTCGATGTGTCGGCCGCCGGGGTAGGGCAGGTTGAGCATGGACGCGGCCTTGTCCAGAGCCTCTCCGGCCGCGTCGTCCAGGGTTCGGCCCAGCAGGTCGAATTGGAACGGAGAGGTGATCCGGTACAATTGGGTGTGTCCTCCGGAGACCAAAAGCCCCAGGGCCGGGAACGGGATATCCCGCTCCAGTCCGGCGGCCAGCAGGTGGGCGTGCAGGTGGTTGACGCCCACCAGGGGGACGCCCAGGGACAGAGCCAGGCCCTTGGCCATGCCCAGGCCCACCAGCAGGCTGCCCAGCAGTCCGGGCCCTCTTGCGGCGGCCACAATCTGGACGTCCCGAATGGTCAGGCCGGTCCGCTCCATGAGCCGTTCCAGGAGAACCGGCAGGGCCGTGAGATGTCCTCGGGAAGCCAGTTCCGGAACCACCCCTCCGAACAAGGCGTGGAGTTTTTCCTGACTGTGCAGACACTGCCCCAGCAGTCGGCCGTCGTGGACCAGGGCCAACGCGGTCTCGTCGCAGGAGGTTTCAATGCCGAGGCAGAGCATGGGCGGAAATGTGAGCCGGTGCCTGGTCGGCTCAACCGGCCTGGAGCAGTTCCCGGACCTTGAGCACGTCCAGCTTGGAACCGATGACCAGAGGAACGCGCTGGTGCAGTTCCGTGGGTTGGATGTCCAGGATGCGGTTGATTCCGTCGGTGGCCATGCCGCCGGCCTGCTCCACGACCATGGCCAGGGGGTTGGCCTCGCACATCAGGCGCAGTTTTCCATGGGGATGACTGGAGTCTTTGGTGTCCGCCGGGTAGAGAAAGACGCCGCCGTAGAGCAGGTTGCGATGGAAGTCCGCCACCAGGGAGCCGATGTACCGGGAGCGATAGACCCGCTTGGAGTCGTTGTCCGGATCCTTGAAATAGTCGATGGCCTTGCGGGTGGGCTGGTCCCAATAGTGCCGATAGCCTTCGTTGGCGGAGTAAATCTTGCCCCGTTCCGGAATCTGAATGTCCGGATGGGAGAGCAGGAATTCCCCGACGCTGGGGTCCAGGGTAAAGCCGTGAACCCCTTTGCCCGTGGTATATACGAGCATGGTGGACGATCCGTAGATGATGTACCCGGCGGCCACCTGTTGGGCGCCCTTTTGGAGCACGTCGGCCATGGTGGCGGGTTCCTCGCAAGCACTGGTCCGGCGAAAAATGGAGAAGATCGTGCCGATGCTGACGTTGGCGTCGATGTTCGACGAACCGTCCAGGGGGTCGAAAATCAGGATGTAGTCCCCTTGGGGGCAGTCGGCGGGGATATGGATCAAATCGGCGTTTTCCTCGGAAGCCAGGGCGCAGAGCACACCCGCCCGCTGCAAGCGGTGCACCAGGACTTGGTTGGCGAATTCATCCAGCTTGCGGACCTTTTCTCCCTGAACGTTGGTCTCCCCGGTCAGCCCCAGGATTTCCACCAACCCGGCCTTGTTCACCTCTTGATTAATAATCTTTCCGGAGAGGATCATTTCCGAAAGAAGGCGGGTGAATCGTCCCGTGGCCATGGGGGATTCCTTCTGGTGGAAAAGCAGGTGTTCGATGACCGTGATCTGGGGCATGGGGCGACTCCATAAAATAGCGTTAGTTGGGCAGGGCCAGGGCGTAGATCAGTTGCAGGGTTCCGATGGGCCGAGACAGCCAGAGGAAGGTCTTGGTTTCAGCCGATTGACGGCCGTGAACCCGGTCCCGGAGGATGTTCTCCCAGGGGGCTTCCGTGATTTTTCGGGTCGCTTCCTGGTCGACGCCGGTCCAGAGAAGGGTTTCCGGAGTCAGCAGGACCAAGCGCTCTGAAGCCGTGGCGAAGGCTGTCAGGGCGCGAGGATCGAAGTGGGCGATGATCAACCCTTGCCACGCCCCGTCGTGGAAGAACGGGCCGGCGATGATCACTTCCGGACCCAACGGCGTCTCCTCGACGAATCCTTGCAGGTCGCGATGGAGCATGGACCATTCCCGTTCCAGCAACGCCTCCACGGGGACGCTTTTCAGCGGGGTCTCCGGATGGCTGGTCAGCACTCGACCCTGGGCGTCCACCGCCAGAACGGCGGTCATCCAGGGAAACCGCTCCAGAAACGCGGTGAACCAGGCCGAGGGCGGAAATCGATCCTGAGGTGCCAGGGTCCGCAAGGCCTCCTCCAGATGTTGGTCCATCAGGCTGAACTGCGTGGCTAAGAGTTGTTCGTTTCTGGACAAGCCGGGACGGCGGTCCAGGTCGATCTCCGGTTTGGGGTCGACATAGGTTTCATAGGCGTCGGAGGTTTTGTCCCAGGCGCTTTGGATGGTCGAGCAGCCGGCCAGGGAAATGAGTAGGGCCAAAAGGCTCAGACGGAAAAGAATGTGGATGGTCATAATCGCGGTGAACTCCAATCGCATGCAGTGTGGAACGTGTTCGGGGAGGCTATTTTTCGGCCCGGGATTCCAAGCGTTCCGCAAGCTTTTTGAGGGTTTGTTTCGTGGTCGCGGTTTTCGGCGACGGGGCCGTGGAGGGCGAAGCGACGGGATCGTCCGCATCGTGCGGCACTTCTCCCTTCCCGATGCTCAATTTCGGTTCCGGGGCTGTCCCAGGCTCAGGCCCAGGTTCAGGCCCAGGCCCAGGCTCAGGTTCAAATTCCGGCTTTGTTTCAGACTCTGGCTGTGGTTTCGCGTCTTTTTCGGCTGGTTTGGAATCCAGATCCTTGGGGCCTTTGGCGGCCCGGTCCCGCAGTTCCTGTATCCGAGCCTCCAGGTCCAGGCGTTGTTCGTCGTCCGGAGACGTTTGGAGCAGTTTTGCGTACAGGTCCAGGGCTTCGTCGTGCTCGCCCTGCTTGGCCAGTAGGTCGGCATAAGTTTTTGTCTCATAGTACCGTCGCTCGCCTTCGGAAAGGTGAGCCTCGGCCTCCGCCTCGGGGCGCGGTACTTCGACCGGTTCGGGCTCCGAGGGAAACGTTTGCGCTGTTTCCGTTTTAAGTTTCGGCTCGGGTTCCTGTTCGGGGTCGGGCGTAAGATCCGGCTCCGGAGCCGGATCAGACTCTGGCTTCGACAGGGGGTCGGGTTCCGGAGGTGTAGAGTGTTTTTCCTCCTGGGGAGCGGGAGTCTGAAGTTCTTCGCGTCCTCCGGTCACCGCGCGCAGGCCCTGTTCCAGAAGCGTCTCCCAGGTGATCCGGGCTCCGCCGAGTTGGACCGCGAGCATGTCCAGGGTCACGGCGAGGTCGGTCCGGCCTTCGGCCCTGCTTCGGGCGGCCCAGTGCCTCCAAAAGGAAGGGTGTCCTGCCAACGCCTTGACGAGCGATTCCAGTTCCGGGGAGGAGAGGGCCTCAGGAGTTTCTTCGGTGGAAGAAGGGAAGTCCTTGGAGACGACGTCCAGCTGGGAGAGGCATTCGATCAAAAGGAGGCGGGCTTCCAGGTGTTCCGGGTGAAAGGTCAACCCCTTGCGCAATATGGCGATGGCGTCCTCGGGCCGATGATCCTGCGTATATGCCTGGGCCAGGGGGAAAAACAGCTTGGAGTTGGGCTCCAGGCGCAACACCTCTTCAAACCAGGCGATTTTTTCGGTCATGGCAGCCTCCGGAACGTATCGTTTTGTGGAATATAGAGGATTTCATCGGGCCGAAGGTAGTGCATCTCCACCCGGATCACGCTGGCCACGTAGTCGTGGTCCGTGGTCAGACGACGGATTTCCCGGCTCAGATCCAGATTGACCTCGTCCACGGCGGCAATCTGCTCGACAAGCGTATCCCGGCGGTCCCGCAGTTCCAGGTAGGATTTCCAGCCCTGATCATGGATCAGAAGCGTCCAGGCCAAAAAGCCGCTCAACAGCAGGAGGAAAGAAAAGAGCAGGCGGGTCCATTTCATGGCGTGGTCACTTCGCGATGAGTCGGGGGGCATCCCAGACCGTAAAACATTTTATTGGAGCAACCGGTCGGCGTGGGGCCTGGTTTCCAGGTACTGAAACTGTACTCCCAACTCCTGTAAAAAAATGGTCGTCGCCAGTTCAATGCGCTTAATGTCCGCCTCGTCCACCGGGGTCCGCTCCAGTTTGAGGCCATGGATCAGGGATCGCAGAGACGAGAGTTCCGCCACCAGCGCTCCGGCCTCGCGCAGGGAGCGCAATTGGGACTCCATTTCCAGGATGGTTTCCAAGCAATTCAACAAACGTGCTTTTTTTTGCGATTCCATATCCGTCGTGAACGTCAGTTCGTGGGTTTGCCCGATTCTTCAGCGGCCAGACGCCACATTTTGTAGGTTTCCTCGTACCCGTCAATGACGGTCCGCACAAGCCGGGGGACGTCGGCGACGTCGCTTCGGTGCAGGTACCAGTTCACGCCGTTGCGAAAAGAGGTGTCGGGGTGCAGGCTTTTGGCCTCGTCGCCGATCAGGACGACGTTCACTCCTCGGCGCTGGATTCCCGGCCAGCCGTGGACGCGTTGCAGCACTTCGGCTCCGTGCGGGGCATGGTCGATGAATACGAGTTCATAAGCGGCGGAGTCAATTTTTTGAAGTGCTTCCGCCGGACCATCGGGGACGGCCAAATGGTAGCCTTGTTCGTCCAGACAGGAGACCAGGGCGGCTTTCCATTCCGGATCGCGTACCAAAACAAAGGCGATTTTCGCTCCCGGAGGATAGAAGTCCAGCTCTTCCGCGGTTGGAGGCGTCGGTGACGCAGAGGACATGGTGTTTGAACCGGAAGGTGTGCCAACGGAGTCAGGCTCCACGGTGAACGGCTTGTTGCATTGCGGACAGACTAATTTAAAGCGTTGGCCGGACGGGATTTTTTCGTCGGCCACGGAGAGTTGTCGATCACAGTGCGGGCAGTTCAGGCGCATGCGGAAATTTCCTGTTTCGGTGTTGAACTTACGTTCTCAAAAATCAGAGTTGCGTTGATCGTAGTTTGTATCCAGTTCCAACCCCTCGATGTTCGTCACTTTTTCCCCGCGCAGTGTCTTGACGCGGTTGATGGTCTGGCCCAGGCGGGAACGGTCCGAGGCCGTGTTCATGGCCGTTTCCTCGGTGATGGCTTCTTCGGAATACAGCCGAGCCAGGTGTTGGTCAAAGGTGAACATGCCGTAAGCATCGCCGGACTCGACCACATTGTAGAAGGTCTTTTCACCTGATTCGCCGTTGATGATCAATTCTTTGATCCGTAGCGTGTTGGTCAGCACTTCCAGGGCCGCCACCCGTCCGCCGCCGATGCGGGGCATCAGCCGCTGGGAGACGACGTACTTCAAAGCCTGGGACAGGCGTTGGCGGATCAGGCGTTCTTCGGCCAGTTCGAACATGCCGATGATCCGGTTGATGGTCTGGCCCGTGTCGCTGGTATGCAGGGTGCCCAGAACCAAGTGGCCGGTTTCCGAGGCCTGCAGAGCGATTTCAATGGTTTCCCGGTCTCGGATTTCGCCTACCAGGATCACCTTGGGAGCTTGACGCAGGGCCGCGCGCAGGCCGGAGGAGAATCGGTCGAAGTCCGTGCCCATCTCCCTTTGGTTGACCGTGCCGCGTTTGTGGTGATGCACGAACTCCACCGGGTCTTCCAGAGTCAGGATGTGCTTGGAGTGGCGTTCGTTGATGGCGTCGATCAGCGCGGCCAGGGTGGTGGATTTTCCGGTCCCGGTTCCGCCGGTGAGCAGGATCAGCCCGTATTTTTCGTCGGCCATCCGGTCGAAGAGCGGGGGGAGGTTGAGATCCTTGAGCGTAGGGATCGTGCTGGGCATCTTGCGCATCACGATGGAGGCCGAGCCCTGCTGAAAAAAGATGTTCACCCGGAAGCGGCAAAAGCCCGGAAGGTCGTAGGAGAGGTCGCAGGAGCCCTGCTCTTGAAGATCCTGAAACAGACGCAGGCTGCCGGAGTGCTTGTTCAGCATCATGCAAAACCCCACGGACTCGACCTGAAACGGGACCAGGGCATCGGAGAGCAGGGCCGTGGGCACGTCGGTCAGCCTGCCGTGAACCTCGGCCTGGATGGGCTTGCCCACGGTGAACAGGATGTCCGAGGTGTCCGGGGCCTTGGTCAGCACCTCGGCGATGGTGGCGTCCAATTGGCTGCGGTGCATGGATCAGACCTCTGTGAAATCCTGTGGGGGCTCGGTGAGGAAATCCCGGAACTTGGATTTGGAAACAGCCTTGTTATATGCGTCCGTGGGGGAGACGGCCCCTTCCTGAAGGAGCTTGAGAATGGCGTCGTCCAGGGATTGCATGCCGTATTTGCGTCCGGTCTCAATCACGGAATTGATCTGGAAAGTCTTGTTTTCGCGGATCAGGTTGCGCACCGCCGGGACGCCCACCAGAATTTCCAGGGCCGCGCACCGACCCGGACGGTCGATGCGTTTGAACAGGTTCTGAGAGATGACCGCCCGCAGGGATTCCGAGAGTCCGGAGCGGATCTGGCCCTGAACATCGCCGGGAAAGACCTCGATAATCCGGTCGATGGTCTTGGACGCGGAAATGGTGTGCAGGGTGGAAAAAACCAGGTGACCCGTTTCCGCGGCTTCGATGGCCAATTCGATGGTTTCCAGGTCGCGCATTTCGCCTACCATGATGATGTCCGGGTCTTCGCGCAGGGCTCCGCGCAGAGCGGATTTGAAGCTCACTGTGTCCCTGGAGACTTCTCGCTGATTGATCAGGCAGCTGACGGGCTCGTGCACGAATTCGATGGGGTCCTCGATGGTCAGGATGTGATCCTTGCGATTCCGGTTGGCGTAGTCCACGATGGCGGCCAGGGTCGTGGACTTACCGCTGCCCGTGGGGCCGGTGACCAGGACCAGTCCCTTGGGGAGCATGGCCAAGCTCTTGAACAGCGGGGGCAGTTTCAGGTCGTCGATGCTCAGGATTTTTTGTGGGATTTCGCGAAAAACCGCGGCGCAGCCGCGACGCTGCTGAAAGAAATTGACCCGGTACCGGGCCAAATTCGGGATTTCGTAGGAAAAATCCACGTCCCCGGTTTCCTCGAAGTTCTTGACCTTTTGCTCCGGCGTGATCTCATAGAGCATCTTCTTGAGTTCCTCATGCTCCAGGACTTTGTACTTGATGCGCTGCAAATCGCCGTGCAGGCGGATGATGGGCTGGGAGCCGGAGGAGAGGTGCAGGTCCGACGCCCCGAGTTCGTGCATCATCCGAAAAAACGCGTCTATTTGGGCCATACGGGGCTCCTTGGCGTGAGGTCGAGAGCGAGGTTCTTTCGTTTAGTTGTGTATTGAAAAAATCCTTATCCACAGTCCGTTCAAAACCCCCAAGTGCAAGGAGCAAAAAAAGCTACCGGACACGTCCTGTGTCCGGCCCTCACGGGCTGTGGCTGCGCCACATTTTCGATTTGCCGTCCTGGCAATCGAATCAAGGTCGAAGCGTTTTTATTCATACGTGAGAGTTTGAACTTTTTGCAGTGACGCAGCAATTGGGGATTTTTCAACGGACTGTTAGAACCCGTCGTCCCGGTTCACCTGGCGAAAGAAGTGGATCACGTACTTCGCGCCGGAAAAGACGGTCAGGATCAGAGCGATGGCCAGCAGCCCCGCGCCCAGAGGCCGGGGGTCGAAACCCCACCAGGGATAGTGGAGGATCAGCGGACACAGGGCCACCACCTGGATCACCGCCTTGAGTTTGCCGAAGCTGTCCGCGGCCAGAACATGGCCCTGGTCCGCGGCGATGGCCCTAAGGCCCGTTACGGTCATCTCCCGGGCGATGATCACGATGGCCATCCAGGCTTGGACCCAGCCGTGGAACACGAGCATGATCAAGACGGAACTGATCAAGAGCTTGTCGGCCAAAGGGTCGAGAAACTTTCCCAGATTGGAGACCATTTGCCAGCGGCGGGCGATGAAGCCGTCGGCCAGGTCGGTCAGGGCCACGAGAATGAACACGATCATGGCCGCGGCGTTGACCGGCTTGCTCGGGAAATACAGCAGCAAGATCAGGACGGGGATGGCCAGGATGCGGCCCAAGGTGACTTGGTTGGCGAGGTTGAGCATGGCTTAGTTTCGCGCCGCCCGCCGACGGTCGTAGTTGGTCGTGACCTTGCGGACGTAGTCCTGGGTTTCCCGGAACGGAGGAATGCCGTTGTAGCGTTCCACGTTGGCCGGTCCGGCGTTGTAGGCGGCCAGGGCCAGGGAGAGGTTCGGGAAGCGGTCCATGAGCATTTTCAGGTAACGGATGCCTGCTTCGATGTTCTCCGCCGGGTCAAAGGGCGCGGTTAGTCCCAGGTCTTGCTGTGTGGCCGGCATGATCTGCATCAGGCCTTGGGCTCCGGCCCGGGAGACGGCCTGATGATTGAAGCCGGATTCAACCTCGATCACGGCCATGACCAGGTGTGGATCAAGGCCGTATCTCTGGCTGTACTGCTCCACGTGGCGGGTGATGGAGGCCCGGTCCGCGCTGCTGCCCATGCGCGAACGCAGGGAGAGAAACGGACGGAACTTGGAGGAGGTGGGGGTGTCCGTAAAATGCATCACCCCGTGTTCGTCCTTGTAGAAAAAGATCGTGCCCGCGGCACATAATCCGGTCCAGAGCAGCAACAGCACGGAAATACCGGCCACGGCTCCGAAAAAGGAGAAAAAACGACGCTGTTTTGTCAGCATGCTCGACCTCGTCATGGCTGAGGGGCGTCTACCGAAGACCGTCTACTGTGGCGGTCCACCGGCGGCGGCCTCCAGGCTGTTTTCAGATGTCCGGATGACAGTGTCCGCCAGTTGCAAGAGGGCGCGCTTGACCGGCGTGTCCTCGTCCAGCATGACCACCGGCTTGCCCAGGTCGCCGGCGACCACGGCCGCGGGGTCCAGGGGAATGGCGCCGAGAAATTCCAGCCCGTACTTTTTGGCCAGGGTCTCTCCTCCGCCGGTTTTGAACAGTTCGATCCGCTCGGAGCAGTGCGGGCAAATCAGCCCGCTCATGTTTTCCACCAGTCCGAGAATGTTGGCGTGGGCGTACTGCAGGAAGTTGATGGCCTTGCGCACGTCGGCCAAGGAGATTTCCTGGGGCGTGGTGACCACGATGCTCAGGGCCTCGGGAATGGTCTTCAGCACGGTCATGGGCTCGTCCCCGGTTCCGGGGGGAGAGTCCACCACCAGATAGTCGAGGTGGCCCCAATCCACGTCGGCGATGAACTGGCGGATGGCCGCGGTTTTCATCGGACCACGCCAGAGCACGGCTTGATCCGGATCTTGGAGCAAGGATTCCATGGAGACGACGAAGAGACGTTCTCCGTATCGTTTCGGCGAGATCAGCGAACCCCGTGACTGTTCCAGGGGGCCGGACAGACCCAGGAGGTGCGGGACGCTGGGACCGTGAATGTCCACGTCCAGCAGGCCCACGCGGTGTCCCTTCAGGGCCAGGGCCGCGGCCAGGTTCACGGCGATGGAACTTTTGCCGACCCCGCCCTTGCCGCTCATCACGAAGAGTTTGAAGCGGATGTTGTCCAGGGTGGATTTGATCAACTGATCCTGAACGTTACCGACGGCGGAACGTTCGCCGTGTCCGCTTTTTTTTCGCGACGGGCAGGTGGAACAGGATGCGTCGGATGAGGTGTTTGAAGCGTTGGTCATGGGTATCTTTTTTTGAGAGACGGTGTTGACTGGAGCGCTGGAGCCGGAGTTCCGGTGCGATGGCTCATCCTTGGCCGGTTGAGAGCTGACTTGGTCACCAACCATGGGCGCCGATCAAGTCGACGAACATGACGGCCCCAAGGTTCGCTTTCATAATTTTGCCTTCTTTCTTGACGAAGCGGATCAGCTCCTGGCTGCGCTGCCTGGCGCCCACGGGGATGATCAGAATGCCGGATTCGTCCAGCTGTTCCAGCAGGGGCGGAGGCACGTCGGGCCCGCCGGCGGTGACCATGATTCGTTGGAACGGACTTTCTTCCGGCCAGCCCATGGTTCCGTCGTCCAGTTTCAGGTGGACGCTGAAATAGCGCATTTTGTTCAGGCGGGTCAGCGCCGCGGAGTAGAGGGGCTGGACGCGCTCCACGGAATAGACCTCGGCTCCCATTTCCGCCAATATCGCCGCTTGATAGCCGGACCCGGTCCCGATTTCCAAAACTCGCATCCCAGGTTGAACATTCAGCACGGCCGTCATCAGGGCCACGATGAACGGCTGGGAGATGGTCTGGCCGTAGCCGATGGGCAGGGGATGATCTTCGTATGCCTGGGAGCGCAGGGCCTCTTCCACGAACAGATGTCGGGGAACTTTGCGCATGGCGGAGAGCACCGCCGGATCTGTAATGCCTCGCGACTCGATCTGTTCACGGACCATCCGCTCTCGATTGCGTTTCGGGTCGATTCTCAATCCGGTGCCCCAGTACTCCTAAAAATCTTTCGCGCCGGCGACAAGCCGGAAACAGGAACCTTGAACCCCGGTTTGAAAACAAATTTTCGCGTCCAAGTCAAACGTGGACGGGCACGGGGTCGAGCGGGCGCGAGCCCGTCTCGTCCCGTGCCCGGAAACGGTGACGAAGGCAAGGGGAGGAAAAACGCTGGAGGAAAAGAGATCAGTCCGTGAGGGTCTGAAGACCTTGCATGACGATCTCCAGCGGCGGACGGATGTTGATATCCTCCACGTGCAGAAAGCGGATCAGCCCTTGTTTGTCGATGAAGATCAGGGCCCGTTCCGTGGTCCCGTCGCCGCGCAACAGACCGTAGGCATCGGCGGTTTTGCCGTGGGGCCAGAAGTCGGAGAGCACTGGAAACCACAGTCCGTCCATGGCTTGGAGCCAGGAGTGGAGCGTCGGGATGTTGTCCACGGTGATGCCCAGAATGATGGTCTCGTGACGGTCGAAGATGTCTTGCAGGATGTTGTATCCGGGCCACTGGTCGGAGCAGACCGGGGTCCAGGCGGCGGGCACGAAGGACAGCATGACGTTTTTTCGGCCATGGTAGTCGCTCAAGGCGATGGTTTCGCCGTGTACCGCGGGCAGGGAAAAGTCGGGAGCCGGATCGCCGATCCGGACCTGCAACTCGCTGTCGATGGGTTTGAGTTTCGGGTTTTGAAAAATAGCTCCCTTGGCTCCATCAGGCGTGCCGGCCAGTGTGCTCCCCGCGGAGAGCAGCACCCAGAGAAGCCCAAGAAGCAGTGCCGTTCGTATCGTGAGTCTGGGGGCATGAGCGAGGCGCATGGCGTCTCCTAGTGTTTGGCGGTGAGCATTTCTTTCAGAAAATCTTCCACGGAATCGAACGCTCCGAGGTGCGAGAGTCGAACAACGTGGCCATTCTCAGCTGAGCCGGAGGGCTGGACAAGGACGAAATAGGGGGTGCCCACGCCGCCAAAGGCTTTGTGCAGGACGTAGTCCGGGTCGGAGACCAAGGGGAACGGGATGTCATAGCGCTCTTGAAACACCTGGACTTCAAGATCCGAATTGCCCGCGCCGAGGCCCAAAATCTTAATCATGTCCGCCAACCCCTCGCGTTGAAGTGCGGCGTACAGCGCGTTCACCTCCGGCGCTTCGCGCTGGCAGATCGGACAGTACATGCTGAATATCTGGATCAGGACGGCCGGGGCGTCTACGTCGGCCAGGGTGAACTGGGACGCTTCCGGGGGCAAACCCAGGTAGTTCCGGTGCGCGGAGGATTCCGGAGCGGTCATGGAAAAGACGGGAAGGTGATCCCCGACGGTGAAGGGTTCGGTTTGGGCGTGACCCGTGAGGATGAGGGCCAGGGTGAAAAGCGGAGTGAACAAAAGAGGGGCGAGGCGGCGCATGGGGGACTCCTGTAGCAAGATTTGAGGGGCAGGGAACGGCGTCCTGACGGCGGTGGAAGGGACATGGTCGAAAACGTCGAGCGGCCACGAACATGAAGAGTTTTTATCACGTTCGTGGCCGCTTGCAAGAAGTGTTTTCAGAAACTTGCGCACGTTTCGGCACCCCGGATCAAGCGCTGGGGAAATTGCCGCGCTTCTCACTTCCTGTCTGGAGGCCCGAATGTTTCCCTGATTACGCCGGTTGGAATGTGATCCGGCCTTGCTCCGGGTGGAGGAATCGACGTCAGTAACAGGGGTTGCACGGAGCGTAAGGCGGCAGCACGGGGTTTACCACCGTGGTCCTGGTGACGTAGGGCAGGTGATAGGGCGTGCAGTAGCCCACATAGCCCGGATGGCAACGGTGCGGTCCATAGGTGGGGAGCACGGGCACCGCGGCAGGGATGGGCTGGGTGATCACCGCCGGCGCGCAGGAGATGCGCGCGGGGCAACAGGAGGACGTGGTCAGAGCCACGCCGGCCAGGATGAGGATGATCGTCAGGTATCTCATGGGAGTTCTCCATGCGGTTGTCCAGGATAAGGTTTCGGAGGTCATTGGCCTGTTCCCTTGAACAGCTCCCGTTGCGCCGAGAGGTCCCAGGTCGTTGGCGAGGCGAGCTGGCGGTTGGACTTGAAGCGATTCAACGCGGCCCGTGAGTTTTTTCCCCAAATGCCGTCGATCCGGTCGGTATAGTAATTCAATTCCGCCAGTCGGGCCTGGATCAGTCGGGCGGCCAGGGAGTTCTTGGGATCCAGGAGGATGGTCCCACGAGCCAATGGCCCCTCGGGCACGGTTTCGCGTTCCGGTTGCGCCGTGGAAGGTTGGGTTCGCTTGGGCTCAAACGTGGCGGTGTTTCTGGTCACCAACTCTTGAATTTCCCGAGTTTTGCGCAAGGTGACGTCCCGTGTGGCCAGAATGGCTCCGTCCAGGGTGCTGAGCAGCTTCGCGGATACGATCACCGCGTTGTCGGTCGCCACGTAGGTGCCCACCAGCACGGCCTGGGTGTCGTGGTTGGTCCGCACGTCCCGCAGGTCGCGGGACAGGATCATTTCTCCGGCGTTTTGGCTGACGATCATGGACCCTTGGCGCAGTTTGAGTTCAACCACCCGGTAGCCGAGCTGCGACATCCTCGAGGCCACCTGTTCGCCCAACAGGCGGCCAAAAGTGCTGGAGGTGTTCAGGTCGTCCAGGTCCACAAAGCTGGTGTACAGAATGGCCCGGGTCCGGTCGACGTACTGGACGAGGTTGTGTTCCAGGCCGTCGGCCAAGGCGTAGGCCAATCCCTGGAAACCTTGGACATGGGAGTAGGAACCAGAGCCGTAATACGGATGGGTGGCCGAGACGGCTTGGGCCAAGGTCAGGGTTACGCTGAACAGAAGGGCCGCGATGAGGTTTCTGAGCATGATTGCGTCTCCCTAGCGGTCCACGAGCTGGTAGTTGACAGTGGCCGGTTGGCTGGGCTGGGCGTGTTGCTTGTAGTGCCACCAGTCCGCGTCGTTGATGTAGTAAATGGAGGAATCCCGCATCAGGAAGTGTTCCTCGAAGACCAGGGACGAGGTGATCAGGACCTCCATCCTGGGCAGCTCGTGAGTGTAGGCCCCGGACTCCACGTTGACCTCCGCGGCTTCCAGCATGGCCTGGTTGACTAACGCGCCATGGCCGTCCGGGGTGAGCAGAGAGGAGCGCTGGACAAAAACGTCCGGGGCCAGAGCCTTGTAGATCCCTTTTCCCGTGCGCAGGACACGGTTGCCGTGGCGGACCGCCTCGATGTCGAAACTCAGGACCATGACGTTGGTAAAGCCGCTGGACACGGCGATGTTCCGCTCCACCAGCTTGGTGATCAACAGGGCATGAAAGGATTTGGCAAAGGGGGTCGTGCCGGACGGTGCCACGTGGACGGGAAACTGACGCTCCAGGACGCGACGCTCCAGGACCTCGTGGACCCTGAGGGCCACGTCGTCGGCCAGGACTTCCCAATGCTGCACGGCTTGCATTTTGGGTTGGGTCTTCAGAGGGTAGGCCGTGGGAACGGGGACTTGGGACAAGACCGGCAACGGGGTGTAGACCATTTGCACCGGTTGCCTCGCGCATCCCGGACCGGCCAGGAGGACGAAGCCGAGGAGAATTCCGAGCAACATTGTCCGCATGTGACGTCGTTCCTTTGGTTACGTTCCGCGTGTCGGAGCACAGGGGCCCGGTTTTTCGGACACGCAAGGTTGGATCGAAATTTGCTAAAAGCCGAGATGAACTCGGAAACGGGCAAAATTTGCATTCCGGATGAGCTCCGAAAATCAAGGTCAGGAAGATTTCCGTGCGCAGAGATTTATCCGGTTGCTCCTCTTATCGGCGGTCATCCGGTTTTCTTTAGGGCAAGGGCGTGTCCGTTGCGGCACGGAATTGATGGAGAAGAAAAGTCATGCTTAGGAAGATGTTCCCTGAATCAAGGCGGTGCGGCTTCGCGATGCTTTGGCTGGCCGGACTCTGGTTGGTCGGGTTCTGGCTGGTCGGATGCTCCCGGCCACATGGCCCGTACATCGCGCACCAACCGGCGGTGGAACTGATCACGGTGCATTACACCGTGGCGGACACGCTGTACGAGGCCCTGTGCAAGCCGGAAGTCTGTGAAATGCCCCTGCTGATGTCCTCCTTCGTCATGCTGGAGGACCTGGACCGGACCAGCCCGCTGGGGCGGATCATCCCCCAGCAGATCGGCTCCCGATTCGCCCAGCACGGCATGCACATGGTGGATGTGCGCCTGCGCACCCAGTCCCTGCTGGTGCGCAAGGGCCAGGGCGAGTTCGCGCTGTCCCGGGAACTGGACAAAATCAACCGGGACATCAACGCCTTCGCCGTGCTCACCGGCACCTACTCCGTGGTCTACGGCCGGGTCTACGTCACGGCCATGATCCTGCGCAGCACCGACGGCGCCCTGCTGGCCTCCCTGGACTACTTCCTCCCCGTGGACCGCAGATCTCTACGACCAGACGGCTTGGAAACCGCTCCCCCAGCTTTTCAGGCCCCAGAAGAGCTCCCCGATCCCTTTGACGGGACGATTCAGCCATCCGTTCTGACGCGGCTGTCTTTTTTCCGCGACCGCGTCACGGGCGGCGAGCTCCAGGGTTGAGGTCGTCGTCAAGGAGCCTTGGGTCGTTGGATCTTCGGCGACGGAGGGGTCGTCTTGGGCTGGAATTTCACTCACTCCGTCTATCGTTGAACCGCTGAACAACTGAACCAGAAACCTCCCCCGTTACATATAGCTCTCCATCAACCGCGTCAGCTTCACCCTGTCCGGGGTGCGCCCGAAGAGGGGGCCTTCCTGGAGGATGGGGAAGTGGGATTCGAAGGTGGGGCGGGATTCGTCGCGGCGGATCACGCCGATGGGGATGCGGTCGCCGAACCGGCGGGCCAGGGTCATGGCCTGGTTCCAGTCCGTGGGATCGTGGTCCTCCGGGATCTCCCAGACGCGTTCCTTGTACCAGGCAAAGGTGTTCACCTTGTTGAAGGAGAGGCAGGGCTGGAGGATGTCCACCAGGGCGAAGCCGGGGAAGGCGTGGGCTTGGCGGATCAGGTCGGTCAGGTGGTCCGGCTTGCCGGCGAAGCCCCGGGCCACGAATCCGGCCTGCATGGCCACGGCCACGGCCACGGGGTTGAAGGGCTGGGACGGTGCGCCATGGGGCTGGGCCTTGGTGGCCTGGCCGTGCCCGGTGGTGGGGCTGGCCTGGCCTTTGGTCAGGCCGTAGATCTGGTTGTCGTGGACCAGCATGGTGATGTCCGCGTTGCGCCGGAGCGCGGCCAGGAAATGGTTGCCACCCTCGCCGTAGGAGCAGCCGTCTCCGCTTTCAACGAAAACGTGGAGCCCTGGGTTGGCCAGCTTGGCGCCGGTGGCCGCGGGCAAGGCCCTGCCGTGCAGGCCGTTGAAGACGTTGCAGCGCAGATAGTGCGGCGTCTTGGCCGCCTGGCCGATGCCGGAGACCATCAGCACTTGGTGGGGCTCCAGGCCGCTGTCGGCCAGGGCCTTTTTGAGCGCCTTGAGGATGGAGAAGTTTCCGCATCCCGGGCACCACGCCGTTTCAAACTCCCCGAAATCTTCGATCGTCGTCATGTGTCTCTCCCCACGGCCTTGCGGGATTCCTGTTCCCGGCCGGTTTCGACATTCAGTTCGCGCAAAATGTCAGCCGCTGTGAACGGCAGTCCGTCGTAGCGCAGGATGGAGCGGGAGACGCTGAATCCGACCTCCTTGCGCAGCAGTCCGGCGAACTGCCCCGTGGCGTTGCTCTCGATGCAGACGGTTTCCCGGGCTTGCCGCAACCGCTCCAGAAACTGCTCCGGTCGCAGGGGCCAGACCTGGCGGAAATGGAGCAAGCCCACGTTGCGTCCTTCCTTGCGCAGGATTTCCGCGGCCTCGTCCGCCGGCCCCAGGGTCGATCCCCAGCAGATCAACAGCAGGTCGCTCTGCTCGTCCCCGATATAGCTCGGGGCCAGGGCACTTTCCCGCAGCTTTCGCTCCTTGGCCAGCCGTTTGTCGACCATCCGCGTCCGGATGGCCAGATCCTCGGTGATATGTCCGTCCTCGGTGTGCTCGTCGCTGTCCAGAACCACCAGATGCTCCCCGGTGCCGGGGAGCATCCGGGGGGAGACCCCGTCTTCGGTGAAGGCGTAGCGCTGGTAGGCGTGGGGATGGTCGCAGTTTTGGGCCGGGCGGAGCGGTTCGGCGAGCATGTCCAGGTCAAAGGGCGGGACGGCCTGGATGGTGTCGGCCAGGTACTGGTCAGTCATGACAATCACCGGCCCCTGGGAGCGCTCGGCCAGGTCCACGGCAGTGTGGGTCAGGCGGAAGCATTCCTCCACGCTGCCCGGCGTGAGGATGGCCCGGGGAAACTCCCCGTGTCCGGCGTACAGGGCCAGGTTCAGATCGCCCTGCTCGGTCCGGGTGGGCAGGCCGGTGGCCGGGCCGGGGCGCTGGCCCAGGACCAGGACCAGAGGTGTTTCGGTCATTCCAGCGAGGCTGATTCCCTCGGTCATCAGGGCGAAACCGCCGCCGGAGGTGGGCACGACGGCCGGTGCTCCGGCAAAGGATGCGCCAAGGGCCATGTTCACCGCGGCGATCTCGTCCTCGGCCTGCTCCACCACCAGTCCCATGTCCTTGGCCGCGGCGCTCAGGTTGAGGGCCACGCCCGTGGCCGGGGTCATGGGGTAGAAGGCGCAGAAACGCACGCCCGCGGCCAGGGCCCCCAGGGCTATAGCCTGATTGCCGTTCAAGACCATCCGTTTGCCAGGTTTCGGCGGTGCGGGGAGGGGCTGGAAGACCGCGGACTGTTCGCCAGCCCATGCCACAGCGGCATGAAGAACGTTCACGTTCTTCTCCATCAGGTCGGCCTTTTTTCTGGCGAAGGTTTCCTTGACCAAGGCGGTGCCCACGTCCTCGGGCAGCCCGAGGAGTCGGGCCGTGACTCCCAAGGCCACGATGTTGTGGAAGACTTTTTCCGGGGCCAGCTCGGCGAAAGGAACGCGCAGGGTGCGGTCTTTTTTGGTTTTTGGGTCGGCTTGCAGGCCTCCGTCCGTTGTCGGGGCTTGATCGTCGTGTTCCGTGTCTACGAGGATCAGGGCGTTTTCGGCCAACTCATCGCGGTGCAAGGCGATGCTTTCCCGGTTCAAGGCGATCAGCAGATCCACGTCCCGGATTCCGGCCCGGATCGGCCCGAGGCCGGTGCGGACGGCAAACGTGTTGTGACCGCCGCGGATGCGGGATTCGTAGCCCTGGGTAACGAAGATTTCATAGCCTGATCTGGCCAGTGCCTTGGCCAGAAGCATGCCCACCGTGGCCAAGCCCTGCCCGGCTTCCCCGGCGATCAGGATGTTTTTGGATAGGCGCATGAACAACTCCGGGGTGAAAGATTGGCCGCATGTGTGCGGTCTGGAATTTCGAAAAGAGCCTTGTCCCGGCGCGCGTCGCCGTGCGCCGGGACAAGGCGGCGTATCGTGGAGGATGCGTCGTGAAGCGGAAAAAATGCGGTCAGGCGGTCGGCTGGGAGCAAGGGCAGGCAGAGGCCCTGCCGGCCAGTTCCCGGTCGATCATGAACAGGCCGCCGCCGTCCTTGCCCAGGAGTTTCAGTTTTTGCAGCACGGCGTTCACGCTGGCTTCCTCTTCCACCTGCTCGGTGACGAACCACTGCAAGAAGATGTTCGTGGCATGATCTTTTTCTGCAATGGCCAGGTCGACCAAGTTGTTGATCAGGGCGGTGACTTTTTGTTCGTGTTCCAGCACGGCCTCGAACACGGCCGTCGGAGAATCCCAGGACGAGGGCGGGGCCTCGATGGCTTTCAGAGTGTTTTTTCCGCCCCGTTCGTTGATGAAGGCGTAAAACTTCATGGCATGACCGAGTTCTTCCTGGGACTGCATGTTCATCCAGTGGGTGAAGCCTTCCAGGTCGTGGTCGCTGAAATAGGCGGCCATGGCCAGATAGAGGTAGGCCGAGTAGAGTTCGGCGTTAACCTGCTCGTTCAGGGCCTGTTCGATTTTCGGGGTCAGCATGTAGGGTTCCTCCTGACGTTGAGCGATGAAGGGGACGAAATTCGCCTTTGCGGACGGAATCGATCCGAAGCGCAAGAGGCTTGTTCAAGATGGATAAGAAATCTACAGAATCCAGATGCACAGGTCAAAGCCGTCGGATCAGCTCGCGAATGATGAAACCGGGGGGTGAGAGGGAGTCTCGACCTTCGTCGGCCAAGGGATCGCAATCGCAATCAATTCTGAAATCAAGGTGTTGAAAAGGGTGTCGGAAAAACTCTTTTCGATCAGGATTTCGAATTGGTCCCGGTACATGTGCACAGTGAGTTCAGATAGGTCCCGTTGTTCTCCGAATCAATGGTTGCAGGGATGCCTTGAGCAGGGTAAGGACGTGGCGTGCACGTTCGTGCATTATGGAACAAGGAGCCCTGGGGTTGCATCGACAGCAAGGGCCTGCCCTAAGATATGGATATCGCAAGGAGTCTTTTTTTGATGAACAAAGCGGAAGTGGATTCCAAGATTTGGGAGAATGCCTGGGCCATCGTGCTGGCCGGCGGCTCCGGCACCCGGCTGTGGCCCATGTCCCGGTCCCTGCTGCCCAAACAATTGCTGGCCTTGAACGGGGAGAAAACCTTGCTGCAACAGACCGCCGAGCGGTTGTTGGGGCGACTGCCCGCCGAGCGAATCGTCACCGTGACCAACGAGGAACATTTTTTCGAGGTTTGCTCGCAGTTGGCCGAAGTGCACCCGGGCCTGAAGGATCACGTGCTCAAGGAGCCCCTGGCCCGCAACACGCTTCCGGCGATCCTGCTCGGCCTGGACAGGATCGTCGCGGCTCAGGATACGGAGCACGGGCAGGCTCTGGTGGGCGTTTTCCCTTCGGACCACATGATCGGCGATCAAGCCAGGTTCGAGGCCGATTGGGGACAGGCCTTGGCCCTGGCGGATCAGGACTGGTTCGTGACCTTCGGCATTCCGCCCACCAAGCCGGAGACCGGCTACGGATACATCGCCAAGGCCGAGGAACTGGCGCCGGGCGCGTACAAGGTAGCGGGCTTCGTGGAGAAACCCCCGCTGGAGGCGGCGCGGGAGTTCGTCAGCGCCGGCACCCACTCCTGGAACAGCGGAATGTTCATTGTTCCCTCCTCGGCGTTCCTGGACGCCGTTGAAGAATTTCAGCCCCGGCTCTGGGCGTGGTGGCGGGAGCGGGACGAACGTGACTTGGCTTCCGGGTACGGCGACATTCCCGACATTTCGGTGGACTATGGGATCATGGAGCATGCCCGGCGCTTGGCGGTGGTGGAAGCCGGATTTTCCTGGGACGACCTGGGAAGCTGGGAAGCCATGTTCCGGATGGGCGAGCAAGACGCCGTGGACCATTGCGTGGTCAAGGGCGACGTGCTGGCCCTGGACTGCCGGGACAGCCTGCTGTTTTCCTCGGGCGGCAAGCTGGCCGCCGTGGGGCTGGAGGGCGTGGCCGTGGTCCAGACCAGGGACGCGACCCTGGTCTGCCCGTTGAGTCAGGTCCAGCGAGTCAAGGACGTGGTCAACCGGCTGAAGGCCGAGAAGTCCACCCTGGTGGAGGCTCACGTCACGGTACGTCGGCCCTGGGGCAGCTACACGGTGTTGGAGGAAGGCCAATTCTACAAGATCAAGCGGATCATGGTCCACCCGGGGGCGAGGCTGAGCCTGCAGATGCATCACCATCGCAGCGAACACTGGGTGGTGATCAAAGGCACGGCTCTGGTCCAGGTGGGGGACAAGGAAACGCTGGTCGCGGAGAATCAGTCCGTGGACATTCCCAAAACCGCGATGCACAGACTTTCCAATCCGGGCCGGGTTCCGGTGGAGATCATCGAGATCCAGAGCGGGCCCTATCTGGAGGAGGACGACATCGTTCGGTTCGACGATGTTTATGGACGGAGCCGGCCCGAGCCTTCCAAGTGAGGCGGATACGGGTTGCCTGAACTGTTCGTTAGTAAGGCAACATGTTTTTTTTATTCATCTTAACTTGCGCCCATGCTTCGTGAATTTTTTCATTTATGCTTGACAGGGCTTTGCTCTCTTGCATAGGGTGCCGAAAATTTGGATCCAGGTAGGGAAACCTGAGGCTCTTTTCATCATCAACACTACAGCATGTGAGGCAACATGATGGAAGAAAAGAAAGGGGGAACGAGTGCGGGCGGAGTAGTTCTGCCGTTCTTGTTGGGGTTTGTGGCCGCGTTGGCCTTCGGATGGTGGGGAGTTCCACAGCTGTTATACAGCAAGAAGGTCCAACCGCTTGTTTTTACACACCAAAACCACATCGAGTTGTATGGGATGATGTGTGACGACTGTCACTCCTTCCGGAGGGATGGCTCCTTTGCGGGGTTGCCCGATAATGCCAAGTGCGCGGAGTGCCACTCTTTTCCCATGGGCGACCATCCGGATGAGATCAAGTTCGTGGAAGAGTACTACGAAAAGGGGATTGAGGTTCCGTGGCTGGTTTATCAGTATCAACCGGACAACGTCTTTTTCTCCCACGCCGCGCACAGAGAGTATGATTGCGCCACCGCCGGCTGTCATCCGGACGTGGGCAGTTCCAACGAGTTGCCGGCCTACTATGAAAACCGCCTGACCAAGTACAGTCGGGATACGATGAAGATGAAGGACTGCGAGCGGTGTCACGCCACGGTGGCCGCCCAGGAGCCGGAGCGGTTCGCTGGTGCTCCCAATGCCTGCCAGATCTGTCATAAATAGAGAGGGGTGATATAAAATGGCACTTAATCGGAGAAGTTTTCTCACGTTTGCTGCCGGGGGTGTCGCGGGAACCCTGTTCACCCCGGTGATTTGGAAATCCATTGACGACACGGCCATCTGGACCCAGAACTGGCCGTGGATTCCCCGGCTGGAGTACGGACCGCGGGCCTATGCCGCGACCACCTGCAAGCTCTGCCCCGCCGGGTGCGGCCTGAACATTCGCACCGCCGGCGGCCGCCCCGTGGCCGCTGAAGGACGAACCGATCATCCGCTGAGCCAGGGCGGGATCTGTCCCCTGGGCGCGGCCGCGGTGCAGCTGCTGTACGCTCCGGCCCGGATCAAAGGACCGATGCAGAAGCAGGCCGACGGAACGCACCAGCCCATTTCCTGGGACCAGGCCGAAGCCTTGTTGAAGGAGAAGCTGGCTGAACAGAACGGCAAAAAAGACGCCGTGGTCTGCGTCAGCGGGGATGAAAACGGGACCATCAACGAACTCTTTTCCGCCTTGCTGGGCGGCCTGGGTTCGGACGGCTGTTTCCTGATGCCCGGCGAACAGATCGTGGCTTCCAAGATTCTTCGCGAGGGAAGCATCGGCTACGACCTCGAAAACGCGGATTTCGTCCTGGCTTTCGGCGCGGACCTGCTGGACGGTTGGGGCACCGCCGTCCGGAACAAAAAGGCTTACGGCGCCGCGCACCCCATGGGCGAGGAAGCCTCCGCGGAATACGTCTATGTCGGGCCGACGCAGAACGTCACCGGCGGCGCGGCCGACCAGTGGGTCTCTATTGCTCCGGGCATGGAAGGCGTTTTAGCCCTGGGCGTCGCCTACCATCTCCTGCAGGGCGGGATGACCGCTCCCCAGGCTCATGACTTTTTCGCCTATCGCAATTTCGTCATCAATCGCTACACCCCGGAATACGTCGAACGCCTGACCGGCGTGGCTCCGGAGCAGGTGGCCGAATTGGCCCGAAAGCTGCGCTCCGCAAACAAGCCGCTGATCATCCCGGGGTCCACCATCGCCCAGGGCGGCGGCGTGTTCAACTTTGCCGCGGCCTTGAGCCTGAACATGCTGTTCGACAACGTCAACTCCGCGGGCGGCATTCAAGTCCTGCCGGATCTGCCCACGGTGGTTTCGGGAGCCAAGGAGCCAGCCCAGGTTCGGGCCAAGGACCTGGTCGCCTATGTTCAGGGCGTGGCTGAAGGCAAAGTGAGCAAGCCGGCCGTGTGTTTGGTCTACGAGGCCAATCCGCTCTTCGCCCTGCCGCTGCCCGACGTGACGGCCCAGGCTTTTGACGGCGCGTATCTGGTCAGCTTCAGCACATTCTACGACGAAACAGCCGCCCAGGCAGACCTGCTGCTGCCCACGCCCACCTTCATAGAACGGTTCGACGACGTCCAGACGCCCTATGGCTCCGGTTTCGCCAGCTACAGCCTGACGCGGCCGGCGATCCGCCAGCCCATTTTCGACACCAAGCCTACCGGCGACGTGCTGCTGGCCGTGGCCAAGGCGCTGGGGATCGATCTTGGATTCGCGTCTTTTGACAAGGTGCTGGAGGCCAAGGTGGCCGTCTTGAGCGAGCTGGAAGGCTTCTTCACGGACAAGGTTCAGCCCTGGGAGGCCAGAGCCGGCAAAGCTCCCGCCGCGGCTTCGGGCAACCTGTGGCGGACCATCTCCAGAGGCGCTGTCTGGGCTTCCATCACGGAACCCTTTCCCACGGCCATGCAGCTCGGCTCCACGATCATTTCCCAGACCGCTCCCCCCGACGCCGAGGACTGGACCTTCCCGGTCAGCTTGGCGGCCATGGACAGCCGGACCTACGGCTCCCGGCACATCGCCATTCCGCCGTTTTGCCTGCCGCTTTTGGGCGAACAGGAAATCCAGGGCGACGTGTTCTACGTCTGGATGAATTCCGCCACAGCCCGCTCCTACGGCTTGCAAGCCGAGGACAAGGTCACGTTGACCGGCCCCAACGGCTCCTGTCTGGCCAAGGTGCGCATTTTCGAGGGCGTGGGCCGGAACATGGTCGCTGCTCCGCTGGGCTTCGGCCACACGGCTTGGGACAAGTTCAGCCGGAACAAGGGAGACAACATCTACAAAGTGTTGACGGTACGTACCGAACCTGGGAGCAACCTGGCCGTTTGGGCCGATTCCCGCGTGCGCATCGCCAAAGCCTAAAGGAAGGTTGAGCATATGGTTTTGTATCTCAAGGAATTCAAAATCAAGTGGGGAATGGTCATCGACCTGGACCGCTGCACCGGTTGCGGAGCCTGCATGGTCGCCTGTCAGGCGGAAAACAACATCGCTCCTCCGGTGGACGCTTCGAACAAGCGCTATAGCCTGACTTGGCTGTTGGTCTACCAGCTCTCCAACAAGCAGCCCTATCCGAACCACGACGTGGCCTACATGCCGCGCCCGTGTTTACAGTGCGGAAAGCCGAACTGCGTGCCGGTCTGCCCGGTCATCGCCACGGACAAGAACCAGGAAGGCGGGATCGTCAGCCAGGTCAACGCCCGGTGCATCGGCTGCCGGTACTGCATGGCCGCCTGCCCCTATCATGCCCGATACTTCAACTGGCATGACCCGGTCTGGCCCGAAGGCATGGAAAAGACTCTCACTCCGGACGTTTCCACCCGGCCCCGGGGCGTGGTGGAAAAATGTCTGTTCTGTCACCATCGCTACATGGCCGCTCGGGACAAGGCCCGGATCGAAGACCGCGACCCCAACGCCCTGGCCGAGGGCGACTACATCCCGGCCTGCGTGGAGATGTGTCCCACCGGGGCCATGGTTTTCGGCGACCTGGAAAATCCGGAGCACAAAGTCCATAAGCTTTCCAAAAGCCCGTATGCGTTTCGGCTGTTGGAGCGCTTGAACACCAAACCTCAGGTCTACTACTACAGCAAGCGGGAATGGGTCCGGAAGCAGGGCGACAATTACCTTGAACATGAAACGGTCGGAGGGGTCTAGACCATGAGTGATAAAGAATTGTGGCCCGAAGGGGTCCAGCGTTGCTCCTTGAAGCTGTTCATCGCCTGGCTGGCGGTCATCTTCGCCGTGCTGGCCTGGGGCGTTTACGCCGCCTACGTGGTCTGGTCCGGCGGGCTGATCGTCACGGGCATGGACAATTACTTCGCCTTTGGCTTGTACATCATCTTCGACTTGGCCGTGATCGCCCTCGGGGCCGGGGCCTTTTTCAGCGGGCTCTTGTATTACCTGATCCGCGTCGAAGGTCTGAAGAACATCATCAACCTGGCGGTGATCATCGGCTTCATCTGCTACTCCGGTGCGCTGCTGATCCTGACCCTGGAAGTCGGTCAGCCGCTGCGGGCCTGGTTCGGATTCTGGCACCCCAACGTCCACTCCATGCTCACGGAAGTCATCTTCTGCATCACTGTGTACATGTTGGTGCTGACCATCGAGTTCATTCCGATCATTCTGGAGAACCGCAAGCTGAACAAGATCAAGTTCCTGCATCACATGGCCCACAACTTCCACGTGATCATGCCCTTGTTCGCCGGTGTCGGGGCCTTCCTGTCCTTCTTCCACCAGGGCTCTCTGGGCGGCATGTACGGCGTGCTGTTCTCCCGGCCCTACGCTTTTCGTGAAGGCTTCTTCATCTGGCCCTGGACCTTCTTCCTGTTCATCCTTTCCGCCGTGGCCTCGGGACCGGGCTTCACCATGCTGGTCGCCACGCTGATGGAGAAAATGACCGGCCGCAAGCTGGTGGACTTCAGCGTCAAGGCCTTGATGGGCAAGATTTCCGGTACCATGCTGGCCATCTATTTGGTCTTCAAGTACCTGGACACGTGGGCCTGGGCCACCGGCATCCTGCCCCGATCCGGCCTGACCTTCAGTGAAGTGTTCTACGGCGTGGCCTACGGCAAGTGGCTGCTGTTCTCCGAACTGATCGTCTGCGGCCTGTTCCCGGCCATCCTGCTGCTCAACGCCAAGACCCGGAACACCCCGTGGATTCTCTATTCCGCATGTACCCTGGTCGGCATCGGCGTGATCATCAACCGGTACGTCCAAACCGCCCAGACCCTGGCTCACCCGGTCATGCCCTTCGACCGCTGGTACGTCTACATGCCCACCTGGGCTGAATGGGCCCCGTCCCTGGCCATCATCGCCTACGGCGCCCTGATCCTCAGCCTGGCCTACCGCTATCTGCCGGTTTTCCCGCAGGAGCGGAAGCTGAATCAGGCCTAATATCTACGAGGCCTAAAGACGACAAAGCGCCCCTTTCCGTGAGGAGAGGGGCGCTTTTTTATGTTTGGAGTTTGGTGAGGATTCGGCTGAGATGAGGGTGCAGGGTCGGAAAAAAATCTTTTTGTCGCTACTTACTCAGCAAGTCTCGAAGGGAGCGATCCCGGCTCGAAAGTCGGTCGGACAATGTGCCGCCCGCTACCCGGTTCGGCGTTGACGCGGCCTTCGCGCACCACTTCCCGTCCAGCCAGATAAGTGGCCACGGGTGCGCCGCGAAAGGTCATGCCTTCGAACACGCTGTAGTCCACGGCGTGGTGATGAGTTTTGGCGCTGACCGTGTGTTCGGCCTGGGGATCCCAGAGCACGATGTCCGCGTCCGCGCCGGGAAGGATGCAGCCCTTGCCGGGATATATGTTGAACAGGCGGGCCGCGTTGGTGGAGGTTACGGCCACGAATTGTTCCGGCGTCAGACGGCCCTGGGCCACGCCGCCGTCCCAGATCACCCGCATCCGATCCTCCAGTCCCGGGGTGCCGCTGGGCAGCTTGGAGAAGTCGCGCAACCCGCCTTGGCGTTGGGCGTCGGTGAAGGCGCAGTTGTCGCTGGCCGTGACCTGGATGGCCCCGGTGGTCAGCCCGGTCCACAGGGCTTCGCGGTCCTCCTTGGGGCGAAACGGCGGGCTCATCACAAAGCGGGCCGCGGCCTGGGCGTCCTCCTGCTCGTAAACTGTCGCGTCCACGGCCAGATGGCCGCCCAGGCATTCCGCGAACACGGGCAAGCCGCGAGCCCGGGCCGCGATCACCGCGTCCAGGGCCTGGGCGCAGGAGAGGTGGACGATGTAAAGCGGCACGCTCGCGGCCTCGGCCACGGCAATGGCCCGCCACGTGGCGTCCGCCTCCCCGGACGCGGGATGGGAGATCGGGTGGCCCCTGGGGTGGGTTATTCCTTGGGCCAGGAGCTTGCGTTGCAGAAAGGGGATGATCTCGGCATTCTCGGCATGAACGGTGCATAGACAGCCCAGCTCCCCGGCCCGGGCGAAGCTGTCCGGCATCTGCTCCGGATCGAGCATCACCGTGCCCTTGTAGGCCATGTAGTGCTTGAAGGAATTGACCCCCCGCTCCCGGGCCAGCACGCCCATTTCCTGGGCAACACGCGCGTCGAACCAGGTCACGGCCACATGAAAGGAATAGTCGCAGGTGGCGCTGCGGGCCAATTCCATCCAGGCGTCATGAGCCTGGAGCAGGGATTGGCCCTGGCGGGGAATGACGAAGTCGATGATCGTGGTGGTCCCCCCGGCCAGGGCGGCCCGGCCGCCCTGTTCAAAGTCGTCCGCCGTGCGGGTTCCGGCAATGGGCATGTCCAGGTGAGTGTGCGGGTCGATGCCTCCGGGCAGGGCCAGAAGGCCGTCGGCGTCCACGATCCGTGTTCCGGATGGAATGTCCAAATCACGGTCCACGGCGCGTATCTTTCCGTCGGAAACGAGGATGTCCGCCTTGACGGAGTGGTCGGCGTTGACCACGGTTGCTCCTCGGATCATGAGCTGCATGCTGCCTCCGTGCAAAAAGGTGAGAGGTGTGAAATGAAATACGGTTGGGTTGGCAAGGATCACGAATGAACAAATTAGCCGGCTTGATCCTGGCGGCCGGGGCCGGTCGGCGGATGGGCGGTGGGTTCGGGGGCAAGCTGTTGCTGCCGTACCGCGGCGAGCCGCTGGTGGTTCATGTGCTCCGCAAAGCCCTGGCGGTCTGCGATCCGGTGGTGGCTGTGACCGGCTGTAACGCCGCCGAGGTGGGCTGTGCCCTGAAGGCCGTGGATAGCACCTTGCGGATCATCCAGGCAACCGACTGGAACCGCGGCCAAGTCCGGAGCCTGCGTGCTGGGCTGGCCGCACTTAACGACGTGGAAAGGAAAGAGGGTGGGGACGTGTTCGGAGCGTTGGTCTTGCTGGGCGATCAACCCTTGGTGCGCCTGGAGACGCTGGAGGCGCTGACCGCGGTTTTTCGCGATCACCCACGAGATTTCGTCGCCCCGCGACATCGGGGCAAACGGGGCAACCCGGTGTGCATTCCCCGAGCGTGGTTCGCTCGGGTCATGAGGCTGGAGGGAGATGTTGGAGCGCGTTCGCTCCTGGATCATCCGGAAGCGCGTCTGCGCTTGGTGGACGTGGCGGATTCCGGAGTGCATCGGGACGTGGACACGTTGGAAGATTACCACGCACTTTTGCGGAGCCGGGAATCAGTCCCCATCCACGGACCGCAGCCATCCCTCGTTGACTGATCCGGCATACCACTGGGCCATGGGCGACGATTCGTCCGGATGTGACGTTACGACGATCCCCCGTGCCTGGGCCAGCATTTCCAAGCCGATTTCACCGACCAGCTCCATTTTGTTCGCAAAGATGATGCGGTGACACTGTGGGGGGGCGTTCTTGAACAGGCCTTTGGGGTGCGCTGTCAGGCAGGCCAGAATATGTTCGTCTATATGCTGGCCGAGTTTTCCCCGGCAGATTTCTGCCAGCCGTTCGGGACGGAAAACATGCGCATCATCCAGAGAAGCGGCCAGGGCGTCCGCGCCCACAATCCCGATCACTAGGTCCGTGAAGTGGGGTATCACGGGTTCATGGTCTGCCGGGGCCTTGATCGATTTGCCGCGTGCGCCGTCGGCTTCCACGAAAATCCGGTCCGCCAGCCCGGAAGCGGCCAGCAGGTCCACGGCCTCGGGCGCAAGGCCGAGGAGTTTGCCTGTGGAGGGGGCCCGGTCCCGGGCCAAGGTCAGAGATCGGCTTCGGAAGATGCGGGACTGGAGCCGGGAGAGGGACGACTTCCGGCCGTCCCAGAAAACAGGGCCCGCCATATTGGCGGCCAGTTTCGTCGTGGTGGTGAGGACAACGGTCTCGCCCGCGGCCACGGCATGGGCGGCCATGGCAACCATCAGGCTGGTCTTGCCGCCCGCGCCCACCAGAGCAACGACCGTTGCGTCCGGCAGGTAGAATTCGGCCGGTACGTTTGGGATCAAGGTGGCGTGGATTCTGTGTGGTCGTGGGGCGTAGCGGGCTGGTCGAGAGATTGGCGCACGGCCTGGACAATAGTGTCGTAGCCCGTGCAACGGCAGAGGTTGCCGGCATGGGCTCGGCGGATGTCGTCCTGGGTGATGTCTTCGGGATCGCGGCCTTGGTCGCGGCAGGATTCCACAAAAGCGGTGGTGGTCATGATCAGCCCGGGGGTGCAGAATCCGCACTGCACGGCTCCGGCATCCACGTAGGCCTGCTGGACCGGGGAAAGATGGCCGTTTTTTACCTCTCCCTCCACGGTGCGGATGCGTTTGCCGTGAACCCAGGTCGCCAGATAGAGGCAGGCGTTCACGGCCACGTCGTCCACCAGTACGGTGCAGGCTCCGCACTCGCCCACGCCGCAACCCTGCTTGACGCTGGTCAGGCCCTGGTCCCGAAGCAGGTCCAGGAGCGAGGAGCGGGGATCGATGGTCAGCTCGTAGGGGCGATCATTGATGGCGCAGGAGATGGTCAGCATGTCCGGACCTCGCGGTGTTCGGCAACGTGGGTGATGAAGCGCTCCGCGGCGGTGCGGATCATTCGCCCGGCCAGGGTGCGGATGATGTGCATCCGGAAATCTCCCGCGGCCCGCCAGGAGGTCCGGGGGGAGACGTCCTGGTCCAGGGCCTCGGCCACGGCTTTGACGGCCTGGTCCAGGGGCAGGCCCTGGGCCGCGGCTTCGGCGGCCGGGCAGCGTACCGGAGTGGGCGCGGCCACGGTGAAGGCCAGGCGCAGTTCGTCCACGACTTTTTCGCTCCCTTCCGACTGTGCGCCTCGCAAGCGGACTCCCGCGCCGCAGCCGATGGTGGCGATGTCCATGGCCTGGCGCATGGAATACTTGACGTAGGCCGTGCCCAGGTTTTGATTCGGTTCAGGCTTGATCCGCACCGAGCGCAGAATTTCCCCCTGCCGCAGCTCCACCCGGCCCGGGCCGAGATGAAACCCGCGCAGGGGGATCAGCCGTTCGCCTTCCGGGCCGATGAGGTCCAGGTGGGCGTTGAGGATCAAAAGCGGGGCCGCGGAATCCGCGCAGGCTGAGCCGTTGCAGATATTCCCGCCGATGGTGGCCGTGTTGCGGATCTGCGGTCCGGCCACCCAGCCCGCGGCCTCGATGAGCACAGGGGCTAGGCGGGCCACCAGTGGTGAGGCCATCATCGTGGCGAAGGTCGTGCCCGAACCGATGCGCAGTTCGCCGTGTTCCTCGGTGATGCTGTCGAGTTCCGGCAGGCCGTGGATGTCCACGATGTCGGCGTAGTCCTTGTGCCCCTCCCGCAACCGGACCAGGATGTCCGTCCCCCCGGCCATGGGGCGGGCAAAAGGGTTCGCGGCCAGCAGTTCCACGGCCTCGGTCAGGCTTTGGGCGCGATGGTAGGATTCGAAGGCGTACATGGCGGATAGTCCTCAGCGCGGTCCCAGCAGCCCGGCGTCTCGGAACAGCGGGAACAGGGCCTTGGGGGTGAGGGGGATGAAGTCGGCCTTGACGCCGGTGGCGTCCCAGACCGCGTTGCGGATGGCCGGGCCGGGGGAGAGCAGGGGCGGTTCGCCCAGGGACTTGTTGCCGAAGCCCCCGGAGGGCTCGGCGGTCTGGACAAAGGCCACGTCCAGCTCGGGCAGGTCCGGGAAGGTGGGCATTTTATAGTCCAGGAGGTTGTTGTTGCGCACCCGGCCGGTGCGCGGGTCCACCAGCAATTCCTCGTACAGGGCCCAGCCGATGGCCATGGCCATGCCGCCCTGGGCCTGGCCCCTGGCCGTGACGGGGTTGATAACCACGCCGCAGTCGTGGACGTTGAGCATGTCCGTGACCCGGACCCGGCAGAGCGGGATATCCACCTCCACTTCCACGAAGGTGCAGCCGAAGGAAGGCGCGTTGCTCCGGGTTTTGACCGAGCGCTCCGCGGTGAGTTGGCCGCCCCGTTCCTTGTGGTAGTAGGCGTCCAGGGCCAACTCGTTCAGGCTCATGAAGACCCGCGAGGGCTGGCGGGCCGCGACCACGAAGCCAGCCTCCAGGGCCAGGGCCGGAGCAGGATACCCGGTCATCAGCGCGGCATGGTCCAGGATTTTTGCGCGCAGTTCCAGGGCCGCAGCCTTGACCGCCGGACCGACGACGTAGGTCTGGCGGGAGGCGAAAGCCCCCGGGTCAAAAGGAGTCACGTCCGTGTCCTGGGTGGAGACCACGCGCACGGAAGTCATGGGCAAGTCCAGGACCGATGCAGCCATTTGGGCAAAAACCGTGTCCGCGCCCTGGCCGATTTCCGTGGCCCCGGCCTGGAGCGTCACGCAGCCGTCCTGGGCCAAGGTCAGGCGGACCCCGGAAATCTCCACGCCCACGGGATAGACCCCGGAATTGAAACTGAAGCAGGCCACGCCCACGCCGCGTGGTTTTTCGGGATCAGCTTGCTTGGTCCGAGAGGCCTGGGCTGCGGCCCGGCGCTCGTCCCAGTTGAATCGCTCCCGACCCAGGCGCAGGCAATCGGCCAGACCGTGGGTTTCGATGGGTTTGCCGGAGCGGGGATTGACGTCCCCGGGGCGTCCGGCATTGATCAGGCGCAGGTCCAGTGGGTCCATGTCCAGAACCCTGGCCGCTTCCTCCAGCAGGCATTCGCAGGCAAAGATGATCTGGGGCGAGCCGTAGCCGCGCATGGCTCCGGCAATGGGCAGGTTGGTGTAGACCGTGGCCGCCTGGAAGCGGACTCCGGCGTGGGGATACATGCTGCACAGCTTGCCCCCGCCCGCGGAGACCACGGAATGGCCGTGGGAGGCATAGCCCCCGGTGTTGGACACGGCGTCCATGTCCATGGCCAGTAGGCGCCCATCCCGGGAAAAGCCCGCCCTGGCCCGGATGCACATGGCATGGCGGGTGCGGGTGATCATGCTTTCCTCACGGGTCAGGGCCATGCGTACCGGTCGGCCCAGCTTCCAGGCCAGGAAGGCGACCATGGGCTCCAGGAGCACATCCTGCTTGGCCCCGAATCCCCCGCCCACATAGGGCTTGACGATCCGCACCCGGCTCCAGTCCAGGCCCAGGGCCTGGCCCACCACCCGGCGGCAGATGTGCGGGATCTGGGTGGAGGTGACCACGGTGATCCGCTCCATGTCCTCCATGTAGGCGTGGGCCACCACGGGTTCCATGTGGCAGTGCTGGGTCACCGGGGTCTGGTATTCGCCCTCCACCACCACGTCGGCCTGGGCCAGGAGCGCGTCCACGTCCCCGCCCACGCTGAACCCGTCCTGCTTGACGATATTGCCGCCGGGATGGATGGCCGGAGCCCCGTGGGCCATAGCCTCCCGGGGATCGGTGAGCACCGGGAATTCTTCGTAGGACACCGCGACCAGGCTCGCGGCGCGTTGGGCCGTAAGCTCGTCCCGGGCCACCACCACGGCGATCTCGTCACCGTGAAAGCGGACATGCTCGGTGAGCAGCAGGCGGTCGGCCACGTCGGCATGGGCCGGATCAAGGGAGAAGGGATGGCCAGCCGGGGCGTAGGGCAGTCCGGGCACGTCGGCGAACGTGAACACGGCCTCCACGCCGGGCAGGGCCAGGGCCGCGGAAACGTCCATGGTCAGAACACGGCCATGGGCCACGGTGCTCCGGATATACACGGCCGAGAGTATGCCCGCGGGGAGCATATCCTCGGTGTACCGGGCCCGGCCCGTGACCTTGGCCTCGGCGTCCAGACGCTTGACGGGTTGTCCGATGCTCATCCGGTTCTCCCGAGATGGATGGGTAGGGGTGATGGTTCAGGATGGGACTTCGGCGGGGTCTGGCCCAAATCAGGCTCAAGGCGAGGCTCAAGCTCGGGAACGGTCCCGGCCCGGAGGCCGTCCAGATGGGCGCGAACAGCCCGCAACACGCCTCGGCCCACGGCCCGCGCCTTGTCCGAGACGCGGCGGCAACGCCATGTTTCGCCCCTGGGGTCCACGTCCCCCAGTTTAAGGCCTTTTTCGACCACGACGCCGGAGCGCAACAGTCCGCGAATCACCCCGGAAGTCAGAGCCGTCACCGGGGCGACGGTCCCGTGCGCTTCCACCTGGCCCACGGTCTCCCCTTCTTGGACCATGTCGCCGATAGTCCGGCAAGCTGTAAAGACGCCGTCCATGGGCGCACGCAAAAGCCGCTCCAGAGACTTGCCCAGCACTGGACCCGGAATGCCGGTGTTCGGAAAGGCCGAGCCGGTGGAGCGGATTTCCCCGAGACCGTGGCCGCGATGGGTTTCCACCACGCAATGCACATCCTCCCCAGCGGTGAAACCCGGCCCCACCCCGATGACCAGAGGAGCCATGTCTCGATCGACCCCGGTATTGCGCTTGGCTATCAGGGCGTCCACCAGGATATGGGGGAGAACCTGGGGCTGAAAATCCTTCAGGCAGGACATACGCGGGTCAACAAGGACCGGAATCTCGTCCCTGGCCCAGGCTGCTTCCGCGTGCTCCAAGGTATCGATCCGCACGGCCCCAACACCTTCCACGTCAATCCGTCCTTCATGAACCGCCTCGGAAAACGCCACCAACCGCCGCACGGCCAACGGCTGCTCCCGTTCCAGTAACAGCAGACGCTTCAGACCGGCCTCGTACAGTTCCAAGGCGACGCCCGTGGCTAAGTCGCCAGCGCCGCGGATGAGGATGAATGGGGAGATACGATTGGCCATGATTCAGAAATAATCTCAACACCCTACTTGAAACTTATCAAACCGCGATGACTTCATGACACGTTTCATGCAGTTTGGCCGGAGACAATTCCAACCCATTGGGCCAACTCAACGCACCCGCCTCGATGAAGAGTCTGCGAAAAAAGGATTCATCGTGCAGAGGTTCCAGCAAAGGACCTTTTCGTTCCAATAGTTGGCGTCCATCAAACACGCCGGATTTACCATCGGAAAAGGTCAGTTCCACCTTGAAGTTGTCCAAGTAGTGGGCTTTTGCGATTCTAATCATTGTAGCTCAACGGCGACGTCATAAACATTGTGAACAGCAAGCCCGCCTCCATGGCTGGTCCAATGTCGGCCTGATCCGTGTGCGGGGGCAGGTCGGCACCGATGGGGCTCAGGGTATCCGGGTTGAGGGTGAGGGTCAAAGCTTTGCTCTTGTAGCGCAGGCCTTCGGCGGTGCGGGTCAGGCTGGCCGGGGTGCCGTGATGCAGGATTTCCATGTGGTCCGGGGTGGCCGGGAAATAGCCGTTCTGCTCGTCCTCGAAGCCGGCCCTGGTCAGGTGAATGCGCGGCTTGTCGCTGAAGGGCGCTCCGGAAGAGGGGCAGAAGGTGGCGCAGTTGCCGCAGGTGTTGCAGACGTCGGCCAGGATCACGATCTGGGTGCAGTCGGCCAGGGGGCGGTTTTCCGTGATGCGGAGGGCGGGCTTGCCGTCCGGGTCGCGGTAAACCTCCCCTCTGGCAATGGGGCCGGGGAAGGACGGCAGGGCCACGATGGCCCGGTTTGGGCAGACCGTGACGCAGATTTCGCACAGGCTGTCGCAGCGCAGGCAGCGGGCGGCCTCCAGGGGCATGGCTTCGTCGTCGGTGACTTTACGAGACCCGGAGTCAGGGTCGGCATAAGGGCCGAAATCGCGGATGTGACGGGCCGAGCGCAACGCCGAAATGTCGGCCTCGGGGCGAGATGGCCTGTCCGCGGGTTGTGGAGGCAAGTCTTGGGATCGCAGATAGGCTTTTGCGGCCTCGCGGCCCAATGCTACGGCCCTGGGCAGGCTGCCGGGGCCGGTGGGCAGGGGATTGTCAAAGGTGAAGATGTGGTCAAATTTCTGAGCGTTCCGGGTTGTCCCTTGAATGACGACCAGGGTTCCGTATCGTATCTCGTCACGAGGAGTGTTTGATTGGCTCAAGGCAGTCAGATCGGCGATGTCCGTAAGCAGGGCTCGCTTGGCCGGAGAGGATGCCTTGTTCGGTTGGAGGGCATTCTCCGGTACGATCAGGGTCACGTCCACCCCGGCCTGGATCAGGGTCCCGGCGCAGCTTACACTCCGGGCATCCAGGCCATGCACGACCACGGAGGCGGTGTTTTCGGCGTTGCTCGTTGCTCGTGGTTGGTCAGGCGAACTGGAGTCAGGCCCTCCCAGACGGGCCGCCGCGGCCTTGGCCTCCCGGATGCGCAAGGGCGTATCCAGGTTGCCCCGTGTGCAGCGCTTGCGGCACAGGGCGTCGCAGGCCAAGCCCAGGTGGTGGGCCGGAGGATTGGTAGCCCGGATGGTGGCCAGCGCGGCCGTGGGTTTGTTTTGCGCCAGATGGCCCAGGTAAGCCGGAATGTCCTGGCCAGCGGCGCAGGCCGCCCTGCAAGGCGCGGTGAAGCAGTCCTGGCGGGGCAGGGGCCGGGGGATTTTTACGTCCGTGTGGGTAGTCGCCGTTTTGGCGTAGCGCCGGGCCGTGGCCGTGGTTTTGGCGTAGGCGGCCAGGCCTTGGCCGTGGGCCTGCCATTGGTCCAGATTTTCGGCTCGGGAAGCGGCCATCCGTTCCTTGAGGACGTCCAGGTATTGGCGCAGACGAGCGTAACCGCCGGGTTTGAGCAGGTCGCTGCACGTAGTTACCGGACCCAGTCCGGCGGCCAACAGATCCGGGGTGTTGAAGGCGTCGGCTCCGGCGCAGAAGGACATGGGTGGACAGCCTTCGGACTGCTCTGGCCCGGAGTCCTGTTGTCCCAAGTGTTCACGCAGCAGCAGGGCGACGTGTACGGCCAGGGGATGCAGGGGGCGGCCGCTGCAATAGACCTGCTGTTCCGCCTCGGGCAGGGCTGAGCGGTTCACGCAGGGCAGGGTGTTGGTCAGCTTCAGGTTGAACTCCACGCCCCGCTTGCGGGCCGCGGCGGACAGGGTGCGGATGATGGGCAGGGCCTGATCCAGGGACAGGTCATTGGCGAAAACCGCATCCGGCACGTCCAGATCCCAGCCCAGGCCCTGGAGCAGGGCGCGGACCCGTTCCGGTCCGAGCAGGGTGGGGTTGAGCTTCAAGGTGGTGTGCAGCCCCCGGTCTTTGATGAAATGCAGGGCAATGCGTTGGATCTCGTCCGGGGGGCAGCCGTGCATGGTGGAGATGGTCAGGCTGGTGCTGACCCCGTCGGGCAGGTCCACCCCGGCCAGTTCGGGGCAGACGCGGGACAAGCGCGTCGCGGCCTCGGCCATGTCCTCCGGACAGTGGGTCATGCGGTCCAAAAAACGGGTCATGGCCGGACTGGTGATCCCGGCCAGGTCGTACCCGGCGCTCATGTTCAGGATGAATCCCGGGTCGCGTCCGTCCCCGCCGGCGGGAAAATTCATTGTACGGCGCAGGGCCAGGATCAGCAGCAGGCCGTTCAGGTATTCATCAAAGGACTGCTCCAGCTTGAGTTCTTGCGACCATTCGCAGTTGTAGCCCTCGTCGCGCATGTCGATGCACGGTCTGGCCAGAGTCAGCTCGTCCAGGATCTGGACGGTCTTCAGCTCCAGATACCGCCCCCCGCAAAGCCAGGCTGCCACCAGGTTGCGGGCCAACTGGGTATGCGGTCCGGCTGCCGCGCCGATGGGCGTTTCCAGGCGCTGGCCGTAGCGGGTCGTGGTGAAGGGGTCATCCGGGCCTGGCTGGAAAAAACAGGCCTTGGGTATGCCCAGGATCTGCCCGTGTTCGAGTTCGTCGAGCAGGGAAGCCAGAAGTTTGTCGTGAGGGATGGGGTGAAAGCGGTCCATGTGTTAAGCCCTCCTCAATCGTTCCCACAACCGTTGGGCCTGTTCCCGTGCATAGCCCAGAATTTCAGACTCGTCATGGCTGACCAGGCGGCGGTTTTCGACCACGATTCGGCCCTGGGCGATGACCGTGTGGACGTGGACGGCTTCCAGGCCGAAGAGGAAATGGCCGAGCATGTTGTCCGGGGTCATTGGGGTGGGCGTGTCGTAGTCCAGGATGACCAGGTTGTTGGGGCCGTCGCCCGGCGCGTTGACGCGGCGGATCAGTTCGTGGGTGCGGCGCAGGCGGTCGTAGGCTTCGCGGAAGCCCAGGCTTTCGGTGCTTTGCCCGGCGATGAAGGCGGCCTTCAGGGCCCGGAGCATGTCCACGTGCATCCCGTCCGTGCCCAGGATCACCCGGGGGCCGAGGTCGTCGTAGCGTCCCAGGCCGACGTTGTTGTTCAGGTTGGACTCGCTGGCCTGGGCCACGAGGACCGGGGAGCGGCGCAGCAGTTCCCGTTCGGCGGCGTCCAGATGCACGCAGTGGGCCAGCAGGGTTCGCGGTGAGGCCAGGGCCTCGGCGTCGGCCAGGCGTTGGACCACCCGCTTCCCGTATTGCTCCAGGCAATGATTCTGGTCCGCCGGATCCTCGGCCACGTGCAGGTGCAGTCCGGTCTGATATTTTCCGGCCAGGTCCACGGCCCGGGCGAGCAGATCGTCGTCCACGGTGAAGGATGCGTGCAGCCCGACCTGTCCGATTCGCCCGGAAGCAAGGTAGGCCTCGGTTTCGGCCAACCCGGCCTCCTTGACCGCCTCGCCGTCGCGGCAGGACATTTCATAGCATAGCAGGTGCCCCAACCCCACGGCGTCAAAGGCCTTGGCAATGGTTTCCAGGCTGCCCTCCAGGGCAAAGGGGGAGGCGTGGTGGTCCACGACAAAGGTCACCCCGCGCTTGGCGCAGAGCAGGGCCGTGGCCAGGGCGCTGGCCTTGATCATCGGCAGATCCAGGCGCTTGTCCAGCCGCCACCAGACCAGGTCGAGAATCTCCGGAAAATTGGTGGGCGTGCGGGGCGGAGCGGGCATGCCCCGGGCAAAGGTGGAGTACAGATGGTGATGGCCCAGGGCAAAGGAGCGGGTTACCAGCTTCCCGGCGCAGTCCAACTCTTGCTGGTTGTCAGAGAATTGCGGGCGATGGTCCAGGATTTCCAGGCTGCCGTCCGGTCCCGGCGTAACCCGCAGGCAGGCGTCCCGCAGGGTCAGATCGTCCGGGTCCAGCCAGCGGGCATTGGTCAGTAGCAGCTCCATGCGGTGTCTCCTTCGCTATTTTGCGTCAGTGCTCCGACAGGTTCTCCCAGAGGCTCCAGGGGCAGGGTTCGGCGAGGAATACCGTCGTAGCGGTAATAGGCCGCGGCGATGGCCGGGGCCGTGGGAATGGAGCCGATCTCGCCCACGCCCTTGGCCCCGCGAGGTCCTTCCGGGTCGGCGTTGTCCACGGCGATGACCGTGATCCTGGGCATGGCGTCGGCCCTGGGTAGGCCCACGTCCCGGAACTTGTCCGAGGCCAGATGGCCTTTGTCCAGGCGGAGCCGCTCGGACAGGGCCGCGCCCATGCCCATGAGCACCCCGCCTTCGATCTGGCCCTCCAGCATTTGGCGGTTGACCACGGTTCCGGCGTCGTGGGCCGCCACCACTTCCTGGACCTTGCCGTCGGAGGACAGGAGCACCAGGTGGGCCGCGAAGCTGTAGGCCACGTGGCTGCGGAACGTGCCCGGCTCGCCGCCCGGGGCGGTGTCCGTGCACAGATAACGGCCTTCGTAGGTCCGTCCGGCCAGGGCTTCCAGCCCGCCCGCAGCGTTCATATCGGCCTTGATGTGTTCCGCGGCGTCCAACACGGCCCGACCAAGCTGGAAAGTGCCCCGGCTGGCCGTGGTCGCCCCGGCCACGGCTCCGTAGCGGGTGTCTGAGTCCACCATGATTTTTGACAGATCATCGATGCCCAGAACCTCGGCCAGGAACTGGGCGGCCACGGTGTGGATGCCCTGGCCCATCTCGGACCAGCCGTGGTGCAGGACCAGTCGGCCGCCCGGCAGGATTTCCACCCTGGCCAGACATTCTTCCCGCAGCCCGTTGCCGATGCCGCAGTTCTTGATTCCGCAGGACAGCCCGGCCCGGCCGGACTTCCTGACCCGCTTCCAGGGTTCGCGCAGGGCTTCCAGGCAGGCCTTCAGTCCGATGCCCGGTCCCAGAACCTGGCCCGTGGCCACCATCCTGCCCTGGTCCAGGGCGTTGTCGTAGCGGAACTGCCAGGGATCGAATCCGCCGGCCCTGCACAGCCGCTCGACCATGGCCTCCATGGCGAACACGGCCTGGTTCACGCCAAAGCCGCGCATGGCCCCGTTGGGAATGTTGTTAGTAAATACGGCCCGGGATTCGATGTCCACCAACGGGATGTGATAAGCACCGGTTGCATGGGTGGCGGCCCGGGCCATGACCGCCGCGCCAACCGAGGCGTAGGCCCCGGTATCCCCCAGGATGCGCGCCTTAAGGGCCGTGAGTCGGCCTTGGGCGTTGCAACCCGCGGCATAGCTGAGGCGCATGGGATGACGCTTGGGGTGCATGCGCAAGGACTCGGGCCGGGAGAGCTTGACCTTGACCGGGGCCTGGAGCACCCAGGCTGCCAGGGCCGCGTGGTGCTGCACGGTCAGATCCTCTTTGCCGCCAAAGGCTCCGCCGCAATCCACCATGGTCGCCCGGACTTTCTCCTTGGGCAGGTTCAGGACCCGGGCCACGTCGTCCCGGTCGTGATAGATGCCCTGGCCCTGGGTGTAAAAGTGAATCCCTCCGGTGTCCGGGTCCGGCAAGGCCACGGCGCATTCCGGCTCCAGGAAGCCGTGTTCGATGGGCGCGGTGTGGAAGGTCTCCGTGACCACGAAGGCGGAGCCGCGCAGAGCCTCGTCCACGTCGCCGCCCCGGCGCACGGTCTTCACGGCCAACAGATTTCCGGCCTCATGGATATGGATCGGGCTTTGCTCGGCCTGCTCTATGTCGGTCAGCGGCTCCAGGACTTCGTATTCCACCTGGATCAGCGCGGCCGCGGCCCGAGCTTGCTCCCTGGTCCGGGCCACCACGCAGGCCAGCACGTCGGCCACGGTGCGGGTGGTTTCGCCCGTGGCCACATACATGGGCCAGTCTGGAATGATCATGCCCACGGAGCGCTCCCCGGGCACGTCCGCCGCGGTAAGCACGCGGACCACGCCCGGCGCGGCCAGAGCCTGGGTGGTGTCGATGGCCACGACCCGGGCTCGGGGATGGGCGCTGAAATGCAACGCCCCGTGATGCATGCCCGGAAAACGGAGGTCGTCGGTGAACCGCTGCGTGCCCACGGCCCGTTCGAACGCGCCGTAACGGACGACGCTGGAGCCGAGCGCGGGTGGGCCGGGATCGCGCTTGGCGGGTTCCTTCCCGCGCAGAATACTGGCAGCCTCCAGAATTGCGTCAACAATCTTCACGTACCCGGTGCAGCGGCACAGATGCGGACGTACGGCCTTGATCACTTCTTGGGTGGTGGGTTCGGTATTCTGCTCCAACAAGAGTTTGGTCCGGGTCAGAAAACCCGGTGTGCAGAACCCGCACTGCACCGCGCCTTTTTCGGCAAAGGCCCGGCCCAGGACGCGGCGTAAATCTTCCGGAAAGCCTTCCAGGGTCAGGACGCGCTTTCCGGCTACCTTGCGCATGGGCGTGGCGCAGGCAAAAACGGCCCGCCCGTCCACCTCTACCAGGCAGGCCCCGCAGGCCGCCTGACCGGAACAGCCGTCCTTGGCCGCGGTCAGACCCCGGTCCTCCCGCAGCCAGGTGAGCAGGGAGCGTTCCGGGTCGTCGTCGTAGGTCGTTGGGGAGTTGTTCAGGGTGAAATCCATGGTGACGTCCAAGGTTGTTTTGGGGGCTGTTTTTTTTTGAGTTGATGTTCAAGGGGAGGACCGGAGATCCTGGGACTCAACCTCCAGACACAGCTCGATAGCTTCCATGATTCGCGTCATCAGTGTGTTCGGCGATTTCGCTTGGGTATGGCATCCGCGGATGCTCGGCACCGAGGCGACATAATAACCGTCTTCATCCAGCTCAATCAGCACACTGAACACCCTCAGCATTGCAAATCCTCGCTGCATACGGTTGTTTGATCTTTAAGGGGGCGATCTTCGGAACCTTGTTCTCCATAGACTCCAGAGGGGTCGTAAACCAACGGGTATGCTCCGGGACGTTTGATCGAATCCAGGGATAAATCAATATCGAGTTCAGGCCATCTCAAATGCCCCGACCCCTCTTCAATGACGCGAAACACCTTTTGAATGGGAGCTGTCAAGAACCAGGGATATTCATCGTAACCCAGAAAGTATTCCTTCCCGGCATACATGATCCAGAGGCCGAATGGGGAGATGTCGGTCACCTCAGGCTTTGAAATGCTCGTCCCAATGTTTGCGGATTTCACTTTTTTTATCCTCCACAACCATTTCCAGTTCTCTCAACTCTTTCTGGGAGAGGCCATGGCTGATCGCCAATTCGATTTCGGGCTCAAGCCAGAATTTCGCTTCTCCGTCCGGGCTTCGGACATGCACGTGTCGCCGAAATTCTTCGCGTGAGAAAAAGAAGAATCGGTACTGTCTGAAGTGAAAAACGGTTGGGCTCATATGCTGGACCCTTCGCTCGTTCCTCGTCGTCCGCCCTATCCAAGCCCCGCCAACAACCCCACCCGCTCGTTAAACGCCTCAATCAGCCGGTCGATCTCCTCCAGTTGGCGGGGGATGCCGGTCCAGTAGTCCTCGTCGTGCCATTGGGCCTGGATTTCCTCGTAGGTTTTGCCCTGCTGCTCGACCCAGGTGAAGTATTTCAGGTTGTGGACCCGTTTGCGATCCCAGTGGTTCAGTTCCAGGAGGTTGTCCAGACCCTGGCCCAGCAGGTGGCGTTCGAAGGCCACGGCGGCGTCCACGGCGGTGAAGGGGCCGCGCTCGGCGGACAGTTCTTCCAGGCGGCTGCCGTACATTTCCATGGAGTCCGTGGCCACGGTGGCCACCACGTCTTCCGGCCCGAGTTCGAACCATTTGGCGAACTTGGCCGCGGAAATGATGTTCGACCATCCGGAGATGCCGATCAGGTCCAACTGCTCCACCAGGGTCGGAGCCACGCCACGGGAGGTTAGGTACTCGCGTCCGGCCTCTTCGTTGGCCAGACGGATGAGCTGCATGGGGGCCTCGTCGTCAGTGGCCAGGATCATGTCAGTGTTCTTGACGTTGTGTACCCAGGGCACGTGCTTGTCGCCGATGCCCTCGATGCGGTGGTCGCCGAAGCCGTTGAAGAGCAAGGTGGGGCACTGGCTTGCTTCGCAGGCCGCGATTTTCAGGGCCGGAAAGCGGGCTTTGAGGTAGTCCCCGGCGGCCAGGGTTCCGCCGGAGCCGGTGGCCAGGATCAGGCCGCGAATCCGGGAGGGCTTGTCCGTCAGCCCGGTCATGACCTCTTCCAGGGCCGGGCCGGTGATCTCGTGGTGCCAGAGGTAGTTTCCGAACTCGTCGAACTGGTTGAAGATGACCACGTCGTCGCCGGAAGCCCGCAGCTCATGGCATTTGTCGAAAATTGCCTTGACGTTGGATTCCGATCCCGGCGTCTTGATGATCTCTCCGGCCACCTTGGTCAACCACTCGAAGCGCTCCCGGCTCATGCCCTCGGGCAGGATGGCGATGGAGGAGCAGCCCAGCAAGGCCGAATCATAGGCCCCGCCTCGGCAGTAGTTGCCCGTGGAGGGCCAGACCGCCTTCTGGGTGGTGGGGTCGAACTGGCCGGTGACCAGCCGGGGCACTAGGCAGCCGAAGGCCGCGCCGACCTTGTGCGCGCCCGTGGGGAACCACTTGCCGGTGAGGACCACGATTCGGCAGGGCGCGCCGGTCAGCTCCGGCGGCAGAACCAGATGATTGACCCCGCCGAACCCGCCGCCCGAGGCCGTGGGTTCGTTGCGCCAGGTGATCCGGAACAGGTTGGCCGGGTCCAGGTCCCAAAGGCTGAGGCCGGACAGCTTCTCGCGCATGGCCGCGGGGATGGTTTGCGGGTCGCGCATCTGGGAAAAGGTGGGAATGATGATGCCGCGCTCCCGGGCCCGCTCAACGGCCCGGTCCAGCCCGGCTTGATTGATGGTCAGATCGATGGCCGCGGACATGATGAAATCCTTTTTTCGGTAAAGATGTTGGTGAGATTGGTGTTGATGCGTCCGCCCCTTGCGAGGCGGAGCCGGCCCGAGAGTCGGTGAGGATGGATTTTCAGGCAGGCTGTCTCGGGTAGTTACCAGCAGAAGGAGCGTGCTTCAAGCCTCAATGGCTTGGGGAGGGTGGGCCGGAGTTCCTCAGCGTCGTTGAAGGCGAGGCGAACGTCTGTTGAGAAATTCATGCAGGGCGGGTAGGAGTCTCAAGCATGGACAGCACGGCAGCCGTCATTATTTCGGCCAGGAACCGCGCATTGGGGAGATTCGCATCGGTTCCAGGCCTGCTTCCATTTCCCCAGTTCCCGGCATGAGTCAACGGAGCCGGTTATTTCAAACAGTCAGGATGGCAACATGAAATACCAGCCGCCCTTCACAATCACCCCGGAAATTCTGAACCGGGTCGCCGCAATCAGCGAGGCCGTCGGGCGGCTGACCGTACTCACGGACCAAGCCAGGGCGCTCCGATTGAGGCGCATCAATCGCGTCCGCACCATTCATGGTTCGCTGGCCATCGAGGGCAACACCCTGAGCGAGGCGCAGATCAGCGCTATCTTGGAGGGCAAGCGGGTCATCGCCCCACCACGTGAGGTGCAAGAGGTGAAGAATGCGTTGGCCGCCTATGAACATTTCGATACCTGGAAGCCTCGGGTGGAAAAGGACCTGCTGGAGGCGCATCGAATTTTGATGTCCGGCCTTATTGACGAAGCGGGAAGCTACCGACGCGGTGGCGTGGGAGTGATGTCAGGTCAAGAGGTGATACACATGGCGCCACCCGCCGCTCGGGTACCACGGCTGATGGCCGATCTGTTCGCCTGGTTGAGTACTACCGAAGCCCATCCGCTCATTTCCAGCTCCGTCTTTCACTACGAATTCGAATTCATTCATCCCTTTGCCGACGGCAACGGCCGGATGGGGCGGCTGTGGCAGAGTCTGATTCTGACCCGCTGGAATTCCCTATTCGCCGATATCCCGGTGGAAAGCCTGATCTTCGAGCACCAGGAAGAGTATTATCATGTCTTGCGCGAGAGCACCCGCCAGACCGATTCCGCGCCGTTCATCGCCTTTATGTTGCGGATGATTCTGGAGACCTTGACCACCTTCGCCCCCCAAGTCGCCCCCCAAGTCACCCCCCAAGTTGGTGATTTGCTGGCGTTGATTCAGGGCGAGGTGGGCCGAGAAGCGTTGCAACTGGCCCTGGGCCTATCGGACCGAAAATCGTTCCGCGAGCGCTACCTCAAACCGGCCCTGGCCGATGGCCTGATTGAGATGACAATCCCCGGCAAACCCAACAGCCGCCTTCAGAAATACCGCCTGACCGACAAGGGACATCAGGCCGTGATGAACCGATCATGATATCCGTTGGCGCTCTTCGCCGGGATTTCAGCCTATAGATTCCAGCATTTGCTTCCGCTTCAGCGTATATTCCCACCAGCACCGGGGCGCTTCACCGTTCATGAACCGGGTCACGGAGAGAAATACATCTAGTACGCAGGGATCTTGTCGTTTGCCGGTGACGGCCTGAAGACGTTCATACATTTCCAGCGGGTCCAGGCCCTTGAGCTGTTCGGGCCGGTGAACGCCCAAAAGTCGAAGATCCTCAGCCATGGCCCGCCCGATGTTGGGCAGGTCAGTCAGATCGTGGAGACGGTCGCGGTGGACTTTGGCGGGGTGCAAGGGGGGCTCATTATCTGGGTAGGGTTCGGGATTGCGAATAACTTGGCTAGCTATGGCGGAGAATGACGTTGAGCGTGGAAGATGCGGTGGTGGTTCAGCGAGATGTCGAAGCGAGGTCAAAGCAATGTTGGCTTTGGGAAGGATGTTGTAAATGGGCTGAAGTCATGCAACTTGTGAGTGAAAGTAACTAATCCGTGTGTGATTGTGAATTCATTTGAAATGCATTATTGAATAGTTTTTTACTTCCATGTTGTTAAAAATAAAAATATTAATTTATTGTGAAAGGATTCATGGGGTTTTGTCTGCCAAAAAGGAGTTCTTTATAATTTCCTATTTGGCAATATATTTTTTTTTCTCCTTCGAGTTCGTCAAGATATAATTTTTCGTTAATTTCAAGAACCTTTAATGATGTATGAATGTTCATTTTTGTTTTTGAATTTGTCCCTACCTTCATCACAGAGTCTAGAAGTATGTCAAAGTAAGAGTGTAGATTTTCTATCAATGCGTCTATATACGGTAAATTCTGTGCAGAGTGTACTATTTGGTTTCTTGTTATATATATTCTTTGGATGTGCCAAGTTAGTCTTTCTCGGTGGCTTGTGACTGCTTTTCTTATCGACTTATTTGATTTAAAGTTTTCATGACACCAGTGACATCTATATCTTAGTAGTGGATGGTTGGTTAATGATTTGTATAGGCATACTCTTAATTCTTCAAGTTCTTTTGATGTAAGCAATATCAATGTGTTTTTAAAAAAATCATTGCTGTTGTCGAAATCATTGATAAAGTCTTTGATGTTATTTCCAGCATGAAGTAAGCAAACTGAGGTGTATCTAAAAATTTTTTCAACATATGACAAGGATAATGCTGGAAGTATAGAGTTTAGTAGTTGATTAATTCTTGATAAACCTTCATCTTCCTTTGGTGGTGGAAGAAATCCTTCAAGTGCAGCCCAAAGACTGACCAATTGGTTTTCAGATGCTACTGTTTCAGAAGCGGAACGGTGATAATCAAAAGCCTTTTTGAACAGGAAAATAGAGTGTCTATCGAAATAGTGGCCTTTCATAATGTCTATAGTCCTTGAAATATTTTCTTTTGACATTATTCTCGGGGCCATACCTCTAATTATAGGAGCTGGTGGCGGCTTTACTTGAATAAAATTAATATCAGTTATTTTTCGTGCCAAACAAAATGATTGCCACGATAAGTCTGTGTCGTGATTATGAAATTTGCAAATATCGCTAAAGGATTCAATTTTTTGATTACACGATTTTCTAGCCTGAAATCGATCTTTAGCTTTGATTTTATCGAATACTAAAAAAAGAGGGAATTGATCGTTTTGGTCAAAATAGTTTGTATTGTGGTGTCCACACTCAAAATCACGAGATAGTTTGTCAAGCACTTCAAATTTATAAAATTGAGCTTGATCTTTGAATAAATTAAAAGATGAACACCCTCGAAAAATTACAAACCAATCGAAAGAATCACCATCGAAAATTGCTAAAAAATCTTGTATACAATTCGCGTGATCAATACGTTTCGGAGGTGTGTTTCCATTAAAGAAAAAGTTAAATGCCATGAAATATAAAAAATGTTTATCAAATCCATGCAATTCAATCTCTGTTGCGAAGATAGAAGCTAATGATATAATTTTTTTCTTTTCATGTGAGATTTGAATTGAATCAACAATTTTTCTTTTCAAATCATTCCAGTAATTATTGTCGATTTCTGAAAGTAAAGCATCAGCGGTTGAATAAAACTCTTCTGGATCCTTTTTAGATGTATTGAGTTTTGAGTGGTATCCAAGGAATAATTGCTTTCTATCTTCAATTACCGGATCATTTTTTATTCTATTTTCGAGCTCATCTAAAATTGGGATAAGTGCTCCTGGTTTGACTTTTCTATTTAAAACTTCAAATGCTAAAAAGCGTAATTCTAAAATATTAAGGTGTGTATTAAGTGCAGGGGCTTTAAAAGAGTCTAATGTATGGTGGAATAACAACTCTTCTATGGCTTGTGCAAAAACCAATAAGCCCTCAGTATTATTGTTTAAATTCCATTTATATAGGCGAGGTTTACGCATTTTTTCTGATTGTAATTAAATATTTTGAATTGAATCTCGGTCAACTGCGAGCACGATAAGAAAAAAAGTATTTATCCATGTGTCTGCCTGTTTCACCTGCATTATTTTCCATTAACGTAAAGCTCGGAATCCATTCCAAGACGTCTCCTTTCATAGCGAACTAACCTTCGGGCAATGCCTCCAAGACCTGATCCAGACCTCCAATAGGAACCGCCGTCGGCGTAAGGTTTTGGTCTGAGCAAGCCTGGATGGCCGAGGCCACGTCCTTCAAGCCGGAGCCGGTGATCAGCAGGCAGATGGTTTCCTCGGGGGAGAGGTTGCCGGTCTGGGCCGCGGCAAGGGCTCCGGCCAGGGCCGCGGCGCCTGCCGGTTCGGCGAAGACGCCGGTGTTGCGGGCCAGGGTGGGGATGGCTTGGAGGATGGTTGGGTCGTCGACTTTGATGAACGCGCCGTGGGTTTCCCGGACCGCGGCCAGGGCCTTGAGGCGGTCGCGGGGCAGGCCGGCGGAGATGGAGTCGGCTACGGTGTGGGCCGGGATGGCGGGTTTGGTCAGGGGGTCTTCGTTGTTGTGCCAAGCCTGGTGGAGGTAGTCGCTGCCCGCGGCCTGGACGCCCATCAGCCGGGGCAGGCGGGTGGTCAGGCCCAGGGCCTTGAGGTCGGCGAAGCCTTTGTGCAGGCCGCCGATGATGCAGCCGTCGCCCACACCCACGAAGACCCGGTCCGGCACTTCCCAGCCGGATTGTTCGGCGATTTCGAAGGCTGCGGTCTTTTTGCCCTCGGTCATGAAGGGGTTGTAGGCGGTGTTGCGGTTGTACCAGGGGCGGACCCGGCAGGCGGCCATGCACAGATCGAAGGCGTCGTCGTAGCTGCCCTGCACGGTGAAGACCCGGGCTCCGAAGGCCAGCAACTGGGCCACCTTGGCCTGGGGGGCCGAGGCCGGGACGAAGATCACGCAGTTCAGGTTCATGGACGCGGCCATGCCGGCCAGGGCCGCGGCGGCGTTGCCCGTGCTGGCGCAGGCCACGGTGGTCAGGCCCATGGCCCGAGCCTGGGCCGCGGCCAGGGCGCTGGCCCGGTCCTTGAGCGAGGCCGTGGGCTGGCGGGTTTCGTCCTTGATCAGAACACGGGCCACGCCAAGCAGCCTAGCCAGGCGCGGGGACTCGTACAGGGGCGTCCAGCCCGTGACCAGGGGCGGGGTTTCGGCGTCCAGGGGCAGGGGCAGGAGGGAGCGGTAGCGCCACAGGGTTTGGGGGCCCCGGGCCAGGGCTTCCGGGGTGAACGCGGAGCGGGCCGCCTGATAGTCGTAGCGCAGGTCCAGGATGCCCTCGTTTTCGAGTTCTCCGGCGTGGTCGGGGCAGACGTAGCCCATGTCTCGAGGGGCGACGGTCTTGCCGCAGATTCGGCAGACGGCGTGGGTGACGAAAGGGCCTTGGGGAAACGGCGCAGTGGCAGGGTGGTCGGCGGTCATGGAAGCGTCCTTTGCGAGCGCGGTCAACTCCGGAAGGCCCAGCCCGTGGTCCGCTTTTCCAGGGCCGCGAAGATGGCGTACATCCCGATGCCCATGGCCGCGATGACGATCAGCCCGGCAAAGACCAGGGGCACGTTGAACCGGGCGCTGGCGGACATCATCAGGTAGCCGATGCCCTCGTTGGAGGCCACGGTTTCGGAGATCACCGAACCGACGAAGGCCAGGGTCACGGCGATCTTCAACGAGGCGAAGAAGTAGGGCATGGAATTGGGGATGCCCACCTTGAGCAGGATGGTCAGCTTGGACGCCCCCAGGACCCGGAGCACGTCTTCCAGCTCCGGCTCGATGGTGGCCAGGCCGGTGGCCACGTTGACCACCACGGGAAAGAAGGAGATCAGAAAGGCGGTGATGATCGCCGGGACCGTGCCGATGCCGAACCAGATCACCAGCAGGGGCACCAGGGCCACCTTGGGCACGGAGTTGAAGCCGATCAGGATCGGGTAAAAGGCCCGGTAGAGCAGTTTGGACGACCCGATGATCACGCCCACGAGCATGCCGAAAACCACGGCCAGGCCGAACCCGGCCAGGGTGGTGTAGAGGGTCTGCAAGGCGTGCTTGCTGATGGGGCCGGCGAACTCGTATCCGGCCATCACGGCCTCGCTGGGCGGAGGCAGGATGTAGCTGGGGATTTTGGCCAGCCGGGAGACGGCTTCCCAGGCCACGAACATGGCCACGGTGACGATCACCGGGGAAAAACGTTCCAGGTTTTTACGCAGTGGGGACATCGGCGATTCCTTGGGGGCCGTCGCAGCGCACGCGTTCGATGTGGCCGCGCAGCTCGTGGACGATGTCCACGAAGGCCGGTTCGTAGCAGGTTTCCAGGGTGCGTGGTCCGGGCAGGTCCACGCGGCGGCTGTGGACGATGCGTCCGGGACGGCTGCTCATCACGTGGACCGTGTCCGCCAGAAACACGGCTTCGCGCAGGTCGTGGGTCACCAGGACCACGGTGAGCTGCTTGGCGCGGCGCAGATCGGCCAGCACGCACCACAATTCCTCACGGGTGAAGGCGTCCAGGGCCCCGAAGGGCTCGTCCAGCATCAGCAGCCGGGGATCGTGGATCAGGGCGCGGCAGAGATTGGCCCGCTGGCGCATGCCGCCGGAGAGTTCCCAGGGTTGCTTGGATTCGTAGGGCGCCAGGCCCACGGTCCGCAGCAGGTTGCGGGCCCGTTCCAGATAGGCGGGCTTCTCCTTGCGGAGTCGGCTCCGGTGGGGCTCAACGATCTCCAGGGGGAGCATGATGTTGCGCAGGGTGTCGCGCCAGGGCAGGAGGGTGGGGTTCTGGAAGGCCATGCCCACGAAGGACAGCGTGCCGCCGACCCGGTCGCCGTCCACGAAGACCGCGCCCCGTGTCGGGGGCATCAGGCCGGTGACCAGCTTGAGCAGGGTGGATTTGCCGCACCCGGACGGGCCGACCACGGCCACGAAGTCCCCTTCGCGGATATCCAGGTTCAGCCCCTGGACGGCCAGGCTCTCGGCGTCCTCGCCATAGGCCAGGTCAACGTCTTTTATTTCAACGAACAGGCCCGCACGGCCGGTTTGGCCGTGCGGGTCCGCGTGATCTGCTTGCGATGTCATGGATTGAAGAATCGCCCTTTAGAAGATGGACCGGGTTTCTTGATCGGGCAGAAAGGATCGGTCGAAAACAGCCTCAGGAGCGGGCGTTGTGGAAAGACCAAAGGCGTTGACCACTTCGGCGATGGCCTTGACCAGGCGCTCGTCGTCCACGTCGCCCATGCCGTTGGCCGCGGCGTAGTCCGTGGCCACGCTGGTTTCGATGGCCAGCTTCAGGCGCCGGGTTTCCAGGTCCACGTCGATCAGCCCGTCCCGTTCGCGGACATAGGCGATGGCTGCGGCGGGGTCTTCCAGGGTTTCGGCCCAGCCTCGAACCACGGCGCGCAGGAAACCTTTGACCGCTTCGGACTGGGCGGCCAGTTGCGGGGAGACGATGATGGCGTTGCCGTACAGATTGACGCCGTAGTCCGGATACAGAAAGACCGTCAGTTCGTCGGCGGGAATGCCCAGGTTGTCCAGGTTGAGCAGGCTGGTGAAGTAGAAGCCGGAGATGGCGTCCACCTGGCCGCGCAGCAGCATGGGTTCGCGCAGGGGCGGGTCCATGGAGGTCCAGTTCACGGCATCGGCATCCAGGCCGGTGGCCGCGGCAAAGGCGGAAAAGGTCTTGCGCGGGGAGTCGAAGACCGGCGCGCCCAGGGTCTTGCCGGCCAGGTCCGCCGGGGTCTGGATGCCGCTTTCCTTTTTCGTGAAAATGGCGAAGGGCGGGTGGTCGTAGATCATGAACACGGCCTTCAGGGCCTGGTCCGGGTTGTTCACGTTGAACTCGATCATGGCGTTGATGTCCGCGAAGCCGACATCATAGGCCCCGGATGCGACCCGGTTCACGGCTCCGGCCGAGCCGGTTCCGGAGTCGATGGTCACGTTCAGCCCTTCCTCGGCGAAGTAGCCGCGGGCATGGGCCAGGAGGTAGGGCGCGATGGGCCCCTCGAACTTCCAGTCCAGGGTGAAGCGGATGGGGGTCTGGGCCGAGGCGGATGCGGCCAGAAAAAAGAACAGGCACAGCGCGGACAAACACAGGGTGATGCGGGAAGACAGCGAAGACAGGGTCTTGAGCATGGGTTCCTCCAGACGGAAGCTTTTTGGGGTGAGGGCCTGGGCGACGAACGCGGTCGCCGGGTCTGACTGCCGGGTTGCCGTGCGCGGAATCCGGCGACGAAAAGCACCACAAGCAACGGCTGTGCCATGGTTGGAATCCAGCGGTTTTCATAGATGTTCTTGGTTTCGCCGGGTTCCGCGTCGAACTCTTGCGCGTTGGGAATCTTTCAAAAAACGTGCATTTTTGCAAGGTCGGATTACAAAAACGGCAGGACGAATCCGTCTAAATTAATGAATGCTTCAGGTTTTTTTGTTCTCTGTAAAAAATTATAATTCCAGAATAGTAGGTTGTAGTGTGTCCACGGGGATTCCCAGTGTGGGCCTGCGATCATCGAAATCGAAATCGCTATCGAAATCGGAAAGTTGCCAGGAATCGATTTCGATCACGGCTTCGATTTCGATACCGATCAAGAGCACCTGTGGCTCAAGAACAAATCTGCCCCTGATAGATGCTTCATGGGCGGTTGACTCCGGTCCGGCTCTCGGATAGTGGCATACGTTTTCGTTTTGTTTCTTGAAGCCTCAAGTCCGGATACCCCATGTTCGACAGTTTAGCGGATCGTCTGCAATCCGTCTTCAAAAAAATCCGCGGTCACGGCCGATTGGATGAGAAGAGCGTCCAGGAAGGCTTGCGCGAGGTGCGTCTGGCCTTGCTGGAAGCGGACGTCAATTTCAAGGTCGTCAAGGACTTCGTGGAACGGGTCCGGGAACGGGCCATGGGCCAGGACGTCCTGGGCAGCCTGACGCCCGGTCAGCAGGTAGTCAAGATCGTCCACGATGAAATGGTCGACTTGCTGGGCGGCGAGCATCTGGGATTGCAACTCCAGGGCAAGCCGCCGGTGGTCATCATGCTGGTCGGTTTGCAGGGCTCGGGAAAGACGACCACCGCGGCCAAGCTGGCCCTGCACCTGCGCCGTCTGAAGCGTTCTCCCTTCCTGGTCCCCGCGGACGTCTACCGCCCCGCCGCCATTGATCAGCTCCACAAGCTGGCCTCCCAACTGGACGTTCCGGCTTTTGCCTCCACCGCCCAGATGCGGCCCGTGGACATCTGCCTCCAGGCTCGGGACGAGGCGGCCCTCAAGGGCTTGGACGTTCTCCTGGTGGACACGGCCGGGCGGTTGCACATCGATGCGCCGCTGATGGATGAGCTGGTGGCCGTGAAGCAGGCCTTGAGTCCTCAGGAAATTCTCTTCGTGGCCGATGCCATGACCGGTCAGGACGCAGTCAACGTGGCGGTCAAATTCGATGAGCTTCTGGATTTGTCCGGCATCGTGCTGACCAAGATGGAAGGCGACGCCCGTGGCGGCGCGGCCCTGTCCATCAAGTCCGTGACCGGCAAGCCGATCAAGTTCGTGGGCATGGGCGAAAAGGTCAGCGACTTGGAGGCTTTTCATCCGGACCGCGTGGCTTCGCGCATCCTGGGCATGGGCGACATCCTCTCGCTGATTGAAAAGGCCCAGGGCTCCATAGATCAGGATGAAGCCGAAGCCCTGCAGAAAAAGATGCAGAAGGCCGAGTTCAACCTGGAGGATTTTCGCGTCCAGATGCGCCGGTTGCGCAAGCTCGGTTCCCTGGAGGGGATGCTCAAGCTGATTCCGGGCATGGGCGACCTGCGCAAGCAGCTTGGCGAGATGAAGATGCCGGAAAAAGAGATGGGCCGCATGGAGGCGATCATCAACTCCATGACCCCGGGGGAGCGCAAGAACCCCAAGGTGATGAACGCGAACCGCAAGCTCCGGGTGGCCAAAGGCAGCGGCGTAAAAGTCCAGGATGTGAACGCGCTGTTGAAAAATTTCGAACAGATGCAGAAGATGATGAAGAAAATGACCAGCGGGGGAGGTCTTGGAGGCATGAAGATGCCCTCCGGCCCCGGAGGGCTGAGCTTGCCCGGCGGTCTGGGCGGGCCGGGCGGACCGAGTGGCCTGGGGCTTCCCGCTGGCATGCCGAAAACCGGGACCAAGTCCGCGACCAAGAAGAAAAAGGAACGGCGCAAGAAAAAACGCCGCTGAGATCACCGGCGCAATCCACGCCCCCATTTCACGACACCATTTCAGATCAACTTGAAGAGAGGAACGCAGCAATGGCAATGAGAATCAGACTGACCCGGATGGGCTCCAAGAAGAAGCCGTTTTACCGCATCGTGGCCCTGAACAGCGAAACCCGCCGCGACGGCCGCGCTTTGGATTTTCTCGGCTACTACAACCCGATGAAAGAGCCCAACGAATTGAAGATCGACACCGACAAGGTCCGCGAATGGATGGCCAAGGGCGCCAAGCCCACGGACACGGTTCGTTCGCTGTTGGCCAGGGTGGGCTTCAATCAAGCCCAGGCCTAACAGTTCGTTGATAAACGCCCGCCGGCCGCGTGTTTCAAGCGTCGCGGGCCTTTGCGTTTTTTTGAGCTGTTCCACGGCGATGAGCTTTTACGGAGTGAAGACGGCATGAAGGAACTCATCGAGTACATTGCCACGTCCTTGGTGGATCAGCCCGAGGCCGTGCAGGTTTCCCTGGTGGAGGGCGAGCAGTCTTCCGTGGTGGAGCTGCGCGTGGCCAAGGAAGATCTGGGCAAGGTGATCGGCAAGCAGGGTCGGACGGCCAAGGCCCTGCGTACGATTCTCGCCGCCGCCTCGGCCAAGGCCGACAAGCGGGTGGTGCTGGAAATCATCGAGTAGGCGGGTTCACGATGTCCGGGCAAGCGTTGGTCCTGGTCGGAAAAGTGATCAAGCCGCACGGTTTGGCAGGGGAGTTCAGTGTCAAAGTGCACGTGGACTCCCCTGATTTTTTTGCCCATGTCCCACGCCTGTACCTGCGCGGTGCCCCCGGAGAACGTCCGCGTCCCGTGGCCGTGACCTCCTGGAGAATGCACAACGCACGGCTTCTGCTGCGCCTGGACCAGATCCAGGGGCGTGATGAAGTGGAGCAGGTGCGCGGGGCGGAGTTGCTGGCGCGCCGCGAGGATCTGCCCGATCGTTCGGATGAGGACATTTTCATTCAGGAACTGATCGGCATGCGGGTGCTGCTGCCTTCCGGCGAGGTGTTGGGCCGGATCGAGAACGTCAACTTCGGTGCCGGTGCCGGTACCGGAGTCGGCCAGGAGATCTGGAGCATCCGGACCGGGTCGCGCCGGGAAGTACTCTTTCCGGCGCACCAGGATTTCGTCCTGGACGTGGACCTGGCCGCGGCCACGGTGCGCATCGATCCGCCGCCTGGGCTGTTGGAATTGTATCTGGGGGAAGAAGGGTAGGGTTAGGGTTCAGAATTCAGAATTCAGGATTCAGGATTCAGGATTCTGAATTCGGAGGGACTTGGAAGCGATTCCTTGTTCCTGAGTCGTAATCCTTAACGTGCACGTGAAGGTTCACGTACACGGATATCCCGAGTTTTGTGATTCGTTGGGATACTCTTTCCCAGGATGGCGGCATGCGGTTCAACATTGTCACGCTTTTTCCGGAGTTTTTCGCTTCGGCCCTGCACTGTGGCCTGCTGGGCAAGGCCCTGGAGCAGGAGACGGTCACGGTTCGGTTGATCAATCCCCGAGATTTCGCCGTGGACCGGCATCGCAGTGTGGACGACCGGCCCTATGGTGGCGGGCCGGGCATGGTCATGACCTTGCCGCCGTTGGTTGCTGCCCTGCGGTCCCTGGAAGTACCTGGGGAAGCGCCCGGCAGGATGGTCCTGCTGTGCCCCAAGGGCCGCCCACTGGATCACGCCCTGGCCGCTTCCCTGGCCGAAGAACCGGTCGTGACCCTGATCTGTGGACGGTACGAGGGCATCGACCACCGTTTGGAGTCCCTGTTTCCCCTGGAAAAGGTCAGCGTGGGCGGCGTGGTCCTCAATGGCGGGGAGACGCCCGCCCTGCACGTCCTGGAAGCGGTCTCCCGGCTCTTGCCCGGATTCATGGGGCATGAGGAGTCTCCCGCGGACGAAAGTTTCGTGCGCGGCCTGCTGGAGTATCCGCACTATTCCAGGCCGGAGGTTTTTGAAGATTTGCGGGTGCCGGAGATTTTGCTGTCCGGGGACCATGCCAAGGTCGCGGCCTGGCGGCGGGATGAGGCCCTGCGGACCACCCTGGAGTCGCGCCCGGACCTGCTGCCCAGGGCCGCGCTGGAGGCCGGAGACGTCCGGACCTTGCGGGAGCTGGTCAAGGAACGGCGACGGGCGGCCAGAAACTGTTTCCTGGCCCTGGTCCATGCTCCGGTCCTGAACAAGTTCGGGCAGAGCGGGGCGGTTTCTTTGACAAATCTGGACATCCACGATATTGCCCGCTGTTCTCGTACGTACGGCTTGGGGGGGTATTTCATCTGCACCCCCTTGCGGGACCAACAGCAGTTGGCCGATCGTCTGCTGGACCACTGGCTGAGCGGGCCGGGGGCCGCGGCAAACCCGGATCGGGGAGAGGCGCTGCGCTTGGTGCGCGTCGTGGACGGCCTGGAACAGGCCGTGGACGCGGTGGCCGAACGCTGTGGCAAGCGGCCGGTGCTGGTGGCCACTTCGGCCCGGGGCGCGGGGAGCATGACCTATCCTCAAGCCCGCGACCTGCTGGAGGACCAGCCGGTCTTGTTGGTCCTGGGCACGGGGTACGGGCTGGCCCCGGAGGTGTTGGAACACTGCGTCGGAACACTGCGCCCGGTGCGCTGTTTCAGCGACTACAACCATCTTTCGGTACGCGCCGCCGCGGCCATTATGCTGGACCGGATTCTGGGCGACGACGGCTGATGTCCGGTCCGGTTTATTTCTCTTTGCTTTCGAAGATGGAGTATTGGTTCAACTTGGTATTGTCGTCAGGATCGAAATCGAAATCGAAATCGGTATCGAAAGAGTTTCATGGTTTCATTGTTTGTTCGATTGCGATTGCGATTGCGATTTCGACCCCGATCATGCACTGGCTCTTTGTGATACATTGAGCGCAAGTGAGAGTTTGTTCGGACGCAAATACATTTACTTGATTCATAAGGAGACGTGGTCATGGATTTGATGAAAAAGATCGAATATTCCCAGATGCGCATGGACATCCCGCAGTTCAAGGCCGGAGACACGGTCAAGGTGCATGTCCGGATCATCGAAGGGGACAAGGAACGGATTCAGATGTTCGAGGGCGTGGTGCTCTGTCGGCATCGCGGCACCACCAACGCCACCTTCACCGTGCGCAAAATGTCCGATGGGATCGGCGTGGAGCGTATTTTCCCCCTGCATTCCCCCTTCATCGAGCGCGTGGAAGTTCTCAGCGAGGGCCGGGTCCGTCGCAGCCGGATTTTCTACCTGCGCAAGCTCCGGGGCAAGGCCAGTCGGATCAAGTCCAAGAACGCCTGGGACAACTAGGTTTGTTTCATGCCCGGGCCAACGAATCGGCCCGCGGACGGGCGACTGTCTGGGAGCTTTTCCGGCCTCCTGGCCGGTGAAGAAACGGTGCGCTGCCTCGGTTTGACCGCCGGGTTGGACGAGGCCGGGCGGGGATGCCTGGCCGGCCCGGTGGTGGCCGCGGCGGTGATTCTTCCTGAGTCGTACGATCTGCCCGGCCTGACCGATTCCAAGAAACTCCGAGCCGAGGCGCGGGAGTGTCTGGCCCGTGCCGTTCGTGATCAGGCCGCGGCCTGGTCCCTGGGACTGGCTTGGCCGCGGGAAATCGAGCGGGTGAACATCCTGCGGGCTTCCCTGCTGGCCATGACCCGGGCGGTGCGCACCCTGAAGGTGCACCCGGAAGCGTTGATCGTGGACGGGCCGCATCGGGTTCCCCTGGACATGCCCCAGCAGGCGGTGGTCAGGGCGGACGCCACGGTTCCGGCTGTTTCCGCCGCCTCCATCCTGGCCAAGACCTTTCGCGACAAACTCCTGACCTTTCTGGACCGCCGCCATCCGGGCTACGACCTGGCGATCCACAAAGGCTACCCCACGGCCCGACACCTGGAGGCCCTGCGGCGTCTCGGACCGGCTCCGGTGCACCGGCTGACCTTCAAGGGCGTTTTGGCCGCCACCGGCCGGGATGCTCGGCGGGAACAGCTATGGTTGCCGGGCATCTGAGACAGGGACAGGCCGGCGAGGATGCCGCTGTTCAGTTGCTGAAAGAGAAGGGGTTTCAGATTCTGGAACGCAACTGGCGCTGTCAATCCGGCGAAGTGGACGTTATCTGTCAGGACCGGGACACCGTGGTGTTCGTCGAAGTCCGAACCCGAGGGGCTTGCCCCCGCACCTCTCCGGCCCAGAGCGTGAACCGCTCCAAAATCACCAAGCTGACCCGGGCCGCCAGCTACTATCTCAGCCGGCGCGACTGGTGGGAGCGGCCATGCCGATTCGACGTGGTCGCGGTGATCCACACCGCCCAGGGACACCGACTGGAGCACATTCCTGATGCCTTTTCCTTCCCCCAGACTCTGGGTCGTGGCCGGAACCCTTGGCAACCCTGGTGACTTTTCACCCCGGGCCAAAGAGGTCCTGGAAGGCGCGGATCTGATTCTGGCCGAGGACACCCGCCGGGCCGGGTTGTTCTTTCAGCGCCACGGCGTGACCCCCAAGGGAACCCTGCGCAGTTTTTTCGAGCACAATGAACAGGACCGGATTCCCTCGGTCCTGAGCGTTTTGGAGCAGGGGCGCGACGTGGCCCTTATTTCCGACGCCGGAACACCGCTGATCGGCGACCCGGGATACCGTCTGGTCCGAGCCTGTCGCGACGCCGGGATCCCGGTCTCTCCGGTCCCCGGTCCCTGCGCCCCGGTGGCCGCTTTGTGCGCTTCCGGCCTTCCTCCCTCTCCGTTCACCTTCCTGGGTTTTTTGCCTCGCCAGGCCGGGGATCAAAAACGGTTGTTTCTCTCGTGGGCCGAAGCGGCCACCACCCTGATTTTTTTCGAGCGCAACTCCCGGCTGCGCGACACCCTGGAAACGGTCCTGGAATGCCTGGGACCACGGGAGCTTTGCCTGGCCCGCGAATTGACCAAGGAGCATGAGCAGATTATTCTGGGACGTTTGGAAAGCCATCAGGACATGGAGTGGGATCCTCGCGGCGAGGTGACCGTGCTCGTCGGCCCGCCGGAAGCTCCGGAGAAGACCTTAGACGTGGATGTGGACCAGATGCTGTCGGAAGAGATGCTGACCGGCCCGCCAAAGCAGATAGCCGCTCGGGTCGCTGCCAGGGCTCATGGATGGTCTTCCAAGGAGGTCTACGCCAGGTTGATGGCCCTGGCCCGGGCCGCTCCCACCTCGAGGACCTCATGACACCCCCCATGGTCACCCCCAATAGCACACCCAGGACCACGCCTGGCACGCTTCCCTCCTCCCTCAGCTTCCGGGTCATGCTGCGCACGTTCCTGCGCACCTACCTCGTGGGTGCCAACTACAACACCCGAGGAATGCAGAACGTCGGCCTGGCGCTGGCCTTGGAGCCCGGTCTGACCGTCATTCACCGCAATTCCCAGGAGTTGCGCAAAGCCCGGCGTCGGTCTCTGCAACACTACAATACCCATCCCTTTTGGACGCCGCTTCTGGCGGGCATTTTCTTGTCTCTGGAACGGGACATCGCCCGGGGAGTGTTGCCGCCGCCCATGTTGCAACGGGTCAAGAACACCACGACCTACACCCTGTCAGCCCTGGGCGACTCTTTTTTCAGCGGCGCGGCCCTGGTTTTTTGCGTCCTGGTTCTGACGCTGCTGCTTGTCCTCGGATGGACGGGATTGGCGTGGACGTGGCTGGTCTGCTGTTTTCTGGGCGTGCAGGTGTTCAAGCTCGCGACCTTTGTCGGTGGATTTCGGGAGGGCATCGCGTTTTTGAGTCGGCTGAAACGCTGGAACCTGATCAACTGGGGACAGCGCATCAAGCTGATCAACGCCGGACTGTTGCTTCTGCTTTGGTGGCGGCTCTGGGCCGAGATGCGCGTCGAGGGCGGCCCGGAATGGGTGTGGATTTTCTGGACCGTGGCGGTGCTGTGCTGTGCTTTTGGTTATTTCCGGTTGCGCGTGTCCAGGGTCTGGTTCGTGTTGGCCTTTCTCGCAGTCTGGATCGGGCTTTGGACCGCCTGGAGCGGGCTGTGAGGCAGGGTTTAGGATTCAGAATTCAGGATTCAGAATTCAGGAGTTAGAAGTTGGGAGACGGGGGCGTTGATGCTGAAAGTCTGGAGAAGCTTCCCGTAAAAAAACCTCCAAATCAGGTTGACGTTGGTATGGAAACACTTGATGTGGTGAGTCGGAAGGTCTTCGTGGCCAATGAGCTGGGACTGCATGCCCGTCCGGCGGCTCGTCTGGCCCGGGAGGCCCAAAAATATTCTTCGCGGATCACCCTGCTTTCTCAGGAGCAGGAGGTGGACGCCAAGAGCATTCTCGATCTGTTGACCCTGGCTTTGGGGCCGGGGTGCGCCGTGGAATTGAAGGCCCAGGGAGAGGACGCCCAATCCGCCTTGGAGCAGCTCGAACAGTTGTTTTTGAATCGTTTTGAAGAGGAGCGGTAGTGGCTCTCCAGATACTTCAAGGAATTCCCGTCTCCACCGGCATCGCCTTGGGACGGGCGTATTTCCTGAATCGCGGCAGGGCCCGCAACGTCCCGCGCCAGAACATTCCGGACGGCGAGGTGCAGGCCGAGCTGTCCCGCGTGGAGCAGGCCTTTTCGCAGGCTTTGGCCGAACTCGAGGACATTCAGGGCCGCGTGCCCGCGGAACTGTTGGAACACGCGCGGATCATCGACTCGCACATCATGATGCTCCAAGACCCCAAGCTGCTGGAGTCGGCCAAGACCTACATCCGGAACATGCAGTTGAATGCTGAGTGGGCCCTGGAAAAGGCCGTGGCAGACATTGAAACGGTTTTTCGCAGTATTGAGGACGCCTACATCCGGGAGCGAATCCAGGACGTGCGCCTGGTGGCGGGCCGGGTCCAGCAGCATCTGTTGGGCGAGTCCGGGAACAGCCTGCGGTCCATCAACACCCGGATCATTCTTCTGGCCCACGACCTCAGTCCGGCGGACACGGTGGAGCTGGAAGTGGGCAAGATCATGGCCTTTGCCACGGTCACCGGCGGCAAGACCTCGCACACCGGGATACTGGCCAGAGCCATGCAGATTCCAGCCATCGTCGGCACGGCCGATCTTGAGGAGTCCATCCAGGACGGGCAGTTGATCATCATCGACGGCCTGCAAGGGCGGATCATCATTGAGCCGGACGAGGAGGAGCTGGCCGGCTTCACGGACCTGAAATACCAGTTCGAGGAGTACCAGGCCGGAATCAACCGTTCCAGCCATCTGCCCGCGGAAACCATCGACGGATACCGGGTCAAGGTTTTCGCAAACATCGAGTTGCTGGAAGAGGTCTCCTCGGTGCTGGGCAACGGAGGCGAGGGGGTCGGCCTGTACCGCACTGAATATTCCTATCTGAACCGGCTCACGCTGCCGGACGAGGAACAGTTGCTGGAGGAATACCAGGACCTGGCCTCGATCATGTTTCCCGGCAAGGTGGTGCTTCGCACCCTGGATGTGGGCGCGGACAAGTTCATGAACCACTTCGGCGGCCTGGACGAGGCCAATCCGGCCCTGGGTCTGCGGGCGGTGCGATTCTGCCTGCACCATATGGATCTGTTTCGGGTCCAGTTGCGCGCGATATTGCGGGCCAGCGTCCACGAGAACATTTCATTGATGTTTCCCATGGTGTCCGGACTGGGCGAACTGCGCCAGGTCAAGTCCGTGCTGAACAGCGTGCGGATGGAGTTGAAGAAGGAAGGGTTGAAGTACAATCCGGAAATGCCCGTGGGGATCATGATTGAGCTGCCTTCAGCCATGATCACGGCGGATATTCTGGCCACGGAAGTGGACTTCTTCAGCATCGGGACCAACGACCTGATCCAATACAGCCTGGGCATCGACCGGACCAACTCCTTCGTCTCCTATCTGTACCAACCGCTGCATCCGGCCCTGGTCCGGATGATCAAGTACGTGGTGGACGCCGGGCATCGGGCCGGCATAGAGGTGAGCATCTGCGGGGAAATGGCCGCGGACCCCTACTGCATCCCGGTGCTCATGGGCATGCATGTGGACTGCCTGAGCATGAACCCCCAGGCCGTGCCGGTGATCAAGCACATCATTCGCCAGGCGACCATGGAGGAGTGCAAGGCCCTGCTCAAGGACGTCCTGGCCAGCAAAACCGTGGGACGGAACAACAAGCTGGTCAAGGACAGCATCTTCCGCCGCCACCCCAGTGAACTGATGTTCTATTCTTCCCTGCTGGACGAGGGGTACTGATGAAACCGAAAAGCGACGGGACCCGGCTGATCGCCCAGAACAAGAAAGCCCGCCACGAATACGAAATCCTGGAAACCCTGGAGGCCGGTCTGGCCCTGATGGGCTCGGAGGTGAAATCTCTGCGCGACGGCAAGGTCAGCTTCAAGGACGGGTACGTTCGGTTCACGGGCGGCGACCCGGTGCTGGTGGGCGTGCATATCGCCCCGTACGCCCACGCCGTGCATACCGGACACGAACCGGAGCGTCCGCGCAAACTGCTCCTGCACCGCCACCAGATCGACGCCTGGAGCGCCAAGACCGCCCAAAAGGGCCTGACCGTGGTGCCTCTGAAAATGTACTGGAAGGCCGGTCGGGCCAAAGTTGAGATCGGCTTGGCCCGGGGCAAAAAATACCACGACCAGCGCGAGGACCTCAAACGCCGGGCCATGGATCGAGATCTGGCCCGGGAGATGTGAGGGGGGAGTAGTATTCAGGAGTCAGAATTCAGAATTCAGAATTCAGAATGCTGGAATGCTGGAATGCTGGAATGCTGGGATGCTGGTAATTATACGCTTGACAAGGTTATTGCTCCGGACGATTTTTTCCTGACTCCTGACTCCTGACTCCTGACTCCTGACTCCTGACTCCTGACTCCTGACTCCTGACTCCTGACTCCTGACTTCCCTATGCCCTTGACATCCAGCCAACGCACCTTTCTTCGCGGTCAGTTTCCCGGTGATGACTATTTAGAGCAGCCGGAAGCGACCTGCGTGTACGGGACGGACGCCAGTCGGCGGTTTGCTTTGCCGTGGGCCGTGGTGCGTCCCCGGACGGCGGAGCAGGTCAAGGAGCTTTTGACCTGGGCGCACCGGGAAGAGATTCCGCTGTTTCCCCGGGCCAGGGGGACCAACGTGGTGGCCGGGTGCGTGCCCCAGGGCGGAGGGGTGGTGGTGTCCTGTCTGGCCATGGACCGGGTGGACATCCAGGAAGACGATTTCACGGCCGAGGTCCAGCCGGGGGTGGTCACCGGGGCTTTCCAGGCCCAGGTTCAGGACCGGGGGCTGTATTATCCTCCGGACCCGGCCAGCGTGCGCTTCTCCACCCTGGGCGGCAACGCGGCCACCTGTGCCGGAGGAATGCGGGCCGTGAAGTACGGCGTGACCCGGGACTACGTCCTGGGCATTGAGGCCGTGCTGCCAGGCGGAGAGTTGATCCACACCGGGGCCCGGACCCACAAGAACGTGGTCGGCCTGGATCTGACCCGCCTGCTGGTGGGCTCCGCCGGAACTCTGGCCTTTTTTACCAAACTGACTCTGAAGCTGCTGCCCCTGCCCCCGGCTCAGGCCTCGCTGATGGTCGGCTACCGGTCCCTGGACGACGCCCTGGCCGCGTCCCGGGCCGTGTTCCGGGCCGGGATTCTGCCCGTGGCCATGGAATTGATGCCTGAGGAGGTCCTGGACTGCGTGGCCCGGATTGCCGCGCCGCCCTGGAACGCGGCCACCAAGGCGGTCCTGCTGCTCAAATGCGACGGTCGCCCGGAAGGATTACGGGAAGAGTTGGCCCTGATCCGGAGCGCCCTGGAGGGACATGCTCCGGTCTTCGTGGAGGAGGGCCGGGACCCCGTGGCCGAGGAACGGCTCTGGGAGGCGCGACGCTTGATCAATCCGGCTTCCTTCCGCCTGGCCCCGGACAAGATCAGCGAAGACGTCTCTCTCCCCCGGGGCAAGGTGGCGGAGGGGATTCTTGGCATTCGGGGCATTGGTCGCGCCCTCGATTTGCCGATCCTGACCTTCGGTCACCTGGGCGACGGCAACATCCACGTGAACATCATGCACGACGCCTCGGATGAGAACCAGCAAGAGCATGCGTTCCAGGCCCGGGAAGCCGTGCTGGAACTGGTGCTCCGCCTGGGCGGCGTTCTTTCCGGAGAGCACGGCCTGGGCCTGACCAAGCGCGGCTGGCTGCATCGGCAGGTCGGCCCGGTGGAGCGCGGCCTGTTCTCCCTGATCAAACGCGCCTTCGATCCCAAGGGCATCATGAACCCGGGCAAGGCGTATTGAGTCTCCCGTTGTCCACACTCCTTCATAATTGCGCCAAGGCAGGTTTTTCCCGAGCCGCCGACGCTCTGGATCGAAATCGCAATCGAAATCGTGATCGTGATCGAAATCGATTTCTGGCGACTTTGCGATTTCGATTGCGATTTCGATTACGATGAGAGAAAAAAAACGTCACGCCAATACCGCGACACCATGCCCCACGGAGCCGGGGGCTTCGATGCGGCCGTGCATCCTTTGCGGCAAGTGTCTGGACGTGTGTCCGTTGTTCGCGGCCACGGGGCGAGAGGAGTTAAGCCCTCGGGGCAAGTCCTTTTTGATCCGCCAGGCATTGGAGGAGGGCAATCTCCATGATCCGGCCGCGGCCGGCAAGCTGCTGGGGCTGTGTCTGGGATGCGGTCGGTGCGCGGATGGTTGTCCCCAAGGCCGAAACCTGCCGGAACTGCTGCGGGAGGTGAAGGCCGGTCATCCGGGATGGCGGGCCTGGGTCTGGAAAACCTGGATCACCCAGGCTAGGCGTCTGTGGCCGCTGGCAGGCCGCTGGGCGGGGCTGTTTCCGGAACAACTCGGTGCCGGGATGATGGATGCGCCGCGGGCCATGGTGCGTCGGCCTTCTCGGGAGCGGACGTCCGGTGGCTTTGGGCGGGTTGCCGACGAAGCTGTTTTGCCCGGGAACACCGTGCTGTTCCCCGGATGCACGGCGCGATTCGCCAGACCCTGGTGGGTGGCGAACGCGGCGGGGATGCTGGGGATGGCGGGTGATGGATTGGACGGCTTTCCGGATTGGCAATGTTGCGGTTTTACCGTGGCTCAGGCAGGATTACCCGGTTTGAACGCCGAAATGCGGGCCCGGAACGTGCCCTTGTGGCGGGAACTGGGACGACCCAGGCTGCTCACCATCTGCGCCACCTGCACCACGGCCCTGCGCGGGTACGCGAAGGCGGCGGACCTGTTTCTCGACGATCGGGAACGGCTGTCTTGGGAAGCGGCCGTCCAGCCGTTGAGCGGCCTGCTCGTCTCGGAGAATTTTCGGTCCGTGGGAGGCGGAGAGGTTTTCTATCATCGCCCTTGTCACGCCCCGATCCCGGATCCGGATGAGGCTTTTTTGCGCGGCGTATTCGCGACACGATTGATTGCCGAGGCCGAAAACGCCTGCTGCGGGATGGGCGGCGTGATGCGACTCAGCGCGCCGGACCTGTCCTCCCAGGTCGCGGCCCGGTGCTGGAGCAAGTTGCCAGAGCAAAGTGAACTCACCGTGGCCACCGGATGCAGCGGGTGCGTGGTTCAACTTGCGGCCACGGCACCCCAAGGCATCGAGGTCGCGCACTGGTTGGAGCTGTTTGAAAGGTGATAGCGGTTACGGCCAGGAATCATCGAAATCGAAATCGTGATCGAAATCGATTTCTGGTAACTTTCCGATTGCGATCACTATCACGATTTCGATTTCGATACCGATCCAGAGTGCCCTTGCTTCGAGAACACAAATGCCCTGCGTCCAGGGCTTTCGAGGAATACTAAGGAGAAATGCATGTTCAATTTTATCGTCAAGAAAGTAATCGGCTCTAAAAATGAGCGATACCTGAAAAAGCTCAAGCCGATGGTGCAGACTATTAACGGCCACGAAGAACAGATGCGCGGCCTTGGGGACGACGACTTCCCGATCAAGGTTCGGGAGTGGAAGGAGCAGGTTCAGAACGGGCGCACCCTGGACGATCTGTTGCCCGAGACCTTCGCCTTGGTGCGCGAGGCTTCCTGGCGAGCCTTGAAGATGCGCCATTTTGACGCCCAGTTGATCGGCGGGATGGTGCTGCACCACGGGAAGATCGCCGAAATGAAGACCGGTGAGGGCAAGACCCTGGCCGCGACTCTGCCGGTGGTGCTCAACGCCCTGGCCGGAAAGGGCGTGCATGTGGTTACGGTCAACGATTATCTGGCCCGCCGCGATGCGGAGTGGATGGGGCAGATTTATCGTTTCCTGGGCCTGGAGGTCGGGGTGATTCTCCACGGATTGACCGACCCCGAGCGGCAAACGTCCTACAACGCCGACGTGACCTACGGCACGAATAACGAGTTCGGGTTCGATTATCTGCGGGACAACATGAAGTTCCGGATGGAGCACCTGGTTCAGCGGGACCTGTTTTTCGGGATCGTGGACGAGGTGGACTCCATCCTGATCGACGAGGCCCGGACACCGCTGATCATTTCCGGTCCGGCTGAGGATTCCACAGGGTTGTATATGCAGATCAACGCCCTGATTCCCAAGTTGAAGAAGGAAGAGCACTTCACGGTGGACGAGAAGCTGCGCGCCATTCTGCTCACGGACGAGGGGGTGATGCGCTGCGAGGAACTGCTCGGCCTGGAAAACCTCTATGATACGAAAAACATCCGCTTCCAGCACCACATCCTGCAGGCCCTCAAGGCCCATTATCTCTTCAAGCGGGACGTGGACTACATCGTGGGCGACGGGCAGGTGGTCATCGTGGACGAATTCACCGGCCGAACCATGCCCGGTCGCCGCTACAGCGACGGGCTGCACCAGGCCCTGGAAGCCAAGGAATACGTCAAGATTCAGGCCGAGAACCAGACCCTGGCCTCCATCACCTTCCAGAACTACTTCCGGATGTACGACAAGCTGGCCGGGATGACCGGGACCGCGGACACCGAGGCCGTGGAGTTCAAGGAAATCTACAATCTGGACGTGGCGTCCGTCCCCACCCATCGACCCATGGTCCGAGAAGATCACCCGGACATGATCTATAAGACCCAGGACGACAAGTACAAAGCCATCGCCCAGGAGATCAGCGACCTGCACCATAAGGGGCAGCCCGTCCTGGTGGGCACGGTGTCCATCGAAAAGTCCGAAATCGTGGCCAAGCTGCTCAAGCGCCACGGGGTTCCGCACAGCGTGCTCAATGCCAAGAACCACGAAAAAGAGGCCGAGATCGTGGCCCTGGCCGGTCATAGCGGGCAGGTGACCATTGCCACGAACATGGCCGGTCGCGGGACGGACATCGTTCTCGGCGAAGGCGTGGTGGACCTGGGAGGTTTGCACATCATCGGCACGGAGCGCCATGAAAGCCGACGTATCGACAATCAGTTGCGCGGACGGAGCGGACGTCAGGGCGATCCGGGCAGCTCTCGGTTCTACTTGGCCCTGGACGACGATCTGCTGCGGCTGTTCGGCTCGGACAAGATCGCGGGGTTGATGGGGCGGCTGGGATTGCAGGAAGGCGAGGCCATCGAGAACCGGATGGTCTCCCGGGCCATCGAAAACGCCCAGCGCAAAGTGGAAGCCCACAACTTCGAAATCCGCAAACAGTTGCTGGACTTCGACAACGTGATGAACCAGCAGCGGGAAGTCATCTACACCCAACGCCGGGAGATCATGGCCAGCAAGGACCTGGAAGAAATGGTCGAGTCCTTCGTGCAGGACCTGGTGGAGGACGTCTACACCCCGGTGCAGGACAAGGACGCTGACGACGAGGCCCGTCAGGAAGTCCGGACCCGGCTGGGCGAGATTTTCGGGCTGGGGCGGGTCCATCCCCTGCCTGATGACAAGCTGCCCAGTCAGGACGAAACCGTGGAGCTGATTCGGGGCGTGCTGGACAAGCTCAAGACCGACGCCCCGCAACACTACCTGGAGATTCTCCGCTATTTTCTGTTGGACAGCCTGGACCGGGACTGGAAAGAGCACCTGCTGAACATGGACGGCCTGCGCGACGGTATCGGCCTGCGCGGCTACGGCCAGAAAGACCCCAAGCAGGAGTACAAGCGCGAGGGCTTCGAGCTGTTCCAGACCATGCTGCACCTGATCAAGGAACATACCTTGCGCAATCTGTGTCACCTGCGCCTGAACGTTGTCCGGGAGGAACAGTTCCAGCACGAAGAGAAGCCCCAGAAACTGCAATACTCCGGCTCGGAGCAGCAAGCCCAGGCCAAACAACCCGTGCGCCGGGACCAGCCCAAGGTCGGCCGCAACGACCCCTGCCCCTGCGGCAGCGGCAAGAAACACAAGAAATGCTGCGGGGCCGCGGGGTAGCTGCAGCGCTCCGTCTTAACGATGAAAATGAGAAGAGAGGACATGAATGCCGTCGTTCGATATTGTGAGCAAAGTCGATCTCCAGGAAGTGGACAACGCCGTGAACAACGTTCGCAAGGAGCTGGACACACGGTTTGACTTCCGGAACGTGAAAACGGACCTGGATTTGAATCGCAAGGAAAAAGTTCTGCATGTGGTCACCGGGGATGAGATGAAAATGCGGGCCATCCAGGACCTGCTCAAGGTGCATTTCACCCGGCGCAAACTGGACCCCAGGAGCATGGAGTTTAAAGAGCTGGAAGCCACCAGTCAGGGCCGGGTAAAGATGGACATCCTGATCAAGGAAGGCATTTCCAAGGATACGGCCCAGAAGATCGTCAAACTGATCAAGGCGCAAAAGCTGAAGGTTCAGGCTGCGATCCAGGATGAGCAGGTTCGGGTCACCGGCAAGAAGATTGATGATTTGCAGGCCGTGATCAAGCTTATGGACGATCAGGAACTCGACGTACCCTTGCAGCACGTGAACATGAAAAGCTGAGAGATCGGAGCAGATCCATGCGCCCATCCAGCAACTGGACCATCCCCAATGTCATCACCATATTCCGGATCGTTCTCGTTCCGGTGTTCGTGATGATGTTCATTGATCAGCGGTTCGGCGCGGCGTTGCTGATTTTTCTGATCGCCGGAGTGAGCGACGGAGTGGACGGATTTTTGGCCCGGGTGCTCAAACAGCGGTCGCAACTCGGTGCCCTGCTGGACCCCATCGCGGACAAGCTGCTGCTGATCACGGCGTACTTCTGCCTCGGATTCGTGGGACTGCTGCCGAGCTGGTTGGCCGTGCTGGTCATCAGTCGGGACATGATGATCATCGGCGGCATGGCCCTGCTGCACTTCTGGGGCGTGGACGTCCGGTCGCGGATTCACCCGACGTGGTTGAGCAAGTTCAACACCTGCGGACAAATCGTGCTGATTGTCGCCGTTTTAACCAAGTACTCCTTTGCTCTGCCCTGGACGGGGTTGATTCAGCTTCTCGTGCTCACGGTCACCATGAGCACGGTGCTTTCCGGCGCGCACTATATTTATATAGGGTTAGGGCATTTTCCCGGGGAGGCGGAGAAGCGTGAAGAGTAGAGGCGCGGCGCACCGTGCCCCTACGGAGATGCGCTTCCTCTCTCGAGTTTTTTCTGAGTAGAGCGAGTTCAATTTTTTTGCGGGTAAAAAAAATTTTATTTTCCGTCAAAAAAATGATTTTTTTACTTGACAACTTTGTCCGGGCGGGCATAGAAGGTTTCCGACCTGACGAAGGTGGTCTTCGTTGCGGTATGGGTGGATACGATTTTTTTTCTTTGGGATCGCAAAAGGAGGAAGGTATGAAAAGATTAGTTTGTTTGGCCGTTTTGGTCGCGTTCATTCTCGGTACGGCGGGCATGGCTTCCGCCATCGAATTGAAGGCTAAAGGCTGGTGGCGGGTTCACTTCAATTACCTCGACAACTGGGATTTCGGCGCGATTCAGCAGAGTTCCGCCAATAAGGACCGCGCTGAGTATGATCGGTTTGATGCTCTGCAGCGGATGCGCACCCAGTTTGAATTCGTCGCCAATGAAAACCTCAAGGGCGTTTTGCAGATGGAAATCGGCAATGCCCGTTGGGGTGCCGATAATTTTGACCTTGGCGCAGGTGGACGAAGCAACAACATCAAGACCCGCTTCGCCTATCTTGACTTTAATTTCCCCGGTACCCCCGTCAATGTGAAGGCTGGACGTCAGCCTGTCGCTTTGCCGAGCACCATGGGATCTCACATCCTTGAATCCGAAGGCACCGGCGTCCTGGTCGGCGTTCCTTTTTCAGACATGGCTGGCCTGACGTTGGGCTGGGTCCGTGCTTTTAATCACGACACGGCCAACCCCGACGACATCACCAAGAAGTGGGATGATGAAGTTGATGCCTTCGTGGCCGTTGTGCCCGTGACCCTGGACGGCCTGAAGTTGAATCCCTTTGCCGCCTATACTCGCTGGGGCAAGGACTTCACCGGTACCGACAAGAATGCCAACATGATGCATTTTGGCTTGAATTTCGACGTGTCCATGCTCAATCCCATCGGCATCAAGGGTGATTTGAACTACGGGACCATGAAGTGGAACGACAAACCGAGCGTGAAGCAGTCTGGTTGGGTAGCCGTTCTGGCCGTGGATTATGCCATGGACATGATGACCCCCACTGTGTTCGGTTGGTACGAATCCGGTGAAGATAAAGACTTCGCCACCGGCGGCGACTCCAAGCGCATGCCCACGATTGAAACCTACGGCGGCGCTTTCGGCCCCGGCGTTGGCTTTGGTCAGCAGACAACCATGGCCGGTGACAGCTACTTCCGTTACATGCTGGCCGGGATGGAGTTCGCTGGAACGGGCAACTTGTGGGATGTTTGGCAGAACGCTGAGGGCGCGGTTGGTTCCGTGGCCTTGGGTGCCGGGCTGAAGAAAATTCAGTTCATTGACGGCGTCTCCCATGACCTGACTGCTTTCTTCATGAAGGGCACCAACCACAAAGACAACACCCATCTGTTCACCAAGGAAGACAACTACTGGGAAGTGACTTTCAACAACAGATGGCAGATGTATGAAAACTTGGCCCTGTTGGCTGAATTCGCCTACGCCAAGGTCAGCTTGGACGACCTGGGTACCCGTGGTGCCGACAGACGTAGCGATTGGTTCGACAAGGCTATGAAGCTCGGCAAGGTCGGCTTTATCTTCAACTTCTAGATCAGTATAGATCGTATTCACTCACCACCGCAAAAAAAAGCCGGGGCGTTCGCCCCGGCTTTTTTTTGGTGCGCCCTGCCGGGCGCAGCCATCACGCGACAATCCACATGGTGGAGACTTTTCAGGGATTTCTTGGAATGATAACCCCGTAACGACTTAGAACTTCAACAACTTCCGCCAGCGGCAGCCCGACCACGTTGGTGTAGGAGCCCTGGATGCGCTCCACCAGGCAGGCGGCCCGCTCCTGAATGCCGTAGGCCCCGGCCTTGTCCATGGGCTCTCCCGTGGCCACGTAGGCGGCCAGAACCTCCGGCCCGAAGTTTTGCATCCACACGGTGGTCCGCACGGCGAAGCTCTGTTCCTCGTCGTTTTTTGGGTACCGCAGACAACAGCCCGTAATCACCACATGCTCCCGCCCGGCCAGCCGTTCCAGCATGGCCAGGGCCTCCCGGGAATCCACCGGCTTGCCCAACACGTCCCCCCCCAGGACCACGATGGTGTCCGCGGCCAGCACCACGGCCCCCGGCTGAAACGCCGCAACTTCCCGCGCCTTGGCCTGGGCCGCGCCCAGAGCAAAGGCTTCTGGGTCGGTTCCGGGGATGAAGGCCGGTTCGGGAGCCAGGGCCGGGTGTACGGAAAAATCCAGTCCCAGGCCGACGAGGAGTTCTTTGCGTCGGGGCGAGCCGGAGGCCAGGACCAGGGGAGTCAGGGTGCGGAACATAGATTATTCTTGCTGCTCTTTGTGCCGTCCAGCCAGCAGGTCGATTGCGGGCTTGCCCTGGCTCGTCAACAAGGAGACCGCTTTTTTGTCGAAAGAAACAAATGTCTCGCCCCCCAGCCAGCTCCCCTCGTGGGCAATAACGCCGTCGGCGAAGTCGCCGCCGACTGCGAGCAAGGCTAACCCGGCTTCGACCGCCGGGCGGTTGAGTTCGGCATTTCTCGTATTGACCAAAGCTCGGATCGCGTCGGCAATATCGCCATCGGCGACGCCGTAGACCTTGCGCAACACCCAGACGAACTCACACAAAGTCGGAACGGGTATCGCGATCACGGCTGCGTCTTTCAGGATTTTTGTCGCAATCGCTGCTTGGTGTTTGTCGTCATGGACAACGCAGCGAACCAAGACGTTGGTGTCGGCGATGATCCTCATGGCCGTCCAGCCCAACCCTCGGTCGCTGCTTCACCGATTTCTTCTACCGTGGCCACCTTTTTGTTTGTTTTATTGGAGAGCAACCCGAGAAAAGCGTCTATGCCGTTGTTCGGTCGGGCGGCTCTGACCTCGATCCGTCCCCCCGGCAATTGATCGACTTCGATACTCTGGCCTGGCTCCACACCAAGGTGCTTGAGGATTCCTTTTCGAAGGATTACCTGTCCTTTCGTCGTTACAGTTAATGTTGTCATGCGTATTCCTCCGTATTTTTTACTTCTTTCGGCGATGCATTTCGGAGAGCGCTGATGATATGGGCGAGTTGCCTGTTGTCAGGTTTATTGTTGATTCGCCAGCAGGGCGTGGCGCAGCGTTTCATCCAGGGTGGGGTGGGCGAAGATCAGGTTTTCGGCCTGGGACCGACTCCAGCCTTGGCCGACCATGATCGTGGCTGCGGTGACCATGTGCAGCACGCCGTGACCCACGGCGCTGACGCTGATCACGGTGTCGTCGCGCCAGAGGACCTTGACCAGCCCGTGAGGCGCTGCCGCGGCCTGGGCCACGGGGTTGGCGGCGAGTTGGGCCTTGGATTCGGTGCAGGTCAAGCCCTTGGCCCGAGCCTCCTCCAGGGTGGGGCCGACCCGGAAAGCCTCCGGGTCGCCGTAGATGCAGAACGGGATGGGACCCGGCGCGTAGGGGCCGGATATTTTTCCGGCGGCATACCGGGCCGCGAACCGGCCCTGGTCCTCGGCGGCATGGGCCAGCAGGGGTCTGCCGTTGCAGTCGCCCACGGCAAAGATATGCTCGCTGAGCATCAGATTCTCGTCCACTTCCAAAGAGTTTTTTTTCATGGCCGGGAGCATCGCTTCCAGCCCCGGAAAGTGGGTGTTAGGCTTTCTGCCCACTGCCACCAGGACCTTGGATGCCGCTACGTCCTCTTCCGGGCCGAGACGGACGCGGACTCCTTCCGCCGTCCGTTCCAGGGCGGAGACGGTCGTGTTGGCCCGGACGGTCACGCCCTGGCGTTTGAGCATGGAGGCCAGTTGGGCGCTGATTTCCGGGTCTTCGGTGGGGGCGATGCGGTCGGCGGCTTCGATCAGCGTCACGGATGCGCCCATGCGCTGGAAAAACTGGGCCATTTCCAATCCGATGGCCCCGGCCCCGATCACGGCCAGGGACTCCGGGACCCTGCCCAGGTCCAAGGCGTGGTCCGAACTGAGCACGGCCTCGCCGTCCGGGGTCAGGATTTCCGGCCAGGCTGGAGACGAGCCCAGGGCCAGGATCAGGTGCTGAAAATCGATTCGGGTTTGGGCGGCGTCCTCGGACCGCACCAAGACCTGGGTCGGCCCGCAAAGTTCCGCTTCCCCGGAGATCAACCGTACTCCCGCCGTTTCCAGTGTTTTTGCCATGGCCTGGCGCATGGCCGCCAGCAGGGACGCCTTGCGTTTTTGCAGGGCCGCCATGTCCACGGTGAAGCTCCCCTGGCCCAGCCGCAGCCGTGACTGGGCCGCCATGGCCGGAATGGGGGCCGTGGCTCCGAGAAAGAGCTTGGTGGGAATGCAGCCCCGGTTCAGGCAGGTCCCGCCGAGCAGGTACCGTTCCACCAGCGCGGTGGACCTACCCAGGGCCGCGCTCTCCAGGGCCGCGGCATAGCCCGCCGGACCCCCGCCGATCACCAGGATGTCATATGCTTCCGACATGGATCACTCCCCGTACTCCTGACCTCAGGACAATCTGTTCTCACAATCCAAATCGCGATCGAAATCGGAATCGGAATCGGAATTGGAATTGAAAAAAGCGGCGCATCACCGCATGATTACGTCATCCTCTTGGACATGGCGCTCGATTTCGATCACGATTTCGATTTCAGACGGCCGCTGAGGATCGAGGCGAAATCTGCCTTGTACTCCTGACCGGATCAAACTTGAAAAAAATTCCGATACCAATCCACGAAGCGCTGAATGCCTACCCGCACCGGAGTGTTCGGGCGGTAGCCCAGGTCGCGCTCCAGGTCCGTGGTGTCGGCCCAGGTGGCCGGAACGTCGCCGGGCTGAAGCGGCAGGAGATTCATTTCGGCCTTTTTGCCCAGGGCCTCTTCCAGGGCCTCGATGAACTGGATCAGCTCCACCTGTTGGGAATTGCCGATGTTGTAGACCTTCCACGGGGCCGGAGACGAGGACGGGTCCGGTGCGGTTCCGTCCCAATCCGGGTTGCCCTGGGGCGCGCGATGGATCACCCGCAGCACGCCCTCGACGATGTCGTCCACGTAGGTGAAGTCGCGCTGCATTTGGCCGTGATTGAAGACGTCGATGGGGCGGCCTTCGAGAATGGCCTTGGTGAACAGGAACAGGGCCATGTCCGGACGGCCCCAGGGGCCGTACACGGTGAAGAAGCGCAGGCCCGTGGTGGGCAGTCCATACAGATAGCTGTAGGTGTGGGCCATCAGCTCGTTGGACTTCTTGCTGGCCGCGTAGAGGCTGATGGGGTGGTCCACGTTGTGGCTGGTGGAAAAGGGCATGGTCTGGTTCAGCCCGTAGACCGACGAACTGGAGGCGAAGGCGAAGTGCTCCACGGGATGATGACGGCAGGCTTCCAGCAGGTTCAGGAAGGCCAGGAAGTTGCTTTGCATGTAGGCGTGGGGATTGGTCAGGCTGTAGCGGACACCGGCCTGGGCCGCGTAGTGCATCACCCGGTCGAACTTCTCTTGCGCGAACAGGTTCACCAATCCCGATCCGTCCTCCAGGTTCATGCGCACGAAGCGGTAGCCCGGATGGACCGTGCTTTGGATCGTTCGGTTCAGGGCAATATCTGCCTCCGCGATGCCCGAGTGGGCCAGGCGGCCGAATTTGACCCGGATGTCGTAGTAGTCGTTGATATTGTCCAGGCCCACCACCTCGTGCCCCTGCTCCAGCAGGCGCAGGACGGTATGGAAGCCGATGAACCCGGCGGCGCCGGTGATCAGAACTTTCATGAACACGCTCCGTATTGGTGTTTTTGCCGGATACACATTCCGACTCGGATTCGGATGCGAACAGAGATGTAACAGAGATGCATCCCCGAGGTGCACCCCCGGCAAGGCACCTCGGTTTCTATCCTCTCGCCGTCCTCCTGTCATCTGGTTCTCCGACCTGTTATCCGAGACTTGCCATGGGGCCGAGGGATGAGTATTTGCCCTGCTCATTATGAGCAAAGATCTGATCATCGTTGAGTCACCGGCCAAGGTCAAAACCATCAAGAAGTTTCTTGGACCGGATTATGAGGTCAGCGCCTCGGTGGGACACGTTCGCGACCTGCCGAAGAAGGTGCTGGGGGTGGATGAAGCGGGCGATTTTGCCCCGGAATACGAGGTGATTCCCGGCAAGCAGAAGGTCGTCGGACAACTCAAGAAGCTGGCGGCCCAGGCGGACCAGATTTATCTCGCGCCGGACCCGGACCGGGAAGGCGAGGCCATCGCCTGGCATGTGGCCGAGCTGATCAAGGACGCCAATCCGCGGATCAAGCGGATCCAGTTCAATGAGATCACGGCCAGGGCCGTGCGCGAGGCCCTGGAGCACCCCAGGACCCTGAACCTGGATCTGTTCAACGCCCAGCAGGCCAGGCGGGTTCTGGACCGTTTGGTGGGATACAAGCTTTCGCCGCTGCTCTGGCAAAAGGTCAAGCGCGGCATCTCCGCGGGTCGGGTTCAGTCCGTGGCCTTGCGCCTGATCGTGGACCGGGAGCGGGAGCGTCAGGTTTTCGAGCCCAAGGAATACTGGGTCTTCAAGGTCAAACTGGCGGACCAGAGCGCCGCGGTGATCGAGGCTGATCTGTGGAAGGTGGGCGGCAAGAAGCCGGACATCGGCTCCGCGGACCAGGCCGGGGAGCTGGAGGCCGCAGTGTCCCAGGCGCCCTTTGTGGTGGAGTCCGTGGATGAAAAGGAACGGCAGCGTCAGTCCGGCCCGCCCTTCATCACCTCCACTCTGCAACAGGAAGCCAGCCGCCGCTTTTCCTATCCGGCCAAACGGACCATGTCCCTGGCCCAGCGCCTGTACGAGGGCGTGGAGTTGGGGGACCGGGGCATCCAGGCCCTGATCACCTATATGCGGACCGACTCGGTGCGCACCTCGCCGGATGCGATCAAGGACGTGCGCAAGCTGATCCTGGAATCCTACGGGCCGGACTCTTGCCCGGAAAAGGAACGCTATTTCAAGTCCCGTAAATCGGCCCAGGAAGCCCACGAAGCCATCCGGCCCGTGGACGTGACCCTGACCCCGGAAATGCTCCAGGCCTATCTGCCCCGGGACATGTACCAGCTCTACAAGTTGATCTGGACCCGCTTCGTGGCCTCGCAGATGAGCCCGGCCCGGTTCTGGGACACCACCATCACCGTGGCCGCGGCCCACACCCAGTGGCGGGCCAAGGGCGAGCGGCTGATTTTTCCCGGCTATCTCAAGGTCTATGGCGGAGGGGAGGCGGAGAAGAACCAGGAACTGCCCACGCTGACCCCGAAGCAGGAACTGCGGCTCCAGGAGCTGCTCAAGGAACAAAAGTTCACCCAGCCGTCGCCGCGCTATAGCGAGGCCTCGCTGATCCGGGAGCTGGAAGAAAAGGGCATCGGTCGGCCCTCCACCTACGCCCAGATCATCTCCACCCTGCTGGACCGGGAGTACGTCACCCAGGAAGAGCGCCACTTCGTGCCCCTGGAGCTGGGCTACGTGGTCACGGACCAACTGACCGCGCATTTCACCCGGCTGATGGACGTGGATTTCACGGCCCAGATGGAAGAATCCCTGGACCAGGTGGCCGAGGGCAGCCAGGACTGGGTGGAGCTGATGCGCGGCTTCACCGGGGAATTCTATCCCGTCCTGGACAAGGCCAAGAAGGACATGGCCGCCGTGAAAGGGGGGATCGACGCCGGAATGCCCTGCCCGGAGTGCGCCAAACCCCTGGTGATCAAGTTCGGCAAGGCCGGGGCCTTTCTGGCCTGCTCCGGGTACCCGGATTGTTCGTTCACCGGCAACTTCACCCGGGACGAGTCCGGAAAGATCAAGACCATCGAGAAGCTGCCCAGGGAAGAAGCGGTCAAGGTCGGCACCTGCCCGGACTGCGGCGGGGACGTGGTCCTGAAAAAGGCCCGCACCGGCAGCCGGTTCTATGCCTGCGCCTCCTACCCCAAGTGCAAGTACACCAAGTCCTACTCCACGGGAGTCGCCTGCCCCGCGGCAGGGTGTACCGGCGAACTGGTGGAGCGCAGTTCGCGCTTCGGCAAGATGTTCTTCTCGTGCAGCCGCTACCCGGACTGCACCACGGCCATGCCCGCCCCTCCGGTGCCTCAGCCCTGCCCCAAGTGCGACTTCCCGATCATGCTCCGCCGCCACACGGAAAAGCGCGGCAACTACCTGTCCTGCCCGGTCAAGGAGTGCCGCCACTTCATCCCGGTGGCCGAGGACTTCGAGGAAACCGAGGGCCCGCTCCCGGACTTTTTCGAACCCACGCCCAAGAAGGCCGCAACCAAGGCTGCCGACAAAGCCGCCTCAAAAGCTGCTACAAAAACTCCCTCGGATTCAACCAAACCGGCTCCGAAACGGACGACAGCCAAGAAAACCACGACTAAAAAGCCCGCGGCCAAGAAAACCACCCGGGCCAAGAAGACCGAGTAGATGGGGGTGATCTTCCTTTTTCAGTATAACATTGCCCAACCCGCCTTGATCCCTCATGCCCAAAATGCAATACCCGCCATCTGAACGGCTCGAAGTCTTGCGCCACGCCTATCTGGGCCTCTATCAACTGGCATCACGGATGCTGTTTGAAAAATATACAGAGTTTATTGACGTTTACGCCCAGGTACAGCCGGAAGAACAAGAGACCATCTGCGCCGACATCATGGAAAACGAGGAGACCGCCATGCTCGCACAATACATCAAGAATCTTGGCCGTGACGAAGGCCGCGTCGAAGGACGTGTCGAAGGCGAATTTGTAGGTGAGGTAAAAGGCCGCCAAGCCATTGTCCAACGCCTCTTCACCAAACGCTTCGGCAAAAGCATCACGGACATGGACGTTCAGGAACGCCTCCGCAAAGCCACGCCTGAACAACTTGACCTCTGGGCCGAACGAATCCTGGACGCCAAGAACGTTGACGAGGTGTTCAAGGACAATTGGTTCTTCGACGTTTAATGTGGAATTGACTGACCACAATCTGTTTAGGTAGCCCTCTCCGCAGGAGGGCTTGCCATGTTTGCTGAAGAAATTTTTGCCTTGGGCCTGGGCCTTACGCCGCCTTGGAAAGTTAGGTTCTTCGACGTTGGACGTGGAAATGCTATGGAACGAGTAGTTCCCTGATGGGTGCTCCGATCAGGTAGATCACAGTGATGAATGTCATCTCGT
>NZ_FXUJ01000017.1:0-96279 GCF_900182865.1 Desulfonatronum zhilinae
TGGGCAGTTCTGCAACTGTTCGAGCCATCTTCGCACCTCCTTTGGTTGAGATGGCTCACCTGTACACTACAATTAATTCAAAGTGAACAGTATTGCCTTTAAATTGGTGCTTGTCCGGAGTTCGGACGTGCAGGTGGTTATCTTAATTCTTTGGAAAGATTAATGTTTGACTATCGCGCAACTAAGATTTCAGAAGCCCCATCATATCCTGAGTGCTGCCCATACCCGAGAGAATACTGTTCACTCCCGTCATATTCCCGGCCAGGTTCTGAAGCTGGGAGGCCAGGGCGTTGGCATCCGTCCCGGCGCCGGTTCCCACGACTTCCTTGACGTCACGGAAATTGACCCGTCGTCCGTCGGCAAGGCGAAGAAATACCGAATCGCCGTCATTGACCACCCCGGAGACCACGCCGCTGGATTTGGTGGAGACCATCATGGGCTCGCCGTTCTTGCCTTCCGCGGCCATGGACACGGTGTACACGCCATCGGGCAGCTCGTTGCCATTATGATCCTTGCCGTCCCAGGAGAACTGGTGCTCACCGGGCATCCGTCCGGGCATGTTCACGGTGCGGACGATGTTGCCGTGGCTGTCGAAGATGTTCAGGTAGAGCTTTTCGGCCACGTCCGGCAGTTCGTAGGCAAAGGAGCTGGTCACCGCGCCTTCCTTGCTGATGCTGCGCCCCTCGACCATGACCTCCTTGCCGATGTAGCCAACCGCGCCCTGCATTTCCTGCCGTTCAACGGCATCCTTCATGTCGGTCATGGCTTCGGCGATGTTGTTCATCTGTTCCAGGCTGGAGAACTGGGCCAACTGGGCCACGAATTCCTTGTCGTCCAAAGGATTCAGTGGATCCTGATGAGCCAGTTGGGTGGTCAGCAAACGCAGGAAGGCATCTCTGTCCAGCGCGGATCGATCTCCGGTTCGCGGCCCGTTGGGGGCGTGGTCGGTTTCCGCGCGGCCGATAAGATTGCTGGTCTGTGGGGCGAAAGTTGGGCTGGTGGGCATGGGCTTGCTCCCGGATAGAGGAAAATTTTGCTAGGCGATCAGGTTGATGCCGCCTTCTCGGGATGGATTTTGCAAAATAGATGCCTGTTCCGAGGCATCCTGGCCCCCGGCCGCGCCGTTTTTCAGAAGGCCCCGTCCCAGTGCGGCCCATTGGGTATTGGCCTCTTGCTCCTGGAATTTCTGCCCGTCCGTGCCCTGCCAGAGCTGGGTGAACTGGTTCTGGTCCTGCAACTGGGTCGAAACTTCCAGGCGCGTGACCCGCAGGCCCTGGGACTCCAGGGACTGGCGGAGCAAAGGCATGTTTTCGGCGATGATCTGGCGGGCTTCCTGGTTTTCCGCGCGCAGCACGGCCTGGACTTCCTTGCCCACCACCTTCAGGTTCACGGTCAGACTGCCCAGTTCCGCGGGGTGCAGATGCAGGGTCAGTTGCTGGCGACCCTGGCCCAGGTTCTGGAGCAGGCCGGAATGGACCTGATTCAGGACGGCCCGGTGCGGGGCCGGGGCGTTGGCCAGGACTCTGCGGGCCGCGGCCTCGGTGTTGTTGGCCGCGTTGGTCTGGCCCAGGACGGATCGCGGGTCCGGACCGGCATCCTTGAGCAGGCCGCCGGATGCCTCGCCGCTGCCCTGGACGCTGACCTTGTTCCAGAAGGATTCCCAGCCCTGGGCGGACTGGTTGGCACCATTCGAGGCATTGGGATTTTGCCAAGGTTTTCCCTGGTTGGCGTTGTTTTTGCCGTCCCCTTCCGAGGTTGCGGCCCTGAGTGCGTTTACGGCTTCTGACATGGACATCCGGTGGGCGTTGGGGCCGTTGTCCGCGGCCTGCATCCGGAGATCACGGTTTTCAGAAGCTGCCATAATTCTTTGGATTTCCGCCAGTAATCGGTTTCTATCCTGATCCGAGCCAGCCGCGGCCTCCTTGATCATGCCCAGGATTTTTTTCAGCTCCTCAGGAGACAGTTCCTTTTCCGTGGCCTGCTGCAGGATTTGGTCGAGGTTCGGAGATGATCCGCCTGCGTTCTGTTTGAGAGCGTTCTGAAACGCGGCCAGGGTCTCCGAATTCAGCTTCAGCTCACCCTTGGCCGCGGCGTCAGAGACTCTTTGCAGCAGATCGGCGTTTTCCCGGAGCGCCTTGTGGACCACGGAACGTAGTTCAGCCGTCATTTCCATCCCGGCCTTTTTCATGGCCTCGGCAATGGCTTGCATGGCCTGCACGGATTTTGGGTCCACATTCCCGAAACTTTCGCCGCTCAATCCGAAAAACTTCCCCAGAGCGGGGTCCGTCGTCCCGGAAGCCTTGTCGCCGCCCATCAGGCCCAGGGCTTGCAGCAAAGCCAGGATTTCCGCCGGGGTAAAGGAAAATTTCTCTTCACCGGTCAGGTTGGAAAGCAATTCCTCGATGCGCTTGAAGACCGCGTCCAGTTTGTTGTCCAGAATGTCACCAGCCAGGGCCAGGGCGTCGTCCGGAGTGAAGCCGATCTTTTCCAGCAGGCTGATCAGGTCTTTTTCCTGCTCCGGAGTGAGCTTGATATTGGCCAGTTCCTTCAGCGGCTCGCGCAAAACGTCCAGGACTTGCCGCCACGTGACGGTCTCGTTGGAATCAAAGAGATCCTCAAGACGATCCAGGGTTTCCTCGTCCACGCCCAGCTCTTCCAGCTTCGGGCGCAACTCGGCAAAATCTTCCCTGTTTACGGGCATGTCCAATTCTCGGGAACGTGGAAGATCCTGGTGAACGGACTTGGGTGGTTCCGGATGGTTTCGCCGGTCGTCGCTTCGAACGTGTTCCGAACGCGTCGTCTCCGGCGAAGGATGGAATGGTGCATCGTCCCGAGTGTCGCGCAGGAATGCCCCGAACACATCTTCGAAATTTTTGTTTCCGAGGTTGAACAGCGGAGCGTCCAGGGCGAACCCCGTGTTGGCCGAGGAACCGGATTGGGCTGAAAAAGAGGGAAAAATCTGCATGGTCTTTTCTCCTTGTCCGCGTATGTTTCAAGAGTCGTTCCAACTTCCTCGCTTCCGGTACTGGGGGCGTCCCACGTCGCCCTTGTCCGCGACGGCCTGTTGCGATAGGAGAAAGGTCATGTCTTCGCCACGGGCGACTTCTCGGAAGCCCCCTCAAAAAATATATCAGGCGACCTCTCAGGCGCTTCCGCGGTATTCAAGCCGCATGTACCTGCAACTCGCCCCGGACGGCATCTCTCTGCTGAAGTTTCTTCTGGAGGCCGAGGACAATCTGGCCTATTTGAGCACGGTGAGCCCGCACACGGCGGTGGTCAAGCTGGTTTTCGCCCCGGGCCGGGAGCGGGAAATTCGGAAGTTTCTGGAGACGGCGCACCATCAATTGACGTTTCGTGAGTTGGTTACGTTCCCGGGTGGGTGGAAGAGTGAGGAAAAACGGAAGGAATCAAGAAAGGATACGGAGGAACGGGATGCAAAATGAACGATGTCGCCGTATGACGACACCATGGATGGCCGTGCTGCTGGTCGCGGCCTGGTTGAGTCTAGGGATGGGCGGGCTCGGCGACTCGGATGTGGTCACCAAAATTCCCAAGCCGGAGCGGTCGTTTCTGGTGGAATTGGTGGACGCCGACGACGTCTCCTTCGCCTTGCACGACTTTTCCATGAACGGCCTGACCATGCTCCCGGTCACGGCGGGAAAGGCGGACATCAGTCTGGATTTCGCCGAAATCATGGAAGCCCGGATGTATCTCCAGGACGACCGAGTCCTGTCCAAGGTTTTGTTTCGGAATCAAACCACCCAAGAGTTTATGATCGATCCGGGTCTGGCGTTCTACGGACTGACGGATTGGGGCAAGTTGAAAATCACGGCCGGAAATATTCGACGGATCACGTTTTTGGGCCGGGCGGACAAGCCCTTGCCTGCCGGAGCGGGGACGGACTGATCCTCGTTTTCATTCGTCCAATTTGAAAAACGCCCGGGCCGTGTCCCCGCAGGCCGTCCAGATATCCTGAATCGGCTGGCCGCGCAGGTCGGCGACGGCTTGGGCCGTATAGCAGAGATAGGCCGGTTCATTGCGCTTGCCTCGAAAGGGATGCGGGGCCAGGAACGGGCAGTCCGTTTCCAGGACCATCCGGGACAAGGGAATGTGGGGGATTGCCTCTCGCAGGGCCGTGCTTTTGGGAAAGGTGACCGGGCCGGGGATGGAGATATGCCAGCCGTCGGCCAAAATCTGTTCCGCCAACTCCCGGCCCTGGCCGAAACAGTGCCAGAGCAGCGGGCGATCCCTGAACCCCAGGTCCCGCAGGATGGCCAGGGTTTCCGGCTCGGCTTCCCGGCTGTGGACGATCACGGGCAGATCCAGCTCCCTGGCCAGGGCCAGTTGCTCCTGGAAAGCCCGAATCTGGACGTCCCTGGGGCTGCGGTCCCAGTAGAAGTCCAGCCCGATTTCGCCCAGGGCGCGCAGCCCCTTGTCCTTGTCCTTATCCTGGTCCTGATTTTGGGCGAACAGCGCGGCCATGTCCGCCAGGACGTCCGGCGTGACGGTGGACGCCTCGTGCGGGTGGATGCCCAGGGTGAAGAACATCCCGGCAATGGTGGACAATCGCGGCTGGTGGGCCCGGTACGCCTCGGGCGACAGAAAGACGTTGCCGAACCAGGCCACTCCGGCCGCCCTGGCCCGATCCAGGACGTCATCCAGGTCTTCGGCGAAGTCCGGAAAATCCAGGTGAGCATGAGTTTCCACGCCCCCGGGGGGCAGGCCGAACGTCTCCGGCAAGGGGATGTTTTTTTTTGATGACATATGGTGCTCCTCCTTCGGGCGGGGAACCTACGGCAGGCGGCGTTGGTTTGTCACGCGCCGCGGGCCGAACCTCCGGGTCAAACCTGTTCTCATCGAAATCGCGATCGAAATCGAAATCGGAACATGCTGTGAGTAAAGCATCTTTATAGACATGATGTTCGATTTCGATCACGATTTTGATACCGATTCAGGTAACGAGTGAGTATCGAAATCAAATCTGTTCAAAACCACAACTACCCTCGCGATGACATTACGCACCTGCATCACCCCTGAAGGTCGATTCCGCTTCGGCGTCCACCGACCTTCCTACACAGTGGCCAACCTGCGGGCCGAGGACCATCTTGAGGCCTTGGGACGGGCCGAAACCGGGGAGGAGGTGGCCAACCAGCGCAACTTTCCCGTCGGGGACGTCCAGGTGGACCGGGCCTCCGTGATCTACGAAATCCCCAATGCCTTTCCATTCCGGGGCACGACCTACGTCGATTCCTCCTGGGCCGACGCCAAGGCCCGCGATCCGCTTTGCATCGCGCTTCCCGCGCCGGAAAAAACATCCATGCACGATGCGTTGGACTCCATCTTCGACGCCGCGGGAAGCAAGGTCCAATCATCGGACAAAGCCGCGCTCTTCGCGGCTCTGCCTGAATCCGTGCTCCTGGCCGTGGCCGTCACGTCCACGGACCCGAAGGATCTGCAAATCATCGCGTCTCTGTCCTGCGATCTGTTGTTTGGCGACACGGATGATCCTTCAGGAGCCGTCCCCACGGGGTTGCGCTACATCAAGGACGCGGATGGTCGGGTCCGCCCCGTGATGCATCGTCACGATCTGTTCGAAGCCGTGGTGAACAATCCCCGACTGCCGGACGCCTACAAGGTGGCCATGGTTCTTCGGCCCGGTGTTCAGGGGGGCAGCGAGGTGGTGGGGGACGTTCGCTTCGGTCCGGACGGGCGCACGCACGTATTCGAGTATCTGCGCCGCAACAGCTACATTCCCTGGGGCCATTTCGCCGCGAACATGGCCCACGACGCCGTGCGGTACGGAATCCGCGAACTGGTCGTGGAGGACATTCTCGGCCTTCGTCACCTGTATTATCAGCGAACCTACATTCGGCTGGCGGAGCTGTGCGGCCTGGCCACGCCCCGGCATCGGCGGTTGACCGCTGAAGAGCTGGAGGAATTGCGGATCACGACCCTGGAGCACGTCCGCCGGACCGCGGCTCGCGGCGAGGAGCTTGCCTACAGCGCCACGCTCTGGGGCTGGAATTTCGGGTTTGATTTCGCGCCCAGCGGCTATCGCCTCCACGCTTCCCATCAGCAGGTGCATCAGCAGTACGCCTTGATTCCAAGCTCGTTGCCGATCACCGAGGCGTTGAGTGCGGGCGGGACGTTTCGTCCGTATGCCTGCGGCGATCTGGTGGCCGACGCCGTGGATCGCTATCGGGTCGAGACCGGACAAGGGTTGTTCACGGACTATCTGCGGGCCATCCGCGCCAATCAACGCACCGACGGCCGTCCTGGGGAAGCGGACTTGGTGGTCCATGAGGACGAGCACGTGCTGCTCTTCGTACCCAAGGCCCAGGCCGCCGGGTTCGAGTTGCAACTGATGCCGCTGCGTCCGGTGGGCAACGTACTGGAGGCGGACGCGACCTGCCGCGCGGCCCTGGACAAGGCCATGCTCATCGCCCAGCGGGCCTTGGAAGGCCTTGGTGCGCGGATGGTCACCAGCATTGAGTATTCCCGCCGCCTGGATGCCGGAGATCCGGACCAACGTCTGCTGTACGCCTTTCTGCCCAAACTGCCCTATGCCCCCGGCGGGTTCAGCGAGGCCCAGGCCCGGTGCATCGTCGGCCACTATCCCGAGGATTTCGCCCTGGCCTGCCGAATGGTTCTGGCCAGGGACATGTGAGCATTCATGTCCACACCCTCAATTTCCTCGTCACAGCCGATAACGTTCACGCTTTCCGGCGTCCGGCGCGGCTTCCAAAGCTGCCTGCCCCTGGGATTGAGCGTGTTCGCCTACGGCTTGGTCTTCGGCATCCTGGCCGTGCAGGCCGGGATGAGCGCGGCGCAGGCCGGGGCCATGAGCCTGACCACCTTTGCCGGGGCGTCCCAGCTTATGGTGCTGGAGTTCTGGGGACCGGTCCTGCCCTTTTTGGGCATCGTGCTGACAACATTCATCGTCAATCTGCGCCACGTACTCATGGGCGCGGCCCTCAGGGATTGGCTGGTCGGCCTTCCCCCTTGGAAAGCCTATGGTTCGTTGTTCTTCATGACCGACGAGTCCTGGGCCCTGTCCATGCGCGAAATGGGTTCAGGCGGACGGGACGCCGCGTTTCTGCTGGGCGCGGGGCTGTGCATTTACCTGTTCTGGTTTTCGGCCACGATTCTTGGCGCATCCAGCGTTTTTTTTCTCGGTACGGCCATGAGCGACCCGGCCCGCTGGGGCCTGGACTTCGCGTTCACCGCCGTGTTCATCAGCCTGTTGATTTTTTTCTGGAAAGGCCGACACGACCTGCCGGTCTGGCTGGTAGCCGCCGCCGCGGCCTGGATCGGATGGGCGCTGCTGCCCGGTAAATGGTACATACTTTGCGGCGGTCTGGCCGGGGGGCTGTACGGGGCATGGCGACATGGACGCTGATCTCGCCCTTGCGGCCCTGACCGGCGTTTCGAGCCCGAGTTTTTTAGGGGTGTCCGTGGGAGGAGCCGGGGGAGAAGCCTGGGGAGGAGCCTGGAGCGTGTTCTGGGTTTTGCTGGGCATGGCCGCGGCGACCTATCTCACCCGGGCCGCTGGTTTGTTCCTGATCAGCCGGGTTTCGCCCACGCCGCGAGTGGAGGCCTTTCTCCGGCATGTCCCGGCCTCGATCCTGGTGGCCATCGTCGTGCCCAACCTTGTTCAAGGCGGGCCGGCGGAACGGGCCGCCGCCGGAATCACGGCCCTGGTCGCCATCCTGACCCGCAACCTGATCGCCGCCCTGTTCGCCGGCGTCCTGGCCGTGGTCGCGTTGCGGGGAGTGATATAGTGATCTTACCGCGGTGTCGGAATCGGTATCGGAATCGGTATCGAACTCAGGTTATTGGCATACAAACAATATCGATTCCGATGCCGATACCGACACCGACACCGAAAGAGAATTGTTGAATTGGAAATGGTATTACCCATGACCACCATCCCCACCCTGACCGCGATTTGGCATAACGCTATTGCCGACATTGATCCCGATGCCTGGAACAGGCTGTGTTCCGGTCGGGATGTTCCTTTTTTGCGCTGGGAGTGGCTGCATTTATTGGAAGCGTCCGGTAGCGTCGGCTCTGAAAGCGGCTGGCAGCCGTGTCACCTGACGATTCACGATCAGGGGCGGATGGTCGGGGCCGCGCCGCTGTATTTGAAAACGCACAGCGACGGGGAGTTCGTCTTTGATCATGCCTGGGCCCATCTGGCCGCGAGCATGCGGGTGCGCTACTACCCCAAACTGGTAGGCATGAGTCCGTTCAGTCCGGTCACGGCTTATCGCTTTCTGATGGCCGGGAACGTGAATCAGGCCAAGTTGAGCGCGGCCATGATTCTGGAAATCGAGAACTTTTGTCGGCGACGCGGGGTGTCCGGGTGCGGGTTTCACTTCGTGACCACCAACTGGGGGCGAATTCCGGAAAGCCTGGGTTACAAGGTCTGGGTGCATCAGGGGTTCGTCTGGCTGAATCCCGGCTTCACTTCCTTTGACGAGTATCTGAACGGGCTGAAGGCCAATCAGCGCCGCAACGTACGTCGGGAGCGCGACCGTCTGGTCCGGCGCAAAATCACCACTCAATGCCTGTTCGGTCGGGAGATTCCGGAGTCCTATTTCGCCCTGATGTACGAACTGTATGCCCGACACAACGATCGGTTCGGGCAGTGGAGCTGCAAGTTTCTGACCCCGGCCTTTTTTCAGGGACTCCGGAAAACCTTTCGTGACAACCTGTTGATCATCGCGGCCTTCGAACCGGATGAACCTACTCCCATGGCCATGTCGCTGCTCATCACGGACGGGGACCGGCTCTACGGGAGATACTGGGGCACGTGGCGGGACGAAGAGTTCCTGCATTTCGAACTGTGCTACTACAAGCCCATGGAATGGATGATTAGGAAAGGAATCCGGCTCTTTGACCCGGGCATGGGCGGCGTGCACAAGGCGCTGCGCGGATTCGTCTCCGCGCCCAATTACAGCCTGCACAAATTTTTCGATCCCCGGCTGCACGGAGTGATGGAATCCACCATTTCGGAATACAACCAGATGGAAATGCGGGACATCGCCGCCCTGAACAGCATCCTGCCCTACAAGCGACGAGGGTGAACGGGGGGACACATCGGATCGGTATTGAAATCGAAATCGTGGTCGAAATCGAACGTCATATCCAAGAAGATGGCGCAATCACCGAGTGATGCACAGTTTTTCCAGATTCCGTTTTCGATTTCGATTTGGATTATTGATGAGAACAGATTTGCCCTGATCATTTCCTGGCCGCATTTACATTTTGATCATAACAGATTAGGAGAGGGCGCTGCATGTTGTCCATTATTCCTTTCTATCTTTTCTTTGTTCCGCTGACCATTTTTTTCGCGATCGTCGTCATAATCGCTTCTTTTTTCGACCGTAGCGGAAATCTTTCGAACCGGATCAGTATCTTCTGGGGCGGGCTGGTTTGCCGGTTGGCCGGGGTCACGGTGCATGTGGACCGCGGAGATTTCGATCCGGATGAAAAGTATATCCTGATGGTCAATCACCAGAGCTGGTTCGATATTCCGGTGTTGCTGGCGGCCTTAAAAGGGCATCAGTTCCGGTTCGTGGCCAAGAAAAGCCTGTTTCGCATCCCCTTTTTCGGTCAGGCCATGTCCCGAATCGGGTACATCGGCATTGACCGGGAAAATCCTCGCCGCGGGATCAAGAGCATTCAGGAAGCCATCGCCAAGTCCGACCACGCCTCCATTCTTATTTTTCCCGAAGGCTCCCGCTTCGAAAAGCTTGGGAGCTTCAAAATCGGGCCGATGATCCTGGCCATCAAAAGCGGACGTCCCGTGGTGCCGGTATTGATCTCCGGAACCTACGCCGTGCTCCCGAAAGATTCCTGGCGCATCCGACCGGGTTCCGTCGCGGTGCGGTTCTTTCCCGCCCACGCGATCCAAGACGCCTACACGCTCAAGGAGCGTGAACGACTCAAAGAAGATATATGGAAAATCATGCACGCGCACTCCAAGGAGACTGACGAATGGTTGGACAAGAAACGTCCGTGACCCTGACCCCGCTGGGAGGGTTGGGCGAGATCGGGATGAACTGCATGCTGCTGGAGTCCGCCGACGGCATGATCATTATCGATTGCGGGCTGATGTTTCCCAGTGACTTTCATTACGGCGTGGACGTTCTGATCCCGCGCTTCGAAACCATCCTGGCCCGGAAGGACAAGCTCCGGGGCATCGTCCTGACCCACGGCCACGAGGACCATATCGGAGCCTTGCCTTGGCTGCTGCCCTACGTGGACGCCCCGCTGTTCAGTTCCGAGTTTACTCTGGCCCTGCTGGAGAACAAGCTGCGTGAGCACAACCTGAACAAATACGTGGATTTTCGCCGGGTGAACAGCAACGACTCCGTGGAGTTGGGCCCATTTACCGTGCATTTTTTCCAGGTCTGTCACTCCATCATCAACGGTTACGGCTTGGGCATCGAAACCCCGGTGGGCCGGATCGTGCACAGCGGCGACTTCAAGATCGACCCCACGCCCATGGACGACCAGTTTACCGACCTGGAAGCCTTTGCCAAATTTTCCGAACCCGGCGTGCATCTGCTGCTTTCCGACTCCACCAATATTGAACGGGAAGGGGCGACCTTGACCGAGCTGGAGATCAAGGGTGCACTGGAGCGGGTCTTCCGACAAACCGAAGGCCGGATCATCATCACCTTGTTTTCCAGCCATATCCAGCGGATGCAGGAAGTCTTCGACTTGGCGGCCTTGACTGGAAGAAAGGTCGCCGTCAGCGGACGCAGCCTGGTGAACAACATCGCCCTGGCTAAGGACCTCGGGTATCTGCGCTTGGCCCCGGACGCTCTCTGTTCTCTGGACGACATCGAGGACCTGCGCGACGATCAACTGGTTCTACTGGTCACCGGCTCCCAGGGCGAACCCCTGTCCGTGCTCAGTCGGATCGCCCAGGGAGAACACCGCCAGATCAGCATCCGTCGGGGAGACCTGGTCCTGATGTCCTCACGGATCATTCCGGGCAACACCAAGGCCATTTCGCGGCTGATCAACAACTTGTACCGCCTGGGCGCGGAAGTGCTGTACGAAAAGGTCCAGGGCATCCACGCCTCGGGCCATGCCCACCGGGACGAATTGGTCACCATGCTGAACACGGTCAAGCCCAAATTTTTCGTGCCCGTTCACGGGGAATACCGGCACTTGGTCAAACACTGTCAACTGGCCCGGGAGTGCGGAGTGGCCCCGGAGCGGGCCATCGTCCTGGACAACGGACAACCATTGACGTTTTTCGAGCGCGGGATCCGCTTCGACGATCGCATCCGGGTGGATTCGACCCTGGTGGACGGCAAAGGCGTCGGCGACGTGGGCGCCAGCGTGCTCAAGGAGCGCAAACTGCTGGCCGAGGAAGGCCTGGTGGTGGTGCACGTGGTCATCGACCAGGAAACGGGACACATTCTGGTCGGCCCGGAATTGATCTCCAAGGGGTTTGTCTTTGAACAGCAGTTCGAGCACGTCCTGGATGATTCCAAGTGCCTGATCCTGGACGTGTTCGAGTCCAATCCCAAGGCCTCACCCAAAAAAAACGCGGAACGCATCCGCGTGGTCCTGCGCAACTTTTTCCGCAAGGTCCTTCACCGCGATCCCGTGGTTTTGCCCGTGGTGGTCGGGGTGTGAGGGACGAATTCAAAAACGGGAGTTTTTTATGCGAGTCGTGCGAGTGCAGTATGCGGGGAAGACGTTTTACGCCACCCTGGAGCCGGACCATGTGCTGTGTCTGAACAGGGACATCGGGTTGAATGATCCGATCCCTCTGGACCAGGTGGTCTTGCTGCCTCCGGTCGCGCCCAGCAAAATCATCTGCGCGGCCTTGAACTACCATGCCCATGCCGAGGAAATGGGAAAGACCGTACCGGAGGAGCCGGTATTGTTCTTCAAGCCGCCGTCCTCGATCATCGGTGCGTGGCAGTCCATTGTCCTGCCGTCGCAATCCTCGCGGGTGGATTATGAAGGGGAGTTGGCCGTGGTCATCGGCAAACCGTGCCGCCGGGTCGGCGTGGCCGAGGCCTCGGAATACATTTTCGGCTACACCTGCGCCAACGACGTCACGGCTCGGGACCTGCAGGCCAAGGACGGTTTGTACGGCCGAGCCAAGGGCTTCGATACCTTTGGCCCCATCGGGCCCTGGATCGAGACCGAGGTGCCGGACCCGGCCGCATTGACCCTGACCACCCGGGTCAACGGCGAGGTCCGTCAGGAAGGCAGTACCGGCGACATGATTTTCAGCGCCTGGGAGTTGCTCAGCTTCGCCTCCAGCGTGATGACCCTGCTGCCCGGAGACGTGATCCTGACCGGAACGCCGCCCGGAATCGGACCGATGCGTCCGGGCGATGAAGTTCAGGTGGAAATCTCCGAGGTGGCCCTGCTGACCAACACCGTGGTGGCGGAGCAGGCTCAGGAATCGGAATTCACGGTCATTCAATAACCATGATTGGGTAGGGAGTCGAACGTGGGTTTTCTTTCCGCGAGCACGGGACTAACCAGATACCGTCTGCCGGACGAGGTCGGGGACGACGTGCTTTCCGATGTCCAGCTCAGGCTGAAACGGTTTGCCTTCGTGGACATCGACCAGAGCATGGAGGAGCGGTCCTTCGGCTGGGTCTGCTTCGACGACCTGTTGGACGCGGAGTGGACCACGGCTGGTCCGGAAAAAGGACCGTACTTGGCCTTTTCCCTGCGCCTGGACACCCGGCGCGTCCCTCCGGCGGTGTTCAAGAAACATTGGATGATCGCCCTGCGGGAGCGGATGGCCCAACTGGTCGCGGAAGGCAAGAAGTTTCTGAGCAAGGACCAAAAAACCGAACTGCGCGATCAGGTCCGGCAACGCCTGCTGATGCGCAGTCTGCCCATCCCGGCGGTGTTCGACGTGGTCTGGAGCGTACGGGACAACCGGGTGTATCTGGCCACCACCAATACCAAGGTCCGCACCTTGTTCGAGGAATTGTTCGCCCGAACCTTCGATGCCGAGCTGGAGCCGCTGACTCCGGTGGTTCTGGCGCTGGAACTCCTGGGAGAAGCGGCGGAAGGTCGGTTGACCGGGTTTGAGGGATCGATGTTCGTTCCGATCCGCCGAGCCGCCGTGGAGACAGCCCGAGAGGCTTTTGGGCAGGCCGCCGCGCGGCGCGAAAGTGACCGCGTTCGCGACGCATCCGATGAAGAAGGGGAGGGCGTGTCGTGAGTCTGGAAACCATCAAAGCCAAGGACCTGGCTCTGGGGCAGGAATTTTTGACCTGGATCTGGTTTCGCAGCGAACGCAGCAACGGCCAGTGGCAAACCACGGACGGCATCCCCTTTGGCCTGACCTTCGAGGGCCGAGTCATGGTCCAAAGTGGTGAAGGCGAATACCTGGAAACCGCGGTCAGCAGCGGCCCCGGCGCGGAACTGCACGAGGCAAAAAGCGGTTTGTTGCGCGGCAAGAAGGTGCATCAGGCCAAGCTGCGCGTGGAAGAGGACGGCCACGGCTGGCAGGTAACGGTAAAGGCCGAGGATTTTTCCACGGCCGGCTTCAAGACGCCCAAGGTGGAGTTTCGCCTGGAAGAGGGCCAGGACCCGGACGGTCCGTTCCTGGAGAAGATGTACCTGTTGGAGCGGGCCTTGTTCTTTTTTGACCAGATGTTCTTACAATTTTTGAAATTGCGGTTTTCCTCCGAATGGAGCGACGAATTGAACGCCGTTCGCCGGTGGGTCGACACAACCTCCGGTTCCACTCCGTAACCCCAAATCAGCCGTTGCCCAAACGACCCTTCACAGGAGCATATTGTATGTCCGATTCCCAGATGGAGCAGAGCTTTGCCGAGATGTTCGAGGCCTCTGAAATGGAAATGAAGCCCGACCTGCGCGTGGGCGACCGGATCAAGGGGCGGATCATCGCCGTCAGTGAGGAAATGGTCTACGTTGACACCGGAACCAAAAGCGACGGGGTGATCGAGAAGCAGGAACTCCTGGACAAGGACGACGTATTCTCGTTGCGGGAAGGCGATGAGGTTGAATTGTTCGTAGTGGCCGTCCAGGGCGGCCAGATCCGCCTGGCCAAGGCCCTGAGCGGAGAAGGCGGCCTGGAACAATTGCGGCAGGCCATGGAAGAAGGCATTCCGGTGGAAGGCAAGATCAAGGAAACCTGCAAGGGCGGGTTCCGGGTCCGGATTCTGGACAAGACGGCCTTCTGTCCGCTCAGCCAGGTGGACCGTCGTCCCGTGGTGGATCCGGAAGCCCTGGTGGGCGAAACCATGCAGTTTCTGATCACCAAGGTTGAGGAGCGCGGACGAAATATCGTGGTGTCCCGCCGGGCGCTTTTGGATCTGGAATTGGCCGAGACCTTGGCCGAATTTCTTAAAAAAGTCTCGGTCGGGGATCTGCTCCAGGGCACGGTATCCCGGTTGGCCCCTTTCGGTGCGTTCGTGGAATTGGCCCCGAGTCTGGAAGGGCTGGTGCACGTCTCCGAACTGGGCTGGTCCCGCAATGTTTCTCCGGAAGACGTGGTGTCCGTGGGCGACCAAGTCACGGTCAAACTGCTCAAAGTCGACGACCAGGGCAAGGGAATCCGCCTGGAATTGTCCATGAAACAGGCCATGGAAGACCCGTGGAGCCGGTTGGCCGACGAGGTCCGGGTGGGGGCCAAGCTGAGCGGACGGGTGACCAACCTGGCCCCGTTCGGTGCGTTCATGGAAATCGTTCCCGGAATCGAAGGCCTCGTGCATGTGAGCGAGATGAGCTACCTGAAGCGGGTGCACAAGCCCGGAGACATGGTGGCCGTGGGCGACAGCGTTCCGGTGATGGTTAAGTCCATTGATCCGCAAACCCGGCGCATCGCTTTGTCCATGCGCGACGCCGAGGGCGATCCCTGGGAGGGAGTGGCCGAACGATTCAAGAAAGGCCAGATGATTCAGGGGACCATGGAAAAGCGGGAAAAATTCGGCATGTTCGTCCGGCTCGAGCCCGGAGTCGTGGGCCTGTTGCCCCTTTCCCGTCTGGAACGCGCCGAGGACGAGGCCTATGCCAAGGCCAAGCCCGGAGACGTGCTGTCGGTTGTCGTCGACGTCGTGGACGTGGACAAGCGTCGTATCTCCTTGGCTCTGCCCGGTGCCGACCAGGGCGAGGACTGGCGTGGCCACGCGGCCCAGGAAACGGCTCCCATGGGGTCATTGGGCGAGCAGTTGAAAAAGGCCATGGAGGCCAAGGAAGAGTAAAGAGGGGAGGCGCGGGCTATTGTTTAGGAGATGCTCGGGGTTGAAATCGAAATCGGTATCGTAACTATTCAGCATAGAGTAATGCCGTTGTCGGGGTCGGTATCGGGATCGAAAACGCTGGGTAGCGTTCAAATTTTTCCTGTTCCGATTCCGATTCCGATAGCGACCCCGACTCCGATTGCCGGAGCAAGGGCGGAAACAAAATGTGCTGAGTAGATACTCGGTATCAAAGCTTTTTTTGATTTCGATACGGATTTCGATTTTGTCGGCAAAGTGGAGCTATGCTGGCAGGACGACCTCGAAGACACACCCACGCGGGGTGTTGGGCAGGACCCTGATCGTCCCCTGGTGCTCCCCGACGATGGACTTGGCGATGGTCAAACCCAGGCCGGTCCCGCCTTTCTTGCGGGAAAAGTAAGGCTCGAAGATGTTTTGCATGTCGTCGACCTGACTGAGACCCTGCCCGTTGTCCTGGAACTCGATGCGCACCGACTGATTTTCCGGGTCGTGGCTGAGCCGGGTTCGTACTTCCGGTTGGTCCTGATCCTCCAGGGCCTCCACGGCGTTGGTCAGCAGGTTGATCCAGACCCGGCGCAGGGCTTCGGGGTCGAAACGTACCAGGGGAATCGGGCCGTCCACGTCCAGGGTCCATTTGATGCGCACATGGCTGTTGCGGAACATGTCCACGATTTCCTCCAGATGCGGCTCCAGGGCGTTCTCGAAGGCCCGGACCTCCGGCAGCTTTGCGAAGGAAGAAAACTCCTGAACCATGCGCTGGAGATGTTCTACCTGGCGAATAATGATTTTGGTACACTGGTCAAAGACGGTTCGGTCGTCCACCTGGGCGGCGAACTTGCGCTCCAACCGCTGAGCTGAAAGCTTGATGGGCGTCAGCGGATTCTTGATTTCATGGGCGATCCGACGAGCCACATCCTTCCAGGCGGCCAGGCGCTGCATCTTCTCCAGTTCCGTGACGTCCTCGAACACCGCAATGACCCCGCCCTGATCCTGCAGGTGGACGATGTTCACCAACAGCTTGATTTCCCTGGACCCCATGCGCAGATCCAATTGCCGCTGCCATTTGGCCCGGGGGTGGACGTGCAGGTGCTTGATCACGCCCTGGAGCATGCCCAGATAATCCTGATGCAGAAACTGGTTGGGCGTCTTGCCCAGGATTTGCCGGGAGTCGAAATTCAGGATCGCCTCGGCGGCCTTGTTCACCGTGCTCACCCGTCCGTCCGGGCCGATGGAGACCACTCCGGAAGTGATGTTGTCCAGTACGGCCTCCATATACTGGCCCCTGGTCTCCAATTCCTGGTTTTGATCTTCCAGGCGGGCGTTGGCCTGGGTCAGTTTAGCCCGGCTGGACTCCAGATCCCGGACCATATGGTTGAAGGACTGAACCAGCATGCCCAGTTCGTCCTTGGCGTCATCCTGGAGGCGAAAGGCCAGGTCCCCCTCGGCGATGCGCTGGGTGCCCAGAGCCAGGGCCTGGACCGGGGCGGAAAGTTCCTTGGCCAGGCGAAAGCCGAACCAGGTCGCGGCAAGGACGATCAGCAGGGTGGTCAGCCCCAGGACCAGGTAGAGTGTCACCTTCAAGGGATACTTCAGGGTTTGCAATTTCTTGTATTCGTCCACGCCCCGGACGATCTGGCGCAACTTGAACAGCAGCCCCTCGCCCAGGCTGTCGCCCAGGACCAGATAGCCGGTCCGCCCGCCGTCCACAGGCAGCACTCCCACGACCAGATCGGAACTGGGTCCGGGATGAATGGCGGAGAGAATCCGGGGGGAGTCCAGCAGGGATTCCAGGTTCATCTCCGTGCGGACGCTGGGCCAGGCCGCGGCCCAGTCCTCGTTGGCGTGCCAATTCTGCTCGGTCAGCCCCGGAGAGAGGACGCCGGTCAGCCCCAGCCCGTATTCCTGGCGTTTTTCGTCCAGAAAGGCGTGCATGGGCCGTCCGCCCCAGGAATATTGGCGTTCTCGGATATGGTTGACCAAAAATTCACCGCGCTGCTCCAGACGTTCCTGAGCCGAGGAATAAAAGGATTGGCCGACGGTCAGGGCTTGTTCCAGGGATTTTTCCATCTGCCCTTCGAACCAGAAATCCACGGATGTGCGCACGAAGATCAGGGAAATCAGAAAAAGCAGAACCGTGGGGACCAGGGAGAGGGACACGAAGGCCAGGACCAGTCGAGTGCGCAGCCGGACCCCGATGACCTTGCGTCGTCGCTCCAGGATGAGCTTGACCACGTTTCTGGCCACCAAAAACAGGACGACCAGCAACAGGATGAAGTTCAGGTTGTACAGGGCGAAAAAAACGTAGGAGTCGACCCGCAGGAAATTGAGCTGCACCCAGACCAACACGACCACGGCAATAAAACCGAACAGTGCCAAGTACAACTCACGCTGCCGGCGTTTGCGTTGGACCCTGTCCGGAACGCTGATCTTGATCGGGTCGGGGGAAGGCGAAGGTTCGGGCATGGGCGGTGAGTGCGCGGTCAACCTTGGACGATGGGTGCGCGGGTCACCCTTGAGCGACGAGCGCGGTCAACCATGACCGACGGCGCTCAAGGGACGGAGAATTCCAGTTCATAGCGAATCGGGGTCATCACTTCCCAGGACCAAAAGAAGAGCACGCGGCGCATCCACACGGGGATGTCCCGGCGATCCAGGGTGACTTCCAATTCCATGTGATAGGCCTGGCCCGGAACCAGCATGGACCATTCGCCCATTTCCAGGCTGATCTCCCGCCAATGTTCGGTGATCAAGTCCTTGAGTTCCTTGGCCTTGACCAGATGTTCCTTCTGGGGCAACGTCAACTCGTATTCTTGAGTCAACGGGTTCCATTCCAAGACATGCTCAAAGATCTGTTCGTGAAGGATTCTGTTGGGCAAGAATAAGCGCTTGGAGATCAGACGGGCGGTCCCTTCCAACCAGAGGTCGACTCCTTCGTGCAGGACCGCGGCGACGGGTTCGGGCTGTTCCAGACGCAACCCGAAGCGGAGATGAATTTTTTCGGCTTGGCTGTCCACCACCAAGTTGTCCAGAGCCAGCAACGTGGCCCCCATGCCGGGGATCGGAATTGCGACCACGGTCAGGACCAGCAGACAACTCAGGATAAAATGGCGAATATGGAGCATCAAATGGGGGATGGATGATATTTGAGGAGAAGCCCTGCGCATCAAGATGATCCTCTACCCTTATTGGCATGCCTTTGACAACCAGCAAGGCTTTGTTTAGCGGAGCGCATATGCAACTGAACGAACATGACGGCAAGACACTCTTCGAGGAATCGGGCGTTCCCACGCCCAAAGGCCTGTTGCTTTCTCCCGACGATTTGACCGAAGGGCGACGCTTGGAACTGACGTCCCGGTTGGTCGGGATACCCTCGCCCTGGATGCTCAAGGTTCAGGTGCTCTCCGGCGGACGCGGCAAGCAAGGGGGGATCGTCTCCGTGGACTCCCTTGAAGAATTGGTCACCAACGCCGAGGGCCTGTTTCAAATGATCGTCAGTGACCGGAAGGTTCCGTTGCTGCGTATTGAACAACGGGCGGACATCGCCCGGGAATTCTACCTCAGCCTGACCCTGCATCGGGAGTGGGGCTGCCCGGTGCTGACCATCGGCCGTCGGGGCGGAGTAGATGTGGAAGCCATCGGCGCCGAGGATCCGGAAAATCTTTTCATTCAGAAAATCAATCCTTTGGCCGGGTTGATGGATCATCACATTCGCGCGGCATTTTTTCATTTGGGACTGGACCGAGACGCGATCAAGGCCTTTTGGCCGGGCTTTCAAACTCTGGTGCGCAACCTCTGGAACTGCTTCCTGCGCAACGGTTTGCTGCTGGCGGAAATCAACCCCTTGGTGCTGACGGGGGACGATCGCTGGCTGGCCCTGGACGGCAAGGTGGAGGTGGACGACAACTTGGCGGATCAGCGACCGGAGTTGCGGCGCTATGAACGGGACGTCTACTTCAGCGATCAGGAGTGCAGGGCCAGGCAGGCTGGATTGAGCTATCACCGCTTCGGCGGCCGGGTGGGTCTGATGGTCAACGGGGCCGGGCTGGCCATGGCCACCATGGATCTGCTTACCTTTTCCGGTCTGGAGCCGGCAAATTTTCTCGACCTGGGCGGAGGCGCCGGTCAAAAGGCCATGGACGCGGCCATGGCCATCCTGCTCGACGATCCTCAGGTCGAAGCCGTGTTGATCAACCTGTTCGGTGGCATCCTTTCCTGTGAAAAGGTGGCCGCGGCCTTGAAGAACGCCCTGGGCGGCCGCCCGCCGTCCAAATCGGTGGTGGTGCGGCTTTCCGGGCATGGGGCAGAGGCCGGTTGTGCTTTACTGGCGGACGTGCCCGGAAACACTTTGCATGTGACCGACGACTTGAGCCAAGCCCTGGCCGTGTTGAAGACGCTTGTCCCGAGTCGGACTCCGGTCGCGGAGGCAACCGGCGGATCGGGCTCTGGTTTGTCCACGGCGTCCTTCACGGGGGCATCGTCCATCCCCGTCGCCGAAAGTTTACCTCGTGACCGGCCCTTCGGCCTGAATGCTTCCTCCCAAGTTTTGGTGCAGGGGCTGACCGGGAGGGAAGGGCAGCGCCATGCCGCCCTGATGCAGGAATATGGAACCCTGGTTGTGGCCGGAGTGACGCCCTTCAAGGGCGGGGAGAACGTGCTCGGGCTGCCGGTCTATTCCAGCGTGGCCGCGGCGGTGTCCAAACACCGGATCGACGTCTCCATTATTTTCGTTCCCGCCGCGGTGGCCGCGGACGCCATCCTGGAGGCGGCCCAGGCCGGAGTGCCCTGGATCGTCTGCATTACCGAGGGCATTCCCCAGATGGACATGCTCCGGGTGCTCAAGCAGCTCGACGGCTCGCCCAGCAGGTTGGTCGGTCCCAATACTCCCGGCCTGATCGTGCCCGGTGAGATCAAGGTCGGGATCATGCCCGGCCATATCTTCACCCCCGGGCCGGTGGCCGTGCTCTCCCGCAGCGGCACGCTGACCTATGAAACCGTGCACCGCCTCTCAGCGGCCGGCATCGGCCAATCCGTATGCATCGGCGTGGGCGGAGACCCCTACGTCGGTTTGGGGTTGACGCCCTGCGCCGAGTTGGTGATCGCTGATCCCCGGACCGAAGCCGTGTTGATCCTGGGCGAGATCGGCGGTCGGGCCGAAGAGGAAACCGCCGAGCACCTGCGGACCATGGGCTGGAACGGACCGATCCTGGCCTTCATCGCCGGACGGACCGCCCCCGAGGGCAAGCGTCTCGGCCATGCCGGAGCCATTCTGGAAAAGGGCGGCGGCGGCATCCAGGCCAAACTCGATCGCCTCCAGGCCGCCGGCGTGACCCTCTGCACGGATCTCGACGACATCGCCCGGCTGACCGGGGAGGCATTAGAAATAGGGCGCGGATGAAAGCCATAGCCTGTCTGGCGGTGGGGCGGTTGAAAACGCCGCACTGGGTGCGGGCCGCGGAGCACTACGCGACGTTGATTGGGCGGTTCGTCCGGTTTGAACGTGTGGAGGTCAAGGACGCTCCGGGCCACTTGACCCTGGAACGGCGGATCGACATGGAGAGCAAGGCACTGCTGGCCAAACTGGGACCCAAGGACCGGGTCCTGGGTTTGGACGCGGCGGGACGGGGGTATTCATCGGAAGCCTTTGCTACGGCCCTGGAAGCATGGTGGGAAGACCCGGTGCGCCGACCTTGTTTCGTGCTGGGCGGCGCCTTCGGCTTTTCCGGAGAGTTTCGGGAGCGCTGCGATCAATTGATCAGCCTGAGTCCCATGACCTTGCCCCATGAACTGGCCCGTGTGGTGCTTTTCGAACAGGTTTACCGAGCCCTGACCATCCAGCGGGGGACGGGCTATCACCATTGAACGGTTGGGAAGGAGATATTCCATGAGACGGCATTGGATGCCCTTGGTCATCGGGGCGGGTCTGCTCGTTCTGGGACTTGCCGGTTGCGCCTCTCCGTCGTTGCAGCAAGGCCGTATCGGCAATCTGGAGTATGCCCTGGTGGAAGTCCGCGACCGCCAGGACCGACTGGCGGATGAATTCCGGGAACGCCTGGACTCCATGGAGCTGTCGCTGTTGCAACAGGAACGCTTTCTCCAGGATGTCTTGGCCGCGCAAGATCCGACCAAGTCGGTCGTCGAGGAAACTTCCCGAAGCACTCCGAAGTCCGCGGATGCAATGACGCCGCCCTCCGCAACGCCTTTCGAGGCGGACCAGACAGAGGCGGTTCCAGCACTACGGACGCCTTCCGAACCCGCATCCGTTCCTGGACCTCGCCTGACTCCGGAACCCGAGGTCCGACCCTCGCCGACTCCCAAGCCTCAACCGTCCGCTTCAGCCGATTCACGGGATCAAAACGAGGCCAAGGAACTGTACGATCAGGCCTTGGCAAAATATTATCGAGGCGAATACGCCCAGGCCCGTGCGGACTTTTTCACCTTTCAAGAACGTTTTCCGAACCACCCCCTGGTGCCCAACGCGCTGTATTGGCAAGCGGAAACCCACTACGCCCAAAAGCAGTTCGCGCAGTCCATTCTGGTCTTCAAGGAACTGAGCCGACGGTTTCCCAAAAGCGCCAAGGCTCCCGACGCCCTGCTCAAGGCCGGGTTCGCCTATGAGCAGTTGGGGGACTATCCCAACGCCCGCTTTCATCTCCGGATCGTCATCGACGATTACCCCGACACTCCGGCCTCTCGGTTGGGCCGTGAGCGCCTGCCACAACTGCCGACCACCGCTTCGTGAGCCGAATACGCCTGAAAGCGCACCCGGATATGGACCCGGATCGCCGCGACGAATATCTGGCCAGCTTGGCGCTACGCAACAGCAGCGGCCTGGGGCCGCGGACCTGGAAGCGTCTTTTGGAGCATTTTGGGCGGGCCGCCGTGGCTGTCGAACACGCCGGGCAATGGCATGACCTCGGGCTGGCGCGGAAAAATCAGGTCCGGGAGTTTCTGGCCGGTTCCTGGCGAACGGCCGCGGAGCAGGAGGCCCAGGACGCCCGGAACAAGGGCATGGAGGTTCTGCTCTGGTCGGACAGGGACTATCCGGCGTTACTGCGCCGCATCCCCAACCCGCCGGCCTTGCTCTACCTGGCCGGAGATCGCGGTCTGCTCGGTTCCCCGGCCCTGGCCATGGTCGGCTCCCGGAAGTGTTCCCGCTACGGCATGGAAGCCGTGCGCTCCATCAGCCGGGATGTGTCTCGAGCCGGAATCTGCGTTATTTCCGGATTCGCCGCTGGGATCGACCGTCAGGCCCATGTTTCGGCCCTGGAGGAGATCGGCTCCAGCATCGCCGTTCTGGGCACGGGCTTGGATCTATTGTACCCCGCCGCGAACAAGGATCTCTGGCTGCGCCTGCTTCGCCAGGGACTGATCGTGACGGAGTTCGCGCCGGGCACTCGGCCGGACGCGGTCAATTTCCCGCACCGCAACCGGATCATCAGCGGCTTGTGCCTCGGAGTCCTGGTGGTCGAAGCCGCCGTGCGCAGCGGCAGCCTGATCACGGCTTCCATCGCCCTGGAACAAGGACGCGAGGTTTTCGCCCTGCCCGGTCCGCTGAACATGGAGAGCTACAACGGCTGTCACCACTTGATTCGTCAAGGCGCGACCCTGGTCCGGACCGTGGAGGACATTCTGACGGAACTGCGGCCTCAGCTCATCGGCATCAAAGGGTCGGGCGCCCCGGATACCGCCCCGAAGCCTTCGACATCCGATTCTCAAGGCACCGGTTCGGACAAGCCCATGGACCCGCCCAACCTCTTTTCCAAAGAAGTATCCGGCGACTCTCTCATGGTCTCCTCGACCTCCAAGCCCGACAACCACTTCGCATCGGCGGATGAAAGTTGTTGGGAGACGTTGAATCCGGAAGAAGAACGATTGGTCAAATTTCTTGAGCACCGGGGCAGGGTGCACATCGACGACATTTGCAACGGACTTGATGATGAACCCTCGCGAATCAGTACGCTCTTGCTGCTTCTGGAAATGCGTTCTCTTGTCAGGCGATATCCGGGGATGTACTATTCGCTGTGCGGACGATAAACGTTTCTTTTCCGGTCGGCGTTGTTCACCGATCCTGGTCTTGACACCCAGACGACAAGGCGCGACTCTATTTATGCAAAAAATTCCATTAAATCTGGCCAAACCGGGCATGAAGCTGGCCAAGCCCATCCTCCGGGAAAACGGATTGGTATTGGTGGCCGAAAACACCGAACTTTCCGAGTCGTTGCTGGAACGGCTGGAACGCATGGACGTGGCCATGATCACGGTCCAGGGCAATCCGGTGGACCTGGGAGGAGGGGGGAAGAATCCGTATACCATTCGGGTCGAGCGACTGGATCATTTGTTTCGCAAGCACGGCGACGATCCCTGGATGGTCAAGCTCCGGGCCCATCTGAAAGATTATTTTCTGCTCAAGGCCGCCAGCGCTACAGTGATCGCTGAATCACCGGAGCAGACCCTGCCGGCTGAACAGAAGGAACAGGGGGGCGCGGCATGAGCGAAGATCTGCGCACCGAGCGCAAGGGGCAATTGCTGGCGGTCAAGGATCTGCCCACGTTGCCCACGGTGTTGGAAGAAGTTTCCAAACTCCTGGAAGATCCCAACTCCTCAACCCAGCAGATCGCCAAACTGATCTCCCGGGACCAGGTGCTCTCGGCCAAGGTTCTGAAGATGGTCAATTCACCGATTTACGGGTTCCCCGGGCGGATCAGCACCATTCAACACGCCTTGGTCCTGCTGGGGTTCAACGTCATCAAGGGGCTGATCATCAGCACCTCCGTATTCGAGTTGATGACCACTTCCATGGTCGGTCTGTGGGAACACAGCGTGGGGTGCGCCATGGCCTGCAACGCCATTGCTCGGGAGGCCGGGTTCAAGGAGCCCGAAGAATATGCCGTGGCCGGTCTGCTGCACGACCTGGGCAAGGTCATCGTGGCTCTGCAATTGCCGACGGCCAAGGCGGAGATCGACGCCGTGGTCCGCCAGGATGACGTGCTTTATCTGGACGCGGAAAAGAAGGTGCTCGGCTTCGCCCATGACCGAATCAACTCCTGGGTCGCGGATCACTGGAACCTGCCCGTGAACCTGAAGATCGGCATTTCCGGTCATCACCGTCCCGTTGCCGCGCAACATTATCCAAAAATGGCCTGCGTGGTGCACGTGGGCGACTTTCTGATTCGAACCCTGGAAGTCGGGTCCGGCGGCGACGACTTGGTACCCCGCCTCGATTCCGAAGCCCTGGCCTTGTTGCAGTTGGACATGAGCCAACTGGACAAGGTCTTGGACGTCATGCTCACGGAAATCGAAGGTGACGGGCTGTCCATGGGGTTGGGCTAACCGTGCTGTGCGGGCGCAAGCTGCGTTTTTTCCTGGTTTGCGCGGATCGGGACCGGGTGGAGTTTTTCCAAAGTCTCTGGCCGTCGGACCAGGTGGAGTGGACGGTGTTCCAGCGCGGTCCCATGGCTCTGGAACAAGTCTTCAACGCCCCGCCGGACCTGCTCCTGGTGGACGACGACCTGCCCCAACTCTCCGGGCCGACCCTCGTGAATATGGTCAAGAGCGAGAACGTCTATCGCCAGTTGCCCGTGGTTCTTTGCCTGACCGAGGAAAAGCCGCTGGAAAACATGGATTTTCATGCGGTGGAGATGGATGACTTTCTTATCTATCCCATCTCGCCCCTGGAAGCTCGGTCCCGTCTCAGCCTGACCCTGCATCGCGCTTCCCGCGAACTGGACGCCAATCCACTGACCAAGCTGCCCGGCAATACCTCCATCATTCAGCGCATCCAGGATTTGATCGACCGCAAGGAACCTTTTGCCCTGGCATACGTGGACCTGGATCACTTTAAGTCTTTCAACGACAAATACGGTTTTTCCCGGGGGGACGAGGTCCTGATGATGACCGCCCGGGTCATCGTGAACACCATCCGCTCCTTTGCCGGAAAACTCACCTTTGTAGGGCACGTGGGCGGAGACGATTTTGTCTTCATTCTGCCCCCGGACGCGGTGGAGTTCGCCTGTCAACGGGTCGTGGAGAGCTTCGACGGCATCGTCCCTCATTTTTACGACCAGGACGACCAGGAGCGCGGCTATATCCTTTCCACGGACCGCAAGGGCGCCATGCAGCGTTTTTCCATGATGTCCGTGTCCATTGCCGTGGTTTTCAACACCGACGGCCGACTCAAGCACTTCGGAGAGGCCTCGCAGATCGCCATGAACCTGAAGAAAAAGGCCAAGTCCATCCCCGGCAGTTCCTATGTCCTGGATCGCCGACAAGAATGATCTGTCCTCCTACGGGCGGATGTTCATGGCCCATCTGGGCGTGGAAAAAGGCTATGCCGAAGCCACCCTTGCCGCATATGGGGTGGACCTGCTCCAGTTCGAGCATTTTGTCCGGGAGAAAGGCCTAGTCCCCGAGGCCCCGGAAAGCATTACCCGGGACACGGTGCGCGGCTACCTGGCCGATCTGCACCGCCGAGGCGTCAAACGCAGCTCCGTGGCCCGCAAGCTGGCCGCTCTGCGCTCCTACTTCCGCTTTCTGATCCGTCAGGACATTCTCCGCGTCAGCCCCTGCGCCGCCATCATCAATCCCAGGCAGGACGTTCGTCACCCGACCACTCTGAACGTGGATCAGGCCCTGCGCTTGGTGGAGGCCTCTCAGGAGCCGGATCCCCGTTCGCTGCGGAACATGGCTCTGCTGGAACTGTTGTATGGATCGGGGTTGCGGATCAGCGAGGCCCTGGGGCTGGACCTGTACGACGTGGACATGAACCAAGGCATGGTTCGCGTTCTGGGCAAAGGGGCCAAGGAACGCTTGGCGCCCATGACCGAGCCCGGAGTGGAGCGGATGCGCGTCTACCTGGAGCACAGGGGGGCGTTTGGCCCTAAACCGGAGGAACGGGCCGTCTTTCTGGGGATGCGCGGCGGCCGGTTGAACCGGCGCGAGGCCGCTAAAATCGTGGATAAGATCGCGGCCCAGGTCGGGCTGGAACGCCGGATCAGCCCCCACGTCCTGCGCCACAGTTTTGCCTCCCACCTGCTGGAATCCGGGGCGGACTTGCGCAGCGTCCAGGAACTCTTGGGCCATGCCCGGCTCAGCACCACACAGCGCTACACCCATCTGGACCTGGCCCGGATCGTCCAGGTCTACGATCAGGCTCATCCTCTGGCCGGAAACAGCGGGGGAGGGGAGGGGGAAGGGTGAAGATGGAGGGCACCCCCGCGTGCCTGCCCTGCGGAACCTACCTCCCTGGGCGGGAAGTGGCCAGAAGATAGACTTCGTGCGGGTCGAGGATCAGGACCACGCTGCCGTCGCCCATGATCGTGGCCCCGGAAATGCCGTCGATGTCTCCCAGGTACGTGCCCAGCGGTTTGATGACCACTTCCTGACGTTCCAGCAAGCGATCCACCACCAAGCCCAAACGGCGATCGTTGTCCGTGATCACCACCACCGGGAGGATCTCCCGTTGGCTGTTGTTCTTGGGCAGGCCGAGCAGGTCGGTCAATTCAACGATGCCCAGCACCTCGTCCCGCAAGGTGACCGCCTTGCGGCCGCTGACGTCGGTGAGAGTCTCGGTCTCGATTTTGGTCGTCTCGGATACCGCGTCCAGGGGGATGGCGTATGTGGCCCCGGCCACGGTGACCATCAGGGCGTCGATAATGGCCAGGGTCAAAGGCAGGACCAGGGTCATCTTCGAGCCCTTGCCCAGTTCCGAGGTCACGTTGACCGTGCCCTTGAGGTTCTTGATGTTGGTCCGGACAACGTCCATGCCCACGCCCCGACCGGAAATGTCCGTGATTTTCTCGGCCGAGGAGAACCCCGGAGCGAAAATCAGCTCCACGGCCTCCCGGTCGTCAAGCCTGGCGGCCTCCTCCTCGGACATCAGTCCTTTTTTCACCGCCACCTTGCGCATTTTCCCCGGATCAATGCCTCGGCCGTCGTCTTCCACCTCAATGGCCACGGAATTGCCCTTGTGGTAGGCGCGTAGCCAAACCCGTCCGGTGGGCGGCTTGCCCGCGGCGACACGCTCTTCTCGTCCTTCCAGCCCGTGGTCCATGGAATTGCGGATCAAGTGAACCAGAGGGTCGCCGATGACTTCCACGATGCTCTTATCCAACTCGGTTTCCTCGCCCTCGGTGATCAGCTCCACGTCCTTGCCGCTTTTGCGGCTCAGGTCTCGAACCAGTCGGGGAAACCTGGAGAACACCGCGCTCACCGCGACCATGCGCACCTGCATGATGGTGTCCTGAAGATCGTCGGAAATTCTGGCCATGGCGTAAGTGGATTCGGTCAACTGCTGGGCGACCTGTTCCACTTGGTCCGGATTTTCCTCCAGGGACTTGGACAACATGGCGAAGCGGTTGCGGTTGATGATCAACTCGCCGATCAGGTTCATCAAATGATCCAGCCGTTCGTGGTCCACCCGGATGGTGGTGGACGTCTTGGGCTTGGGGGGAGCGGTGGAATCTTGACGGGAAGCCGGCTGCTCGGCGGAGGCTTCAGGGGAAGAGGGGGGGGGCGAGTCCGGAGTCTCCGTCCGGTCGTCGTTGGTGTTTGAAGCAGGCGTGGCGGCGGCTGCCTCGGGTTTCGGCGAAGGCGCGTCCCAGGAGGAAGTGCTCGCTACGGGCTCATCTTGAGACGGTTTTGGGGCTTGGGATACGGCTTCTTGTTGTTCACCGCCGGATTCTTCAAGTCGTGCTTCAGGTTGCGGCTGAGAAGAAGCGTCGACAAGCGTATGCTTGTTCAAAACCGCCTCGACCATGTCCGCAATGATCTCCTTTTCCTGGTTGAGCAGGTCCAGGAACAGCTCGAATCCCATGTCCGCGCCGCGGGCCTGGTCCACGAGCTTGGCCGTGCGCTCGGCGTAGACGTTCAAGTCGTCGTAGCCCATGTAGTTGGAGGAATTCTGGAGGGTCAGCAATGAGCGGTACAGGCCGTCAATGGAATCCCGATGGGCGGGATTCTCGGCCAACAGACCCAACGCCATGCGCATGTTTTCCACCTGTTGACGAGCGGTTTCGCGAAAAATAGCGAAGTCTTCAGGATCCATCCCGTTCGGAACCACTGCGGGGGGCGCTGTGTTGTTGGAGGAAGGGGCTTGAAGCGGCTGGTCATGGGGGAGGGGGGCGACGTCCTCAACTTGGGTCGATACGTCCGGTTGTTCGTCCATGCCCGCATCTCCCAGGCGGGCTTGGTACAGCTTGGCGATCATCGGCTGAACATCCGTCGCGGTAACGGTCATGGACTCGGCGTCCACCTTGGCCACCAAACCGTCGACTTGGTCCGTGGCGGCCAGGAGCAGGTCGATCAGATCCCGCTCCAGGGCGATCTCTCCTTTGCGGACTTGGCCCAACAGGCTTTCAGCCTCATGGGCCAGAGCGTTGAGCTCGGAAAAACCCAGCAGGCCGCTGTTTCCCTTGAGGTTGTGCATGTAGCGGAAAATATCGTTGATCAACTCGTCTTTTCCTTCCGGAGTCCGCTCCAACTCCAAAAGAGACTGGTTCAGGTTGGTGACGATTTCCTGGGCCTCTTCCAGAAAGTCCGCCAAGTGTTCCGCGCTGACCGCGTTCAAGGCATAGGTGTCCGAGGATGCCGGATGTCTGGCTGATGGGCCGTTTTCCGAGTCCGTCGAGGCTTGAGGTGGTGAGTCCGCTGGGGATTTCGGAGATGGTGCCGAGGGCGATGAGTTTTTCGGAGCCGTGGTTTCCTGAGAGACAGGCGCGGACGGGGCGCCGCCGCCTTCCAAAACGCCATTGATGCGAGCGATGATCTCCCGTGTTTCCACGTCGCCTTCCAAGCCGCTGATCTCCAGGTTGTCGATCATCGTTCGCAAGGCGTCGGTGGTCGCCAGGATGATGTCCATGATGTCGGGAGTGACCTGGAACTTGCCCTTGCGCAGTTCGTCCAGGATGTTCTCGGCCTTGTGGGCCAAATTGTTGATTTGAGGCAGGCCCAAAAAACCGGACGCCCCTTTCAGGGAGTGCATCGGCCGGAATATGGCATCCAAAAGCCCCACGTCCCGCGGCTGTTTTTCCAGAAGCAGCAGGTTGGGCTCGATGGTTTCCAGATGTTCCTTGGCCTCGATGATGAAATCGGAGAATATTTCCGGATCCGAGAACTCTTGGTTCATTCGCGCACCTCTTGAAGGGGAAAAGGGAGAGGTTGGCTGAGTGTTGAGAAAACCTTATCCGTCAGTCCGTTCAAAAAAAACAAGTGCAAGAAGCAAAAAAAGTTCAAGGTCGAAGAGTAATTATTGATACGTGAGAGTTTGAACTTTTTGTAGCGACGCAGCAATTGGGAGTTTTTCAATGGACTGTTGGGCTATCCCAGAAGCATTTTTACGTTGCGGACCAGTTTGTCGGGCTGTGCCGGCTTGACCATGTACAGATTCGCGCCCAGGCCGATCCCTTTTTGAATGTCTTCTTCCTGACCTTCAGTGGACAGGACGATGATCGGGATATCGCGAAAAATATCTTGTTCACGGATATTCTTGATGAAAGTAAAGCCGTCCATCCGCGGCATATTGATGTCGCTGATGATCAGGTCCAGTTCACCGGCGGAAAAGAGCTTTTCCAGGCCGTCCATGCCGTCCTCGGCCATGGTCACCCGGAAGCCTTCCCGTTTCATGATGAAGGCGACAAGATTGCGAACCGTTTTGGAGTCGTCGACGATAAGAATATGCTTCACGAAAAACACCTCATGATTTCACCAGGGATTGAACAAGATGGTCCAGGGAGAGAATGCTGATCAGGCGCTGATTTTCGGAACGAATCAGACCGCAGATCATCTCGTTTTGTACGCCCAGCAAGGACTCCACCGCCCAATCAATGCGCTCCTGCTTGACTCGGTGCATGGTGGAGACGGCCTGGATTTGCAAGCCGACCTGCAAGCCCCCGTGACGACAGACGATGATGAACAGATCGTCCCCTGGAGGCAGACGGAGCAGATTGCGCAGGGAAACCAGGGGGGTGACCCGCCCTCGCAGATTGACCACGCCGGATAGAAACGTCGGCGCGGAGGGCAGCTTGGTCGCCTCCACGGATCGGATGACTTCCTGGATCACCTCAATGGGGAGGGCGTAATCCTGATCCGCTAGACGAAAACCGATCAACTGCAGTTCAGGCTGTTCGCGCAGTGCTTTTTGCAGTTCCGCCGGATCCGAACCCATGGACGAACCTCGCGGGTCCGTCGAGCCTTCGGTCCCGGAGGCTACACCGGTTGGAGGCGTCGGCCCGGCCATGACCTGTTCCGGATTTACGGTCTGGATCGCCGGTTCGTGGTCACCGGAGGGGCTCCCGAAACCGAGATATTTGCGTAAGAAAGCCTGTTCCGCGCTGGTCAACTCCTCGCCGTCGCGGGGGGCCGCGATGTTGTCGGGCAGCAGCGGCTGATCCTTGAAATATTGTTCAAGCGTTTTCATTGGCGGTCAACTCCCTGGCCAGTTGTCGGTAGGCCTGCGCCCCCTTGGAGGATGGGGCGACGCCCAGGATGGTTTTCCCCAGACCACTGGCTTCCCGAAATTTGGTATCCATGGGGATGATGGTCTCGAACATCTTGGAAGCCGCCTTTTGGCGCAACAAGCGCAATACCCGCTGGCAAGCCCCGGCCCGGCGGTCGAACATGGTGGGTAAAATTCGAAAATCAATGGGTTTGGGCAAGGCTTTGTTCAGAGTCTTCATGGTCGCGAAGATCAGGCGCACGCCGTGCAGGGCCAGAAAATCCGTCTGCATGGGAATGATCACCAGATCGCAGGCTACCAGGGCGTTGACCAGCAATATGCCGACATGAGGCGGACAGTCCAGGACCACGTAATCATATCGGTTCTCCAGGTGGCCCATGCATTGCTTCAGGATCGCGCCCTTGCCCGCCCGGTCCCGGAGGTCCATCTCCAGTTCGGAGAGTCGAATGTGGCTGGGAGCGGCGTCGAATCCGGCATCGACGGCGGGGGAGATCATCGCGTCCAGGATGGTCGTGCGCTTGCCGGGATCCTCCTCGCGAAACAGGTCGTAGAGGGTCGTGCGCTCCTCTTCGGGATAAAACCCCAGATGGATGCTGGCGCAGGCGTGAGGATCCAGATCCATGACCAGAACGCGACGCCCCGTTTCGCCGAGCGCGGCGGCGAGGCTCAAGGCGGTGGTGGTCTTGCCGACACCGCCTTTCTGGTTGGCCACGGCCAGGACCGTTGGCTTCACGCGGCACCCTGTTTGCGCAGTTCCTTGAGGATCAGCGTGCGCAACGCCTGCCAGTCGTCCTCATAGATGTCCAAAAATTTCAAACCCAATCCATAATCCCGTAGCGGGATTACCTCCTGAACCCTGACCACCTCGGCCACTGCGGTCAAGGATTGGTCCACGTCGCTTTCGAAGACCTTGAAGAAACCAGGATGGTGCTTGTTCAGGCTGGGGATGAAGATGGTCACCTGCAACTTGTCCCCGACGGTGAATCGCCGGGCGCAGTGAACGAGCAGCCCGCCTTCGCTGATGTCCACGGAATGGACTTCGGAAGTAGGCTGGCGTTGCAAGGGGAAGGCAAAAGGCCTGATTTTCACCTCAAACGGTTTGGTCAGTCGGACATGGGCGCGTTTTTCCTCTTCAGTAAGCTCTTCAGTAAGCATGCGGGACTCCCTTTCGCATTGATCGTGAATCAATTCATCGCGGCGTCTCGTGGACCGGGTCATGTTTCTTTGTAATAGACGATGCTTCCAGGATGGTGTTTGGGGGTCAGGGTTCTGGAAACATGGTGCAGGGATTCGGAATGGCCGATGAACAGCACGCCGTCAGGCGCCAGATTGTCGTAAAAAGCATTGATTACCCGTTTTTTCATCGTATCGTCAAAGTAGATGATGACGTTTCGGCAAAAAACGATCTCCGAGCGCGGAACCAGTTTCACTTGGCCGCGATCGTTCAGGTTGAGTTGGCCGAAGGTAATCATATTTTTCAAGTCCTGGCGTACCCTGAATCGTCCGGCTTCTTCGGCGAAGTACCGCTTGACGACATCCTCGGGCGTGGTGCGCAGGGCGTAATCGGAGTAGATGCCTTGACGCGCCGTACGGAGGACGGCTTCGGATAAATCATTGGCCGTGATCCGGATGTTCCAGGAGGCGATTTCAGACTTGAGCACCTCGTGGATAATGATGGCCAGGGTGTACGGCTCTTCGCCGGTGGAACAGCCCGCGGACCAGATGTGCAGGCTGCGTTTCCCTTCCTTGCGAAGTCGCTCCAGTATCCGAGGCAGAACGATGTTCTGAAATACGTTGAGTTGCGGTGGGTTGCGATAAAAACTGGTTTCATTGGTGGTGATGACCTCGAACAGCCTGGGCAGTTCCTGACGGCGTCCGCCGTCGTATTTCAGAAAGTGAAGATACTCTCCGTAATCCTTCAGGTTCAGATTTTTGACGCGGTTGGAAAGCCTGTTCTCCAGAAGATATTTCCGGTTGTCCGGGATATAAATTCCGCTTTGCGCATAAATGAAATCTCGAAGTTGTTGAAACTCGGCATCCTTGATGTCCACCGTTCCCGCGGCGTTCATTGTTTCGCCTATCCTTCCTCACGTTCCTGGAGCACGGCGATGGCGTCCTCCACTGCGTTGATCAATTCCGAGTCGTCGCTGTCGAGCATGCTGAGCAGAACCTGGAAGGCGGCCTGGTTGCCGATCATCCCCAACGCCTCGATCACCTTGATGGAAATAAGTGGATTGTTTTCTTGCAAAAGAGGAGCCAAGTCCTTAACCGCGTCGGCGACCTGCAACCGTCCCAAGGCCTCGACGGCTCGGATCCGGATCCAATCGTCGGCGTCGCCCAGCGCGGATTTCAGAATCGGCGCCACATTGACCAAGCTGCACGCGCAGTCTCCGAGCAGGGCGACCAGGGTCAGCCGAACGTCCCGGTCTTCATCCTGCAAGCGCTGGGAAATCATTTCAAAGACTTCCCCGGTCAGGCCGCAGAGTTTGATGCTGGCTTCCAGGGCTGCCTTGCGCACGGCGGTGGACTCATCCTCCAGGGCTGAACGAATCACGTTCAGATGCGTGTCGCACCCCAGATTGCCCAGGCCGAGGATGGCCATGGCCCGTTTGTCCGCGGCCGGAGACGCGTACATCTGGTGAAATTTGTCCACCAGGGATTTTCCACCCAGGCTGATGCAGGCTTCCAGGGCAACGCCGCGGACATCGGGGTAGGGGTGATCCAGAAACGTGAACAGTTTATCGGCCAGTTCCGGTTTTTTCTCCTGGGCGGCCTCACGGCTGAGAAAACGCATCGCCTGTTTGAGTACATGCCCGTCGTTGTGCCGATCGAGCAAATCGACGAAAAACGCCTCGGCCTCATCCCCAGCCACGTCGCACAGGGCATCCACCAATTCTCGCTGCACGTCCCGGTCGTGCTTCCAAAACGCATCCATCAGCAAACGGCTGGACTCCGCCCCCGGCAAGCGCCGCAAGGTCTTCACCGTCAAGGCCATGGCCGTTGGGTCGGATTCCTGGAGGATTTGGCGCAAGGGTTCGGTGAAACTGATTTGGGCCAAAGCGTCGGCGATGGTTTCCAGACGGTCCTGATGCACCTCAAAGTTCGGATCCAGCTTGGCGGCCATCTTGATAATCGGGACGGCGGCTTCGGATACCTTTAGGGAAGCCAAACCGGATATGGCCATATCCTGAATTTCTTCATCTTCATCTTCCAGCGCGGAGAGCAGGTAGTCCTTGAAATTGGCTTGCTCCAGGGCCGACAACAGGTTCAGGGTTCGTCCGCCCATGATTTGGACCACGGCCTTGACAATTTTGTTGCGTAACGCCCGTGGTGATTCGTCAAGTCGCTTGAGCAGCAAGGGAATGGACTTCAGGTTGCCCATTTCGCCCAAGGCGTCCACGATCATCGAGGCCACCAAGTCCGAGGACTGAGGCATGGCCCGGATCAAAGCATTGATGGAGGATTCATCCCGGATTTTCAACAGGGCTTCGATGACGGAAAACTGGACCCATTCTTCGTCGGAAAGGGCTTGGTTCAGACATTGAACGGCTTCGGCAAACCCCAGGCTGCCCAGGCTGACAGCGGCCTGGTATCGAACGTTGACTTCCGGATCATGGAGTAGGGCTTGGCACAAATGCGGCACGCCAAGGATGTTCCGGGTGGAACCGAGAATGTCCGAGGCGAAAATGCGGATGTCCACGTCGTCGTCGCTGAGTAGGGCGACGATCGTATTGATGTCCAGGTTGCCTACTTCCCGAAGGATGTCCATGGCCAGATTTCGCACTTGGGCGTCCTCGGCTCGAAGCAAGGGACAAAGCCCCCGCACCGCCTCGCCGCCGCCCAGTTGCCGCAACGCCAAATCAGCGGCCTCCTGGACCCCTAAATTTGGGTTTTGCAACAACGTGATCAGTCCGGGGATTGCCTCCTCACAGCCGTAATCTCCGGCATCCTGCGCCGCTTCACGCAAGGCTTCCGGATCCTTGACCTGGAATCGTTCAATGATTTCTGGACAATCTGTCATGTTAAACCTGAGTTGTCGTTCCCGACGGATATATTGTTTTGATAAACTGCTTGGGAAAATGGTCCAAATAGCTTCGAATGAGCTGAACAGTTACGCTTACCCCTCAGAAGGTCTTAAAGCATCATGCACGCTTTCTCGTCAAGGTTTGGAAAAGTTTTCAAACTGTCCATAGGTTCGACATCTGGAAAATTTTAAAAACCTGGCTTCGAGCACTTGACAAAATCCTTGAGCTTTGAGTAGAGATTATCGCTTTGCGCGCCCGTAGCTCAGCTGGATAGAGTACCGGACTACGAATCCGTTGGTCGCACGTTCGAATCGTGCCGGGCGCACCAAATATGGATGTAAGGGTTCACGGCTTAAGCCGTGAACCCTTTTTTTGTGCGATAACCGGTTGAGGCAGGTTTCGGAGCATTAGGATATTTGATTTCAGGTGGATATATGTTTGTCTCATAATGTAAATTATGTAAACTTTACTCTATGAATGTGTTTTGCCGGGACTCGTCACGCCATCACGAATAAATATGCTGATTACCCCCTCTCGCGAGACTCCCCTTCGGGGCGGGTTTTCCAGCGGCGGTGCATCCAGAACCATTGTTCCGGGTAACGACGCACCATCCGCTCCACGGCCTGGGTGTAGAATCGGGCGATGACTTCGACTTTCTGATGGCGATCTCCGGATATATCCTGGGTATCCAACGGTGCTTCAGAAACGAGTCGGAATTTATCCGGGGACTCGCGAACGACAAAAGCCGGCCAGACCAAAGCCTTGGCCCGCAAGGCCAGCAAGGCCGGGCCGATGTTGACCGCGGCCTCTCGCCCCAGGAACGGCAAAAAGACCGCTTCTTCCCTTCGGCAATTATGATCCACGAGAAAGCCGCTCAAGCCTTTTTGCTTTAAGTTGCGCAACACCTTGGGCACGGCCTGTTCGTGCTCGACGACGCGCACCGTCGGTTGGCTGCGCATTCGCCGAATGACGGAATACAAATATTGATCGTGGGTAGCTTTGACGATCACTTGTTTGTATTCCTGAGGGGTTATCAGGTGCAGCAGTCCACTTATAAGTTCCCAGGCGCCGAGGTGCGCCGTGGCCGCCACGCACGGCCTCCCCCGCAGTTCATGAAGGGTTTCGTGGAAGAGTTCCGGATTATCGATAATCAATCTATCCCGGACAAACCGCCAATCTATCCTGCGACACAGCAGGATTTCCAGAAAAGATCGACCGTTGTGAACAAAGCTGTTTCGAGCCACGGCTTTCGCCTTGGCCGGGCCCAGCCCCAGGCGTTCCATGATGGCGGTCGTGGCCAGCCTGCGTCGTGACGGTACGACGGCCCAGATGAGTCGGCCAAGACCTGCCCCCATGGTCTGAACATGCCGAAAGTCCGCGTGCTGCCCGAGGGCGGCCAGTGCTTCATAAAGGATTGTGCGCATGAAAATTGTTTAAGTAGTACTTTGGATTTTGTGTTCAATATATTGAAAAATATGACTTAAAATCGCTTTCCTTGGCTTTCCCGTTTTGGTTCTCGATAATCGCTATCACTACAATGAAACTTCATATTTCATCAGCAAGACGCCCTGTGCGTGGCCCACGGAATATCCTGAGATCGTTCGTCGCCCATATGCGTGAAGATGTTCGGGGATGATCGCACTTCAGTCAGTCTTATCCAAAGGCCCTGAATATTGAGAGTCGGTACGGCTACATGTTGTTTTTTTACGAAAAAACAGATAATCTTTTAAAAAGTATCCGAATTGCATTGAAGGCACATGGGAATGAAGCAGTTGAATCGCCTCTTTTTTCTTCTCCACGATCAAACGCCCGTCTCGCTATGAGCATTATCTGGGAGCAGGCGTTTTCTCAAGCCCAGGATATTGCCTGGGCCGATCATTGGACGTTCAAAAACATCCCGGAGTTCGGCACCCTTCCTGAATTGCGCCGTTTTCTGGACATGGTGCATATCAAGTACTGCTTGATCAAACCCTATTTTGAAACGGCCAACTACCCTCTTGTCGAAGCCCGGGAGCTCCTTCCTTCCTTTGACGTAGATATTTTCGAATACAAGCATCTGCCGGGGTTCAGCCTGGTGGCCTTGGCCAGACCCCTTTCCTATTTCCAGGAAATCTTTCAATTCGACATCCTGCACTCCCCTTTCGAGCTTCTGGACCAGGGCGACCAAACCGTCTGCCCCCTGGAAATCCAGATCTCCCGCCAAAACCAGTTGGCCTTTCAAAGTCGCCTTCCCAGACAGATGCACGACGAGTTTCAGTATTACTTTTCCGAGCGGGACCTGACCGCTTTGGAGAATTATCCACGGGTTCTCTCCTTTCTTTTGCGCATGGAGCGCGGGCATGTTTTCTCCCAACTTTCCCAGGGGCCGTTTATTTTTTCCGGCATCAACGCGTCCTTCCCCTCGGATTTGGACAGCGAACTGAAACGCTTCGGCTTGCGTATCGGCAAGTTCAAGGTTGGCGACAATCGTTGTTACGAACATCACCGCAATTTCGTCTATCAGTTTCTCATGGAATTGTACGGCTTTCCCATTGTTTCGGAGCGCAGGACCTCCTCCGCGCTGTTCGCGCGACGGCTGTTCAAGTTGAGCGAGGATTTTTTGGTTCGGGTTTTGGGGCAATCGGATCGGACCATCACCACCCTGCACACCAACGCGCAATCCAAGTCCTATCCGCAAGTGGACAAAATCGCCCTGGTCCGAGTCGATCCCGACCAGGTGGAGCTGATCAATCACCTTGGAGACCGGGGAGCCTTTGTCGATGCCCAAAAACACGTCGTCATCCTGAGGGTGACCTACCGCCAGCATCGCTACGACCGGAACAACGTCCGTCAGGACCGGGCGCTTTCCGTTCTGCGCCAGGAGATCATCCATCCCCTGTCCGGAGAAGTCTGCTGCGAGGCCAACGTGATCAAGGACATTTCCAATATGCTTCTGAAGCTGAACGACATCGTCAAGGGCGAGTACGCCGGCTCGATTCGCTTCAAGAAGCTGGAAGTCGTGGAAAACACGGATACCCACGAAAAGCGGCTGAAATTTCTGTTTGCCTGGCTATCCAAGCACCAGCGCAGGATCATCGGATACAGCGACGAGTTCTACTCCGGAGTGGTCAAGGTTTTGGACGGCTATCTCTTTGAGCAGAGTAATTTGGACGTCTTCAAGCAACACCAGAGACTGTACACCGACGTCTGGTCGCAGTATTCCTACATCCGGCAGGCCCGCAAGGTCCGTATTTTGGAGGATTTGACCCAGCGCTCCCGCAAAGGTCAGCCTCTCTCCTGGCTGGACATGCTCCAACAGATGAACGACATTCTCCAGGACTTCAAATTTGAGATCCATCCCTATTTCGACGGGCTGATGGACCGGGTCGTCAACTTGTGCGAACGGGTTCTGGGCAATGCCTATCTGAATAAACGCTATGTCCAACTTAAGGAAGACGAAGCCAGTGTCTACGGTCTGCGCGTCAAGGCCCAATTTCGTCGGCTGGTGGGATTGGTGGATGAACTACGCGGCATTCGCAAACAACGACCGGAGTCACGCGACCCCGTACCGGAAAAAGAGAAAAAGGTTCGTGATGCATAAGACACCGTTGCATGCATGGCACTCGGCCCATCAGGGCCGGATGGTTCCATTCGCCGGATGGGAAATGCCGGTGCAGTACGCCGCCGGGATTTTGGCCGAACACGAACAGACTCGGAAACGGGCTTCCGTGTTCGACATCTGCCACATGGGCGAATTCCTCGTCTCCGGAGAGGACGCGGAAGAAGCGCTGGGGCGCATCGTGACCCATAACCTTCAAAAATTGCGTTCTGGCCGGGCTGGATATGGATTTCTTCTGAGTCAAGACGGAGGAATTCTCGACGACCTGATCATCTACCGGCTGGAGCAAGCCCGGTTCCTGCTCGTGGTCAACGCCGCCCGGATCGACCATGACCGGGAATGGATCCGGGGCCTCTTGCCGTCCGCGGTGATACTGGAGGACGTTTCCGAGCAGACTGCGAAGATCGATTTGCAAGGCCCCCTTTCCCTGGAGGTGTTGCAAGGCGTCGTACCCGCTGACTGGCGGAACTTGGGGTATTTTTCTTTTTGCAAGCAGCTTTTTCAGGGAGAGGAAGTTCTGATCAGCCGCACCGGGTACACCGGGGAGCTGGGCTATGAAATCTATCTGCCGGCATCGTCGGCGCTTGCGTTCTGGGAAGCCTGCCTGCGAGACGACCGGGTGCTTCCGGCCGGACTCGGCGCCCGGGACACCCTGCGCCTGGAAATGGGGCTGCCGCTGTACGGCCAGGACCTGGACGAGCACCACACCCCGGCCGAGGCCGGGTACGCCGCCCTGCTCACCTCCCCTGCCCCTTATGTGGGAAAGGAGCACCAGGTGGACGTCCGGGAACACCTGACCCCGCTGCTCATTTCCGGCCGACGCAGCGCCCGCCACGGAGACGTGGTGTGCAGTCCATCCGGGGACGCGCGAGGCCGAGTCACCAGCGGTAGTTTCGCCCCATCCTTGGGCCAGGCCGTTGCCCTGGCGTATGTGGACACGCAGTTCGCCGATGAGTCGGAATTCGTGGTCCGAACAGGGAAGGCCGAGTTGCCCGCGCGACGCACTACCCTACCCTTTTACACTCAAGGGACCGCCCGAATAAAGCTTTAGGCGGTTTTCCGCGCCGAACCGTGAAATCCCTCTACCTCCCCCCGGATCAATGGCAGGAGCCGTTCCGCTTGGAAGGACCGGAAGCCCATCACCTGCTCACTGTCTTGCGCGCTCGTCCGGGAACCACCGTACGCCTTTTCGATGGCCATGGGCGGGTCGGTGATTTCATTGTGCGGGCCGCAGCCCGCAAAACAGCCCACCTTGAACTTCTGACTCAGCAACGCCTTCCGCGTCCGCGACGGGAAATCCACTTGGCCATTGGCTGGAACAAGGCCTCGCGTCGCGGTTGGATCCTGGAAAAAGCCGTGGAACTGGGAGCCGCGGGGTTGATTTTTTGGCAAGCTTCACGCAGTCAAGGAAGGGTCCCGGATCAGCCCAAGGAGGGCTGGACCGATCACTTGGTCAACGCGGCCAAGCAATGCGGCAATCCCTGGCTGCCCACGATCACCACGGTTCCCGAAGGGCCCGACGAGGTGATCCGCTTGTGCTCCAACTTGTCCAATCAAGCTTCTCTGCAAGCCTCCTCTCAAGCAACTCCGGAGTCCGGAAACTTTTTGATTTGGGAAAGTGCTTCGCCGAGCGATCTGTTTGATCCGGGACAGCTTCCGTCTTCCGGCCCCGCGGTCCTGGTCCTTGGCCCGGAAGGCGGATTGGCCGAGAACGAAGCGCAATCCTTTATAGGCAACGGCTACCTGCCCCGCTCCCTGGGGCGGTCCACCCTGCGCTGGGAAACCGCCGCCCTGCTCTGCCTCGGGCTTTGTTATTGGAGTATCCAGGGCGGTGCTTCAGAAGCCTGACCTCCCACGTCAACCACACATCGTCACGAGCCCGCACCATGTATTGTCCCAAATGCAAGCACACCAGTTTCGACCACCTGGCGACCTGTTCCAAATGCGGCTACGACTGGCAGTCGATTCGTACGGCCTTGAACCTGAACTGGCTCCAATCAGCCGGGCATGAGTGGCTTCCCGAGTCCGCCCCCGAACCGCCGGAGGCAGAGGCGGAACCAGGTCCTTCAACCGCCCCGGAGCCGATGGATTTCGAACCGGATGTCGAGGCCGCCGAACGCTTCGCTTTCGACGAACAAACGTTGGATTTTGATTTGTCGCCGCCTGAAGAATCCTTGCAAAATGAAGAAACAGCTCATTCCATCTCAAATCGGGAAACGCTGCTCGCCAAATACCCCTCTGCCGTTTCGGAAGACATCCCCACCGTTTCCGTTGCCGCGCCGGCCCAGGATAATTTCGAGGTCGCACAGCCAGACGACCTCTCCCTGGTTGAGGTCATGTCCGAGGATGACGCCGATACGGCAATAATCTACCAAGTCGACGACCCAAAGCCCGATTTTTCCGAAGGAGCAGAATCCACCGAAGAGGAATTGCCGGTCTGGGAGATTGAGCTGCCCCAGGACCTGCTTCCCCACGAGTATTTTCCCGAGCCGGTCGGTGAAACGAGCGACAAGGGCGAACAGGATGGCGTCGAGGTGGTCGGGGATATTTCCTACGATTTTTCCGAAGTGGAGGTGGTCCCTTCGGAACTGGATGCAGAGGCCCAACCTCCTGCTCCCCGCGACGTCGCGTCCCCGTCGCCGAGCGCGGCTGATGGCGACGATGCCGAACGATCTTCCGCCCCACTCTCCTCCAGCGACCATAAGGAGGGGCAATGAGCTTTCAGCAGCCTCTGGCCGCGGCCATTCGCCCGACCAAGCTGGAGGATTTTGTCGGCCAGGATCATTTACGGATCAGGCTGCACGCCCTGTTTCAGGCCAAGCGCATGCCCAGCATGTTGCTTTTCGGCCCTCCGGGCTGTGGAAAATCCACCCTGGCTCTGCTTTTAGCCACTTCCCGCAATCAGCCCTATCTGCGTCTGAGCGCGCCGGAAGTGGGACTGGCCAACCTGCGCAAGAAGCTGGAGAACATGGAAATTCTGGTGCTGGACGAACTGCACCGCTTTTCCAAGGCCCAGCAGGATTTCTTTCTGCCTATCCTGGAAAGCGGGGAAGTCACCCTGCTGGCCACCACCACGGAAAACCCGTCCTTCAGCGTAACCAAACAACTGCTTTCGCGAATGCACGTTCTGCGTCTGCGCCCGCTGAACCGTCAGGAACTGACCATCCTGGCCAAACGAGGGGCTCAAAGCCTCGGGGCCGCCATACCCGAAACCAGCCTGGAAATTCTTGCCGGTTTGTCCAACGGCGACGCCCGGACCCTGTTCAACCTCCTGGAACTCACCGCGGAACTGTCGCCGGAAAAATGGGCCGAGGACAAGCTGCGCCAGGCATTGCCCGAAGTGGTCCTGCGCGGGGACCGCGAGGGCGACTCCCACTACGAGCTGGCCTCCGCGCTGATCAAATCCATCCGCGGCAGCGACCCGGACGCGGCCCTCTACTACCTGGCCTGCCTCCTGGAGAGCGGCGAGGACCCCCGCTTCATCTGTCGTCGCCTGATTCTCTCGGCCTCCGAAGACGTCGGCCTGGCCGACCCTCACGCCTTGAGCATGGCCGTGGCCTGCCAGCAAGCCGTGGAATTCGTGGGCATGCCCGAAGGCTTCATTCCCCTGGCCGAAACCACGGTCTATCTGTCCCTGGCCCCCAAAAGCAACGCCACCTACGCCGCCTACCTGGCCGCCCAGAAAGAAATCCGCGCCCACGGCCCCCGCCCCGTCCCCTTGCACCTGCGCAACGCCTCCTCGGCCCTGCAAAAGGAATGGGGCTACGGCCGCGGCTACAAATACCCCCACGCCTACCCCGACGCCTGGGTGGAACAAGACTACCTCCCCACCGAAGTCAACCTCCGCTTCTACGAACCCAAACTCCAAGGCCAGGAGCCTCGGCTGAATGCCTGGTTGGGGAAGTATCGGAAGAAGAGGAAGGTTGGGTGATGGATCCTCTTGCCTTCAGCTTGCACATGATCCACACAGGGCAAGTGCAGGCCCTGGGTATGATGCCCCTCGGGCTGGAGTGCTGGGCAAGTCGCGTAAATGCCTTGCTTTTCTCACGGCCCTATCAACTGCAACAACCCGTCTTCATCTTGCATCTGTTGCCTCCACTTCAACCAAATGTAAAGTGACCTGAAATACTTGCAGCTTGGTGTAATTATTCACCTCTTGCAAATATTGGAAAAGAGGTTTTTATGAAGATAACTGAAATGCGTACAAACTTTATCTCTTGTCCGGTTTTTAAACACCCGGACAACATGGAGTGGCATATTCAAAAGATATTCAAAGGAGAGTATAGCATAAGTCCATTCAATGTTGAAAAGCCTGTTATCGTAGACATTGGCGCCAATGTTGGAGCATTTTGCGTCTGGGCTGCTGAAACATTTCCCGGGTCAAATATAATTGGTTACGAACCGTTAAAGGCTAATTATTCAATATTAAAAGAGAACATATCAAAATACAAAGATATTAAAGCTTATAATTTGGCTGTAGGTGATCTAAACAAGACAAAATTGTTCCTTGGGAAAAACAATATTGGAGAAAATAGCTTTTACCAACTAGGAACACAAACGAAAAATTTTGAAGAAGTTAAAAAAATGCATCCTTCTAAGGTTCCATCAGCTCATATATTGAAAATCGATACGGAAGGTTCTGAGGTCGAGATACTGAGAAATATTAATCCTCATCGTTTTGGTTTAATTTTACTAGAATACCACAGTGAAAAAGACAGGCGAATTATAGATGGGTTGCTTTCAGATTTTACCTTGTTTGGAGCGACAGCATCCTATCACGAATGCGGAATTGTCAAATACTTTAAAAGTACCATACTAAATGATAATTAAAAAAAAAGAGCGATGGTTCGGAACTGCTTGACAAAACGCAAATCCTTCTTTCTGGAACACCATTCGATGTAGGCGCGACTGATATAGCCATGGCTAACGTCTCATCATACTTCATATTTTTGCGATAATACTGAAACAAGCCATAACAATCTGATCATACGGACAAAAGAGCATGCGAATAGCATTCATAAATCCGGACAAAGAACATGATTATAATGCCAATACACCATGGGAGCGAGGACTTGGTGGTTCAGAGTCAGCTCAAGTATATTTATCTATCGAGATGGCTAAACGTGGCCATGATGTATACCTGTTTACAGGAACAAAAAAAAGTGGGAAATTTCATGGTGTTAATTGTGAAAATATTGACAAAGGAATTCTCGAAATAAATGCTTTGGAAGCTATTATTGTAACTAATTGCTCTACACTTTCCTGTTTAATACGAAAACATTCTTCCTATCCTGTTGTTGTATCCTGGGAACACAACACTTGGAATACGCAACCACTTGAAAACCCTTTGGCATTATTGAATGGTTCACGGGACATAATTCTCTGCGTCAGTCATTGGCAGCGAGAACACTTCATTGAATCTGGAAATCTCAATCCAGATACTGTTAAAGTACTCCGAAATGCACCATCTCCGTGGTTCAATACAAATAATAATTTCAGATTTAGCTATCAATACCGACATGAATTCCCGAGTATAATCTATATAAGCGTTCCATCAAAAGGTCTTGAACAGGCTTTGGTATCTTTTTTGTTACTACACAAGAGAATACCTCAAGCTGAGTTCCATATTTACTCAGACTATTCCATATACTCTCCATCAAATTTCTTGTATCACTCAAAATGGGCGGAAAGTCTTTCCCCGCTTCTGAAATGCAGACAAATTGTTAGCCATGGAGCCGTATCCCAGAAGGTTCTGTGCGATGCTTTAAAAAAATCCTGGCTACTGCTCTACCCATGCATTATCCAGGAAACTTCATCAATAGTAGTTATGGAGGCCATGGCAGCCGGTGTCGCTGTGGTTACGACGCCGCTGGGTGCCCTTCCTGAGACATGCTCCGGCTATGGTTTCTTCCCCGAGCCAGACGAGAATGGGAATGTAACCCTCCAAAGTTTTGCCAGTCTTTCAGCAGAGCTTTGCCAACGTTTGGCTCACAATGACAAGGCATTAACCAAACACCTCTACCGACAAGCCCTGCACTTTCAAAAAGAATTCAATTGGGCTCTTCGAGCTCAGGAATTCGAAACCATGCTTTACAGCATCAGAAAATCCGCGACCTGATTTCCATCTCCAGCAATTCCTCCAGCCCCCGTACGCACTCCAGATCCCCAAAAGCGCCCGCCCTGTTTTGGCGCAGCTCCATTGAGAGCATTTTTCGTTTGCCGGGGCTGTTCGCCAAGTCAATGGCAACCTTCACGTACTCCTCAACGTTTGCACAAATTGTCGCCGTTTGTCCGGCCATGGTCAGGTTCGCCGCGGCGTGTCGCCCGCGCATCATTTTGCCCGGCATGGTGACGATGGGAGTGCCGCGCCAAATGGCTTCCAGCGAGGTGTTGTTGCCGGACCATTCCAGGCTGTCCAGAAAGATGTCGCTGGCTCCGCAAATTTGCCCGAATCCGGTTGCGGATAGTCTTGGGAGAAAAACAAGGTGGCGCACAGGATCGAGCCCGCGTTGCTTGAAGTGCTTTCGCAAACGATCCTTGAAACACGCGGTGACTCCCGGCGAGATTTCATGACGGATAAAGAGAAATTTCGCGTCAGAAACGCCTTCGGCTATGCGGGCGTAGATGTCGTCAAATCGAGGAAGATACTTGAAAAGGGATTGCGGGCAAAAAAACAGGATGCCTTTTTTGGGAAGCCCCAGGGTTTCTCGAGCGGGGGGAGTTTCCGCATACGGGGGTGAGTAATTGCAAGAGGAAAGGTTGGGAAGCAGAGCCAACTTTTCGGAATAATGCTGGATGGCATCCGGCGGCTCCATCATCTTGCTGGAGAGAAACAGATCAATACTATCAAGCCCCGTGGTCTGAGGATGCCCTGCTCCGGCAAGCTGGAGCGGCGCAAGCTTCAGCGCAGCCAGGCAGATCGTCTTCCAGTCCATCCCGACTTCCGGAAATATCAAGGCATGCAGTCGATCTTCCGCCACTATGCGGGCGATCTCCTCCACTGGCCGGTCTCCGTGGACGAATTTATCGCAAAGCGTCGCGGCGGGTGAGTTTCGGGCATCATCCGTGGCATACCCGAACAGCCGAAACCTGCGCCTATCCAGATGTTCCAACCAGCCGCGCAAGGGAATTTTCCAGACGGAATGGCCCGCGAAATACTTGCTGAGAAACCCAATTCGCCACCTTCCATCCGGTTCAGGGGCCGGCATGGTTGGGGATTGGCACCAAGCAGGGTGAGCAGCGTGCAGGACATTGCTGATAAATGTACCATAGTGACGTTGCAATTCCACATCATTATGTCCCTGGTAAGCTAAATAAAAGGGGGGCTCACGAATTCCGTCCAGTGCCGTATGCAGCATATGCCGGATTGTCGGGTCGAACTTTTTTATCAATGATTCCAGGTAATTTTTATAGTTCAAGCGAGCCTCGTCAAGCCGCAACTCACTTTCGTAACATATCGAGAGTTCCGCCAAACAACGTCGCCATACCAGGCCAATGTCATCTGGACGCATTGCCAAGGCTTTGTCAAAACTGAGAAGAGATGCCGACTTGTCGTTCAATTGGTGGTACAATGTCCCCAATCTCTCGAATGTCCAGAAAAAGTCCGGCTGCAATCTGGCGCTCTCTTCGAGATGAAGCCTAGCTTGGTCAAGGTCGTTTCCATCCAGCAACGCCGACCCATAATTGAAGCGCATCATGGCGTTGTCAGGACAAAGCTCCACCGCATGCCCATAGGCGTTCAGGGCTCGCTGACGGTCCCCAGCAGCAGCCAAGGCATTACCGAGATTGACCCAGAGCCGGGCATCATGAGGGGTATTCCGCAAAGCCTCAACATAAAGCGCTGCGGCTTCGAGAGGTTTTCCGGCACCCAAGATTGTGTCGGCTTTTTGGCAAATTTCTTGCATAATTTTGAAAATTTAGGGTGAAATCTTATCTTTACTGGCAGTTTAAGGAAAAAAGTTCCACAAAAATTCAAAACCAAATATGCCGTTGTTGTTACTCCGGAGGTAAATTTTCAGGTGAAGTGCATTCGTGGTCGGCAAAATGTCAAGTCTCTCGATTGGTATTATTTTCATCGTCTTTTGAAAACTCTCTAAAGTTTTTTCTTCATCCGTCGATACAGTAGTCAAATGCTGGGCGGCCCCACCCGCGGCGGGTGAGGATCATGTCCATGAAGGACGGTTTGACGCCCAGGCAAGGAAGCCAACATATTCCAAGGAGAAAGTACCATGCTGAGTATTAACACCAACTTAATGGCCATGAACGCGAGCCGAAACCTTTCCAACAACTATGCTGCGCTGGGCACGTCGACCCAACGCCTTTCGTCCGGTCTGCGCATCAACAGCGGTGCCGACGATGCCGCCGGCTTGGCCATTCGTGAGTTGATGCGGGCGGAAATCGCCTCGTTGAACCAGGGCGTCCGGAATGCCAACGATGCCATCTCCATGATCCAGACTGCTGACGGCGCCTTGGCCGTTATCGACGAAAAGCTGATCCGGATGAAGGAACTGGCCACCCAGGCGGCTACCGGTACCTACAATTCGGACCAGCGGTTGATCATTGACTCCGAGTACCAGGCCATGGCCTCGGAAATTACCCGAATCGCAAGTGCGACAAAATTTAATGGCATTTATTTGTTGAATGGAAATCTGTCCGGAACCCCTGGCAATGAGGCTTCAGGCAACCCTCACAATTGGGGGACTGGATTTAATGGGAGTGGCCTGAAATCGACAGGTCCTTTGAAGGTTCACTTCGGGCCATCGAACGACAGCTCCGAGGACTATTATTACATTGCCATCGGCAATGCCACGGCATCGGCTTTAGGAGTTGGAAACGCAGCTGACGATACGACTAGCTCAGGAACTATTGGAGAAACAAAACTTGACGAGGATGCCGGCTATTCGATTTCAACGCAGGAGGGGGCGCAGAAGGCATTGGAAGCTCTTGAAATGGCAATCCTCTCCAAGGACAACATCCGGGCCAGTCTCGGTGCCTTGCAGAACCGACTGTCGAACACCATCACCAACCTTCAGATTCAGGCTGAGAACATCTCAGCTGCGGAATCGCGGATTTCGGATGCGGACATTGCCTTGGAGATGACGGCATTCGTGCGTAGCCAGATTCTGACCCAGGCCGGCGTGGCCATGCTCGCCCAGGCCAACTCCCTGCCCAGGATGGCCATGCAGCTCATCGGCGGCTAACCATAAATCGGGGCTTGATCACTCAAGGCCGGGCCCTGTTCTAGGGTCCGGCCTTTTTTGCTGATGGCGGCTCAGTTGTACGATGGCATCGACTTTGCTTTAAAAAATATGAGGTAAATCGAACCAGCAACTTTTTCCCAGCAAGGTCACATCATGGATACGGAAGCCCTCATATCAGGATCGATCAACTTTACCGGCCTGGGGTCTGGAACAGACTTCAAGACCATGATCGAGCAGTTGATCAACTTGGAGCGCAGGCAAACCGCTCGCCTGGAACTCTGGAAAAAGGAGTGGGAGGAAAAGCAGGAGGGGTTTCGGGAGCTGAATTCCAAGATGCTCAACCTGCGGACCAATTTGCAACGGATCAACACCATGGCCAAGTTTATGGTCAAGGATGCGGACAGCGTCAACGACAACGTGCTCACGGCCACTGCCACGGACAAGGCCCAGGTGGGCAGTCATGTGCTCGAAGTCCACCAACTGGCTCAGAACCATATCCTGACCAGTACGACGACGAAGGCCAGTACAACGGAGGACATCACCGACGGTTCGGCAAGGGTGTTCAGTTATTCCTACAACGGCAAAACACGGACGTTGAACCTGCCGTCCGGCGGCAGCCTTGAGGGGTTGCGCAACCTGATCAACACGGACCCGGAAAATCCGGGAGTTCGGGCCAGCATCATCAAAAGCGCGGACGGGGTGCACCACTTGCAGCTTCGGGGCATGGACCTGGGAGCGAACAAAACGATTACCATTAACCCTAACCCCGCCACGACCGTTCCCGGCTTTGAAGGTGGGGACTTCAGTCAAACCCAAGCAGCGCAGAATTCCAAACTCAAGATCGACGGCTTCCCCCCCGATGCGAATGACTGGATTGAACGCTCCACGAACACAATAGCCGACCTGTTGGACGGCGTAACCCTCAACCTGCGTCAAGCCGGAACAACCACGCTGAACATTGCCGTGAACAATGAAAAGGTCCTGGAGAATGTCCGGGAGTTCGTCGATCAGGTCAACGACGTCCGAGCCCAGATCACCAAGCTGACCAAAGTGGATCAGAGCGGCAACGGCTCCATCCTGACCGGCAACTACGCCATCCAGATGATCGATTCCCGACTGAAATCCATCACCTCCGTGAAAGGCATCGGCTTTGACGTGAACAACGACGTCTTCAGCTCCCTGGGTATGATCGGGATCACCACGGATGCCGATCAGGGCTCTCCCATGTTCGGCATGCTTAAGCTGGACGAGGAAGTGCTGGAACACTCGTTGCGCAACCGTCCGGATGCCTTTGCCCGGGTTTTTGCTGCCGACTACATCGGCTCCAGCGATTCCCAGGACTTTCGGTATTTATCCAGCATCGACGGAGTGACCAAGGGTGGAGAGTACACCGTAAAATATACGATCAGCGAGGGCATGTTCAGCAATGTGACCATCAACGGCAATCCAGCCAATTATAGCGGCAACGGAGAAATCACCGGCATGAGCGGCAAGCCGGAGGCCGGTATGGTCATCAAGGTGGATAATCTGACTGATGGTGAATACACTGGCAAGGTTTTTCTCAAATACGGCAAAATCCCTGAGCTTACAGACGCTCTCAGGGATTTGACGGACAGCAGTTCCGGACCGCTGAAAATTCTGGAAGAGAACTACGACGACATCACTGATGGGATCGACAGAAAGATCGAGTTCGAACAGCGTCGCATCACCCGCATGGAGCGGGACTTACGCGCGCGCTTCGCTCGCTTGGAAACCTTGCTCGGCTATTACGATCAGCTCGGTGCCTCCATAAGGTCGCAGCTCGGGCAGTTGAGTTCGGATACGAAGTAAGCCGGCGACACCGAGTGTCGCCTTGGTGTTCAGTCGCAAGTCCGATACCCTCAAGATCGGGAGAAGAATATGTACAATGCCGCGAAAGCCTACCTCCAAACCCAAGTCACCACGACCAACCCCGGAGACGTCGTCGTGTTGCTTTATGGAGGGGCGATTAATTTCTTGAACCAGGCCAAGCAGAAAATGAAAGAACGGGATATGGAACAAAAAGGGTTGTTGATTTCAAAGGCCCTGGACATCATCGGCGAACTTGAAGCCAGTTTGAACACCCAAAAAGGCGGCGAACTGGGAGAGAATCTGCACAAGCTCTATTTCTACTGCAACACGCGGTTGCTGATGGCCAATCTCAAACTGGATCCCAAGCTCATCGACGAGGTGATCACCATTCTTTCCGGTTTGAAATCCGCGTTCGAGGAGATCAAAAACCAGAATCCGACTACGTTTTCCTCGACCACCTCCACCATGACCGCTTCCCCTTCGGAGTTCGCCGCTCAGGAGATGAACACGCCGAGCACGACCATGCGGTACGCCAGGAACGCCTACAAGTAATCAACCGTGCGCGCCGCCGGGGGCGGCTTCAGGCTTGCTTGCTTCTCTCCTCGGGACGGGCTAGGAATGGACGAAGTTGTTGAACGTTTGTCCCCGAGGAAACACCATGGAAATCACCTGTCCCCAGTGCGGCTTCGCCAGGACCGTTCCGGACGAAAAAATCCCGGAACGGGCGGAGATCGCCACCTGCCCGAAGTGCAAACACAAATTTCAATTCCGTACAGCGGGTGACCCCTTCCCGCCTCCTCCCCTTCTTGCGGCCCCCCCGCTCGACAAGACTGACTCCCACCAATCCCAAACAGAATCAGCCCGAACCGAGTCGGAAAGAGCTCCTGGAGGCGATTTTGCCCAGCGAGCGGCACGGACCGACCACACCGAAACAGCGCGGCCCGAAAAAGCACCATCCGAAAAGGCAGCCCCTTCCGACAACGGCGATTTCTGGGACAGTCTCGCTTCCATGGGCACGCCTCACCAGGAAGCCCAGGATGCGGAGCAGCCCGAAGAGGTCACCAAGGGCGGCGAGATCGAGGTGCCTTGGGAGCGGCTGGACATTTACGGCTTTTTTCCCGGCATCTGGGAGACCATCAAGCGGGCTATGCTCCGGCCCGCGGCGTTTTTTCAGGCCATGCCCGTGGGCTCCGGCCAGATCAAGCCATTAATTTTTTACCTGCTGGTCGCCGAGTTTCAGATCGTTTTGCAGATGCTTTGGGATATGACCGGTATGACATCGAGCATGACCGGGGAAGGTGAGGCCATGGGGTTCAGCGCCGTGATGCTGCTGGTGGGCTACCCGATCATCCTGACCATGCTGCTGTACGTCATGGCCGTGCTGGTTCATGCCTGCCTCAATATGGTCGGGGGAGCAACGCGAGGGTTCGAGGGAACATTCCGCGCCCTGACCTACGGCAGCGCTCCAATGGTATTGACGCTGATTCCGTTCGTCGGCCCCTTGGTGGGAGCGATCTGGTCCCTGGTCGTCACCTTTTTGGGCTATAAATACATTCATCGGACGACAACGGCCAAGGTCCTCCTGGCCATGTTGCTCCCCTTGATTCCGTTCATTCTTCTGCTGGCCATCGTCATGAGCATGGCGCAACGCAGCGGGGCACCGGTTTTCTGACCACGTTGCAACCGAGACAACGGAGAAATTGTCGACATGCTCTCTTGGCTGAAACAAATCTGGACAAATTACCGGGATTCCCAAGAAGTCTCCAAGCAAACCAAACCAGAGGCGTTATTGGACCTTTCGCGGGAAGTCCGGGCCTTGGCCGCAGCGGTGAATCGGTTTTGCGTCAATGAGCCGCAACTTCGGACCCGCCTGATGAAAGTCGAACGGGAAATGCAAATGCTCGAGGAAATCATCGAGCGTCCGAATTTTCGACTCGTTACTCCGGAGAAGCGACTCCAGTTGCGGGAGAATCTGATTGAATCCCGCGAACATTTGCTTGAAGCCGTCAAGGAAGCTCCCACGGCCTCTTCCTTGCCGCAATAGTCCCTTTTTACAAGGAGAGCCTCTATGACAAGAAGAGCCTCTATGACGCGGAAACGAAACAGACTTGGCGCGTGGATCATGCTTTTTGCTTTGGCCCTCTCGGTACTCACCGGATGTGACTTGGCGAGACAGGCTGGGGAATATGTCGGAGTGGTCGGCAACTACTGGGAGCCCCGCATCGGCCCTCAGGAAGTGACCACCGACGCCCCGATCTTTCGCGGCCCTCCCATCATTTCGATTTATCCCAAGAACATTCCGGCAGCCCCGCTTTCAGCCATTTTCTACCCCATGCAGGTCACCCAACCCACGGACAGCCCCATCGTCCTGGGGCGAGCCCTGGGGCGCATTTTCTGGCAAACCTGGAGCCAAGCCGCGGTCTTTCCCTCCTTCATCTACGAGGAAGAAACGACGTGGCCGGGGCTGACCAGAGCCTTGGCCAGGGCCAGGGCCCTGGACGTGGACCTGATTGTCCGGGGTGAAATCCCGTACTTTCTCAGCGGCGGCTCGCGGGGAACGACCAGCATCAGCCTGCGCCTGGAAATCTACGAGGTGGAAGGCGGCCAGCGCATCTGGATTATGGAACACGCCGGACGCATGGAACCGCAACCCCGCCGCGACTACATCATCGCCCACCACACCCGCCGTCTCCCGGAAGAGCCGGTTTCCTCCATCATGACCATCCTGGCCTGCGACCTGGCCATGAACGTCGGCCAGTGGAACAACAATTGGGAGGCCTATCCGGCTTGTCCGTGGTGATGGTCTACAAGAATCACAACCATTCCATCCCCATCAATTCAGCCCAAGCCTTCCATTGTGACAATATGAACTATTCAGAAAAAAAAGAAGTATCACTTGTAACTTATACCTACAATGATGGTCATCTTGCAAGTGAACTACTCGAATCTGTACGAGATTGGCTCGTCAAGCCATCGGAGATTATAGTTGTTGATGATGGGTCAAGTAAAAAATTCAAGTATTCTACAGATTTTATGGGTATTCCTGTTATTATCAAGCGTCATGATAATAATTTGGGATGTGCAATTACAAAGAATCATGGGATAACGTCATCTCGATGTCAGTATATATTGTCAATCGACTGTGACATACGAATACCATCAGACTGGCTTTCTATAAATCTTCGGCATATTGAAAGGCCAGAAATTGGTCTTGTTGGAAGCCCAATAATTTGTGAAGCAGGGAATGATATTGCATCTCGTTATATGAATTTTTTTCATGGACATACAGAAACTGGCTTTGTAGATTTTATCACTGCTGGTATATGGATTCTTAAAAAAAATACCTGGGATATTTCAGGTGGCTTGTCAGGATATACAAATAAAACACACGAAGATCATTACTTTTGTAAGAAAGTCAGAGGATTGAATTTATTCCTGTATTCTAACCCAGAAAGAACAGCAAAGCAGATTCGGAAAATTACAAGAACTGCACTGGTAAAGCGACAGTGGACTTGGTTTAGGGCCAATGAAATAAATAAATTAAATAAAACTAATTCATTAGAAGCTTTTTTCTTCTTATTTCTTGATGGAATGATTGAAAGAATAAATTATATTTTAAAAAGCAAAGATTTTGGGATAATATATATTGAACTGTTATATATGGCATATGTATTTATAAATATTATTAAATACTCTAAAAGTATAACAGGTGTAGATTTTATTGGAGATGAACATTCTTTTATAGCGGCGATTAATACATTCTTTTTCAAAAACGAAATATTTAGAAATTGCCTCGCGCAAGATTTGAATGCCCTTTCTATAGAAATGCCAGGCATGTGCAACAATGAACAAAAAAATGTATTTTTAAATTATATTGAAGCGTTGTCCGCATTAAGAAATTCAAAAATAATGACTTTGATGGAAATTGATCTACTTAAAGCTTCAACGTTAGAAATAAGCAGTGACTATTCTTTTTATGAGCATATTATTGCATAATTAAAGAAAACTTAAATATTTTCGATTTGATCCAAAATACCATCAATACATCTAAAAATATTGTATTTAAAAAGAACTCGCCAACGAGCCTCAGAAATTGCTTCCAGCCTAGAAGAATAGTCGTCTTCTTCTTCAAGTAATTTGTAAATTACTTTTACAGAAGACTCAATATTGCGGTAATCAATGCGAATAAAGCTTTGTTCAGGAAAATAAACTTCTAGGTTTGGACAGCCGGCATATACAGGCACACTCCACCCAAGGTAAGCGTCCGCTACTTTCTCTGTCCAAAAATTTTCTTCGAAATTATTCTCTAGACATATAGTGTAAAAGTAATCATTAATTGCGTTTGCCTTGTTCTGAATTTTATTGAAACCACGACCATAAAAATCAATTCTATCTTTGAAAATTTTTTGTAAAATTTGAACAAAATATAAGCGTTGTTGGTGATTTTTTATAGTTCGTATATTTGAGCATACAATTGAAATTTTCATACTTTTTGCTGGTCGCTTGTCATTGAGCATTCTGTCTATATGATAACACTCATCATAATTTAGCTTGTCAATATTTACTCCATAAAACCAGTTGATAAGCGGTGGTGAAATCAATTGTGTGCATTGATGATCGACTTGTATTTGGTTTGGTGTGACGATATATTTATACTGTTTTGTGAACCAGCTAGGATATTGCTTGTAACATGATGGCTCAGTAATCCAAAGAATCCTTCTCTCGAAAGGAATAAATTGTGGTATTCTTCCTTTTCTCGGTTCATCCCAAACAACAAGCCATAAGTTTTTGTAATTATTTTTACAATTTGCAACTTCATCATTGAATACAAATGTTGACTTTAATGGATGCAACGCACTTATCTGTCGCGACCAAGGCCAATCATGTACACTTGAAAATAGCACTTTCCTCATTGTCTATCTCCAAAGTAATTTTATCAAAAAACACGTTCATTAGAGCGACTTTGCAATCAGTATGAATTCAAGTATTAATTCTGTGTGTTCAATGTTGAGTCGCTGAAACTTGCGACCATTCACAAATTCAGAAACGGGCTCGCCCTCTACCAGGGTGAGCCCGTTTCCTTGTTTTCGGATGGGGATGCGTTGGGGATTGCTCAGGCATATTGGCGGCACTGATCCTCGTCCTCTTCTTCTCCAGCCAGACAGATCATGTTCCGGCCGCCGGCCTTGGCTCTGTACAGAGCTGCGTCGGCTTCGGCGAAGAGGTCGACGTTTTGACCAAAGAGGCCCGTTTCCAGGGAGGCGATGCCGATGCTCGCGGTGACTCTGAAAAATTTTCCCTTGTAATTGAAGCGGCGCTTGGCAATGACCTCGCGGATCCGTTCAGCCAGGACCCAAGCCTGCTCTTCCGTGGTGTGGGAAAGCAGCATTACGAACTCTTCGCCGCCGTACCTGGCCGCGAGATCGGAACTGCGCAGCATTTCCTGCAACAAGCGTCCTATGTCGCGCAGAACCATGTCTCCGGCTTGGTGGCCGAAGGTGTCGTTGATCCGCTTGAAGTGGTCCAGATCCATGATCATCAGGGTCAGAGGGATTCGGTACCGCTGATGGCGTTTGAGTTCCTGGACCATCCGCTCGTCAAAAAAATGACGATTGGGCAGGCGGGTCAGGGCATCCCGGTCCGCTCTGGTGCGCATTTCCCGATACAACAAGGCGTTACGCAGGGCCAAGGCCAGATGGTTCACGGCCGCCAGGATGGTTTGCAGGCGATCCCGACCCAGTCGGGCAATTTTTTCCGAGACGATGCTGACGCATCCAAAGCTCTTGCCTCCGAATCGCAAGGGCAACACGAGGATGTCCTTGCTGTTGATCTTTTTCAGTTCATCGCCGCTGTCCATCTTGGACATGAAGTTGACGTGGTAGTTTTCAATGGGCTCCTCGGCGTGTTTGGCCGCGTTTTCCAGCAGAAACTCAATCATTTTACCCTGAATGGTCTTACCGGAGTACTCATGAATGAAGAGTTCCGCCTCCATCTGTTGCTCCGCGCCGGTATGCCAGAAAATCGCGTCCACGCCCTTGACCGGGAGCAAAATTTGAAGATCCTGATGGGCTTGGTGCAGAATTTCCACGGGGTCCAGGGAAAAACTGGCATTGGTGAGGATCTTGTTGAAGAATTGCAGCAAATCCGCCTGACGTGAAAGAATTTCTCGCTCCAGGCAGATTTCCCGAGCCATGTGGTATAGGTCCTTGTACAAGCCCTGGGATTCTTGAAGTTCCCGCGCCAGGCCCCTGACCCGCTCCGGCTCGAAGGGATAGCGCAAAACAGCCGTAAAACCGGCATCCACGACCCGTTCCAAGTCGGCCTGGGCCACGTCGGAATCCAGAACCAACACCCGAGGAGGGGCGTCGTCCTCTTGAAACTCTCCGCGCTGCAAAGCCGAAATCCGGCCATTGATCCCTTTCCAAGAGATCAAGGCCATGAGTCGTTGACTTTGGTTGGCTTGCTTGGCCGTCCCGGATGGCTGATACCGTTCCCAGGAATAATCCGGACCGATAATTGCCTGAATGTCCTCTTCCTGTCTGGGGCTCAGCCCGACGGATAGGATGCTGAATTGGCTCTGGGGCTCACTCATTCGCATTTTGGTTCGCTCCTGGTTGAGAAACTTGATGTTCCTGCCAGGGGCAAATGCAAATGCAAAGCCAAAAAGGTGGGTGATTCAGAAGATTGGTTGATAAGTCGTCATGACCATTTCGAACTTGGCCAGAGAATGGACATGAATACGCACTCAAGCGTGGCACCTATCCACAAGCAGGGGCACGGGGGCCGTACCCCTGCTTTAACGACCAAAAGACAGTAAAATTATCAGCCGCACCCTCCCCCGTCTCCGGTACAGCCCATGGCCTTGCAGGTCTTGCCTTCGCGACGACGCTTGAACGCGTTGACGTTTCCGGAAGTATAGACCGCTTCCAGGCCCTCCTGGATGAACCCGCTCATTTCCAGCGGCGTGACTCCCTCTTCGCTGAGGATGGCCATGGGCGTGTCGCCGACTCCCGAGACCAGCACGGCCCGGCAGTCCTTGAGCAAATCAGCCAGAGCGTACCAGCGATTGGCCCCTCCTCCCTTGGGCGGAGCGGTGCGGACCTCCAGCATGGCGTAACTGCCGTTTTCCCGGCCCCAAATCTGGAAGGACGGGGCTTCGCCCAGGTGCTGATTGATCAGCACGCCTTCCATGCTGGCCACGGCCACGTAGGGTCTGGCCTCGGTGCGCATGGGCGGCAAGGCCTTGGAGCAGGCACTCAGACAAGAGGCGAACTCCGGGGATTTGTCCTGATCCAGCAATCCCACGGCGTCGGCCCGGCAGCGCTTGCAATGACGCATCTGGGGCAGATAGGCTTCGGCCATGGTCCGGATCCTCTCCAGCTCTTCCTTGCCGGGTTCGCGAACATCCTCGAAAACGGTTTCCGCGGTCGGATACAAGGGCATGCAGTTCAGCAGGTCCACGTCCAGTTCGCGCATCTTGGCCGCAATAGCCTCCACGTGGTGATCGTTCACCCCCGGAGTGATGATGGTGTTCACCTTGACCGTGATGCCCCGCTGCTTGAGCCCCCGGATGGCCGCTTCCTGGCGCCGCAACATCAGTTTGGCCGCTTCCAGGCCGCGATAAATCTTCTTTCCGTCCCGGACCCAGGCATAGAATTCCTGGCCGATCTCCGGGTCCACGGCGTTCACCGTGATGGTCATGTGCGTCACGCCGTAGTCCTTCAATTTATCCAGATGCGCCGGAACGCCCAGGCCGTTGCTGGACAGACAAAACAGCATCCGGGGAAAACGCTCCCGGATCAGACGCAGGGTTTCCAGGGTTTCCTCTGGGTTGGCGAAGGGATCCCCGGGGCCCGCGATGCCCACCACGGTGACCCGAGGCTCTTTCTCCAGAACCCGGGCCAGATACTCCACGGCCTGATGCGGCTTGAGCACCGCGGAGGTCACTCCCGGACGGGATTCGTTCATGCAGTCGTATTTGCGGTTGCAGTAATTGCACATGATGTTGCACTTGGGGGCCACTGGAAGGTGGATGCGCCCGCATTCGCCCTTCACCGCAACGTTGAAACAAGGATGCTTCATTGTATCTGGAGTGCTCATGGTGTATCCCTTTTTGCTCAAATATATCCGTACCCCACCGGGGAATCGTCCTGTTTTTTCTCAATCAACGCATTCACGATCAGATCGTAGAGATTCAGCGCGCCCCGGTAACCCAGGTGCAGGACGCGCTGGGAGCCGAAGCGGTCGTGGATGGGGAAGCCGACGCGGATCAGCGGGATGTTCCGGGCCCGGGCCAATTCGCGGTAGCCTTTGCTGTTGCCCACGATCAGGTCCGGCTCCAGGGCCTCGGCCACGGCTACGATCTGGTAGAAATCCACGCCATCGCGGACCAGCGGCGGTTCACCCGGAAATTCACCGGTGACCGCGGCCACGGCTTCGGCCAACAAGCCCGATTCCCCGCCGGAAGCCACCAGGACCGGCTTGACGCCGATCTCGCTCAAAAACGAGGTCAGGCCCACTGCCAGGTCTTCTTCGCCGTAGATCACGGCCTTTTTCCCGGCCACGTACTTGTGGCCGTCCACCATGGCGTCCAAAAGCCGGCCCCGTTCCAGGGCGCAGCGTCGTGGCGCCGCACATCCGGCCAGGGTTTCCAGGGTGGTGAACAGGGCGTCGCTTTCCCGCAGGCCGATGGGCAGGCCCAGGGAATAGAGCGGCACGCCGTACTTGTCCCGGAGTACGGCCCCGGCGCTGCGCTCGGGCTTGATGGTCCGGCCGAATTCGATGCTCGCCCCGGCTCCGGGCATAGCCCGGACCGCGTCCAAAGGTGTCCCGCCTCCGGGAATGTTCTGGTAGTCTTCCAGGGCCGGGCCATCCAGAGTTTCGGAGTAGTCCGGCAGCAAAGCTACAGGAAGACCAAAATGGGCGAACACGTCCTGGAGATGCCGGATGTCCTCCGGCGAGATGAACCCGGAAAAGAGATTGATCCCGCCATGTTTTTCCGTTGCCGGATCGGCCAGTTGGGCGACCATGGCCCGGACCGCGGCGTGAAAGCCTTCCATGTGCGAACCGCCGTAGGACGGGGTACTGCAGTGGATCAGAGCGGGCATATCGCCGTTGAGCTCGGCCAAACATTCCTTCTTGAACTCGTGCAGGATCGTGGGCACGTCGTCGCCGATGGTCTCGGTCAGGCAGGTGGTGGCAATGCCCACGGCAGGAGCCTTGTACTTGCCGATGACATTGAGCAGGCCCTGCATCAGATTGGCCTTGCCGCCGTAGACCGCATCCTTTTCGCCCAGGCTGGAGGAGGCGATGTCCATGGGTTCGCGGAAGTGACTGATGATGTACCGGCGCATATAGGTGGCGCAGCCCTGGGAGCCGTGCAGAAAGGGCACGCAGCCTTCCAGACCCTTGAAAGCCATGGCCGCGCCCAGGGGCGTACACATCTTGCAGGCGTTGGTTGTGGAGACGAATGGTTCGGCTTTTTTCATGACAAACACGCCTCCTGCGCATGATTCACGGCAATGGGCGACTTGCGCCGTCTGGGGGTGAAGTTCCAGACCGGGCTGGTCACCGTGGCGTGGACTTCCCTGGCAAAGTTGTACATGCCCAAAAAACCCTCCAAGGCCTCCTTGCGCTCGTGGTTGTGGTCGCAGAACCCCACACCCAGCTTGAAGGCGATGGGCCGCTCCTTGACCCCGCCCACAAAAATGTCCACGTCCTTTTCCTTGATAAAGGCGGACAGCTCCAACGGATTGGTGTCGTCCACGATGATCGTGCCCTCGTCCGTGATCTCGGCCAGTTCCTGGTAGTCCTCCTCGGTGCCGGTCTGGGAGCCGACCATGACCACGTTCATGCCCAAATGCCGGAAAGACTTGATCAGGGAAAAGGCCTTGAACGCCCCGCCCACGTAGATGGCGGCCTTCTTGCCCTCCAGGTCCTTGCGCAGTTCCTGAAGCTTTGGATACAGGGCCGTGAGTTCCTCTCGAACCAGCTCCTGGGTCCGGGCCATGATCTCCGGATCCTTGTCCTGGAAAAACTTGGCCACGTCGTAGAGCGCGTCGGACATGTCCTCGATGCCGAAATAGGACACCCGGATGAACGGAATGCCGTACTTCTCCTGCATCATTTTGGCCAAATCCATGGTCGCTCCGGAACACTGGACCAGGTTCAGGGCCGCGCCGTGGGCCCGGCGCACGTCCGCCACCCGGCCGTCGCCGGTGATGTTGGCCACCACCTCCACGCCCATCCGTTTCAGGTAGTCCTGGATGATCCAGATCTCCCCGGCCAGGTTGAAATCGCCCAGGATATTCACGCTCAAGGGCGAAATAGTCGAGGTATCCCCGGTGCCCACCAGTTGAAACATGGCTTCGCAGGCCGCCAGATAGCCCTCGCGCTTGTTCCCTTTGAACCCTTCGGACTGAACCGGAATCACCGGAATACCCTTCTCCGCCTCTACTTTTTTGCACACGGCCTTCAGGTCGTCGCCGATGATCCCCACGATGCAGGTGGAATAGACAAAGGCCGCGTTGGGCTGGTGCCGGTCGATCAGTTCCACCAAGGCCTGGTAAAGCTTCTTCTCGCCGCCGAAGATGACGTCCTTTTCGCGCAGGTCCGTGGAAAAACTGAGCCGGTGCAGCTCCGGCCCGGAGGACAAGGCCCCGCGAATGTCCCAGGTGTACACCGCGCAGCCGATGGGGCCGTGCACCAGGTGCAGGGCGTCGGCAATGGGATACAGCACCACCCGGGATCCGCAGAAGACGCAGGCCCGCTGGCTCACGGCCCCGGCCAGACTGCTCTTGTTGCAGGAAATGGAGAACGGCTCCGCTCCCTTGCGATGAATCTGCGTTTTTCGTTCTTCAAAGATCACGGGTTCCATGGTTGACCTCGTTGGGTTCTGTTAGCCGCCCCCCTAAAGGGAGGCGGCGCTTAGAAGTGGATGGGATTTATGGGAATTTTCGAGAGTTATAGGGTATCCTAAAGAAGATGGTCCTGGGATGGCTCGCCCTCTTCCAGGCCATCCAGAATGGCGTCCACGGCATCTTCACTGTCCACTTTGCCGAACCACCACCCTTCCGGATACACGACCATGACCGGACCGTTCTCGCACTGCTTCAGACAACCGGTGCTGGTCACCAGCACGTCCAGACCGCGGTCCAGAATTTCTTCGTCGATATAGGGCAGCAAGCCGATGGTGCTCTTGTGGCACACGCCCTTGGGTTCGCCCTTGGTCCGAAAACTGGCGCAGACGAACATATGATGCTTCGGCTTTTCCACGCTTTCTCTCCTTGATTTCAACGTTCAGATCGATACCGGAAAAAATCGGCAACCATGTTTTCCATGGCACCCCGACTCGAAGGACAACAGACCGCCCTCCTGTCTCCTGAATCCTGACTCCTGAATTCTCGCCTCCCCTCTACATCGCCAATTCGAATTGATCCTCCTTGGCATCCCGGTCGATCCGGGTCAGCAACGCATCCAGAATCTTCTCCAACAGCCGCAATCCGCCCTTGTAGCCCACCGTGGGGAAATACTGGTGGCCGACGCGGTCCAGGATCGGGAAGCCGTGGCGAATCAGAGGGGTGTCCTCGTCCCGGGCCATGTACTTGCAGTAGGTGTTGCCGATGAGCAGATCCACCGGGTCGTTCTTGATCCACTGGTGCAGCAGGAACATGTCGCCGTGGGCCTTGACGTTGACCGGAAACGGACTGTCCGCGGTGATTTCCTTGATCCGGGCCTCGAACTTCTTGCCCGGCGTACCGGTGACGATGTGCACCGGGCACATGTCGATGGAGGTCAGAAATTCGGTCAGGGCGATGACCTGGTCCGGGTCGCCCACCAGGGCCACCTTCTTGTGGTAAAAGTACTGGTGCATGTCCGAGATCACATCCACCAACTGACCTCGCTCATGGGCGATCAGGTCGGTGACGTGGCGGCCGGAGATCAGGCGCAGGGCGTCGATGAATCGGTCCGTAGCCTTCAGTCCGATGGGCAGATCCAGGATCTTGCAGGGCACCTTGTGGTTGCTGTCCAGATACTTGGCTCCGTCGGCGGAAGCCCATTCGCCCAGGGCCAGGGTGCCGATGGAATCGCCGGTGGAGCGCAGTTCTTCGATGGTCGTGCCGCCGTCCGGAAACATCTTGTATTCGCCGGTCAGGGGGCCGTTGAGTACGCCGGAGGTGTCCGGAAAAAGGATCGTCCTTACGCCCATGGCCGCGGCCAGACGCTTGATCTCCTCCATGTCCGAAGGCTCCACGAACCCGGGGATGATGTTCACCTTGCCGTTTTTCTTGCCGGTCTTTTCAGCGAAACCCTTCAGCGTGCCCATGACCATGTTCGAAAAACCGGTCACATGGGAGCCCACATAGCTGGGCGTGGAGGCGCTGACCACGAACTTGCCGTCGGGAATCTTGCCTTCCTGACGGGCCTTTTCCGTGATCTGGGGCACGTCGTCGCCGATGGTCTCAGACAGGCAGGTGGTGTGCACGGCGATGACGTCCGGCTCGTACACGGTGAAGATGTTGTTGATGGCCTGAAGCAGGTTGGCCTGACCGCCGAACACGGAAGCGCCTTCGGTGAACGAACTGGTGGCCGCGGAAACCGGCTCCTTGTAATGCCTGGTCAGGGCGCTGCGATGATAGGCGCAACACCCCTGCGAACCGTGACTGTGGGGCAGACAGCCGTGAATCCCCAGGGCCGCGTACATGGCCCCCACCGGCTGACAGGTCTTGGCCGGATTGATGGACAGCGCGGAGCGGTCCTTGATTTCCGTGGGTGTATGTCGAAGCAGGGTCATGTCTCGTTCCTTTTTTCTTAAAGCGATGCTTGAACAGTTGTCGCGTCATAAGTTTGCTTATCGTGCTTCGGGACTATTCCCAGACATAGGTCGCGGACAGTTCCGGCTTTTCCTGCCAGGGGGCCTTGAGATAGGACCAGACCCTGCTGTTCACCATCCGGTCGATGTCCTGGTAGAAATTGACGGCCCCCTTGAACCCTGCGTAAGGGCCGCCGATGTCGTAATTGTGCAGCTGCTTCAACGGGATGCCCAGCTTCTGGACCGAGTACTTTTCCTTGATCCCGGCGCAGAAAATGTCCGGCTTCATGATTTCGATCAGCTTCTCGGCCTCATACTGGTTCAGGTCGTCGATCACCAGGGACTTGGTCGGCATGTCCGGGATCATTCCCGCGTACTCCTTGAACGTGAACCCGGCTTCTTCCAAGTTCTTAATTTCTTCCGGCGTCTTGCGCGGGTTGTAGCTCTCGGCGCAGGGCTCCACTTCCAGTTCCTCGATGTTTCGACTGTCCGCGTCGACCTTGATCTCCGGGATCACGTGGCGTCCTTCGTAATCGTCGCGGTGGGCGAACTCGTATCCCGCGGAAATGGTCCGCATCCCCAATTCCTTGAACAGTTCCTGGTAATGGTGGGCCCGGGAGCCGCCCACGAAGAGCATGGCCGTCTTGCCCTCGGTCCGGGGCCGGACCATGTCCATGGCCAGCTTCACCGTCGGCATTTCTTCGGCGATCACCGCCTCCACCCGCTCGGTCAGCTTGGGCGAGTCGAAGTACTGGGCGATCTTGCGCAGGGACTTGGCTGTGGCCTCGGCACCGATGAAGTTCACCTTGATCCACGGAATTCCGTATTTGGTCTCCATCATCTCGGCCACGTAGTTGATAGAGCGGTGGCACATCACCGTGTTCAAATCCGCGGTGTGGGACGTGGCGAACTGGTCGTAGGTGGAATTGCCGCTGAAGGTGGAGATGACGGTGATTCCGCATTTGTCCAGTATCCGGTCGATCTCGAACCCGTCCCCGCCGATGTTGTATTCGCCCAGCAGGTTGATCTTGAACTCCCCGACCTTGATCTCGTCCTTGGTGCCCACCACGTGCTTGAAGATCTGGTTGTTGGCGATATGGTGGCCCGCGGACTGGCTGACGCCCTTGTATCCTTCGCAGCTGAAGCCGAAAACGTTGATGCCCAGCTTCTCCTTCATCTCCCGGGCGACGGCGTGCACGTCGTCGCCGATCAGCCCCACCGGACAGGTGGAGAAGACGGCGATGGCCTTGGGATGGAACAGCTCGTAGGCTTCCATGATGGCCTGCTTGAGCTTCTTTTCCCCGCCGAAGACAATGTCGTTCTCGTTCATGTCCGTGGAGAAGGCGTAGGTCATGAAGTTCTCGTCCGCGTCCGTTTCGGTGTAAGTCTGGTTGCGCCGGGTCAGCCAGGAATAGAACCCGCAGCCGATGGGCCCATGGGTGATGTTCACGATGTCCCGGGTTGGCCCGAGAATAACTCCCTTGCAACCGGCGTAGGTGCATCCGCGCATAGTGATGATGCCCGGAATGGTCCGGACGTTGGCGCCCATTTCCGGAGTTTCCGCGCCCTCGGCCTCCTTGACCATGATCTGCTTGGCCCGTTTCCGGGCTACCTTGGTCGGATATTTCTTCAACAGATCCTCCACCAGTTCAGTGGGATCCATCTGGACGATCTTTTTCTTCTTCGCGATGGTGGTCATGTTTCCTCCTGGCAAGGCCAAGCCTGGCTGTCCGTTGAAAAACTCCCAACTGCTGCGTCGCTGCAAAAAGTTCAAACTCTCACGTATGAATAAATACGCTTCAACCTTGAACTTTTCTTGCTCCTTGCACTTGGGGTTTTTGAACGAACAGCAAGATAATTTTTTTCAACACTCAGTTAGTCGATTGACTTGTTCCCTTTCTCCCCGGTGCGCACCCGGACGGAGTCAAAGACCGGACTGACGAAAATCTTCCCGTCGCCGGGCTTGCCGGTCCTGTTCACCTCCATGATCGTCCCGACCACGTCTTCCACCTGATCATCGGTAACGATGACCGAGAAAACGCGCTTGGGATACAATCGTCCCTTTTCCCCCAGCAGCTCGGCAGCCTCTTCATAACCCTTCTCCGCGCCCTTGAGCAGCTCGGAGTTAATCAACCCCTTGCCCCGGCCCTGGGCCTCCAGGGCGAAGAACGCGGGCACGCCGGCTTCAGCCAGGGCTTCCTTGGTCTTGTTGACCATGTTCATCCGGATGACGGCGGTGATCTCCTTCATACCCCGACCCCCTTCAGATCCGCGCCCTCGGTTTCCTTGACTCCGGAGCTGATGGTGTACATCTCCTCCACCGGGCTGAGGAAGATCTTCCCATCGCCGAACGCGCCCTTTTCACCGGTCCGGGCTGCTTCCATGATCGTCTTGACCACGAAGTCCTTGTCTTTCTCGCCGACCACGCTCATCAGCAGGACTTTGGGAATCTCGTCGTAGGTGATCTCCCCGATCTTGATGCCGCGCTGCTTGCCGCGCCCGGCCACGGAAAACTTGGTCACCGCCGGATAACCGGCATCCATCAACGCCTTCAAAACCGCATCCACCCTCTCAGGCCGGACAATCGCTCGAACCATGATCAACATATCGCTTCTCCCTTATTGTTGGTTGAAATGTGGGCAACTCTACAGCAGATTCTGTTTGGCCTCATTCCGATGCTGGATTCCCGCCTTCGCGGGAATGATTTGTTTTTTCGATGCCGTCTCCGAATCAGTCATACCCGCGAAGGCGGGTATCCAGTCCGGTTTTTCACGGATGAGCTGCGTAGATACATATCTGGAATACTTACAACAAAGACCAGGGACCTAGTTGGCGATGCCGTAGTCGATGAGCAACTTTTCCAGTTCGTCGATTTCCATGGGCTTGGGCACGATGAACATGTCGTTGCCGTCGATCTTCCTGGCCAGGGTGCGGTATTCATCGGCCTGGGGATGCTTGGGATCAAAGTCGATGACAGTTTTACGGTTGATCTCCGCGCGCTGGACCATGTTGTCCCGAGGTACGAAATGGATCATCTGCGTTCCCAGACGTTTGGCCAGCTCCACGATCATCTCCCGCTCGTTGTCCACATTGCGGCTGTTGCAGATCAGCCCGCCCAGGCGCACCCCGCCGGCCTCGGCGAATTTCACGATGCCCTTGCAGATGTTGTTGGCCGCGTACATGGCCATCATTTCCCCGGAGACAACGATGTAGATTTCCTGAGCCTTGCCTTCGCGAATGGGCATGGCGAATCCGCCGCAGACCACGTCGCCCAGAACGTCGTAAAAGACGTAGTCCAGGTTCTTGTCTTCCTTGTAGGCCCCGAGCTGTTCCAGCAGATTGATGCTGGTGATGATCCCCCGGCCCGCACAGCCCACGCCCGGCTCCGGCCCCCCGGATTCGGTGCAGACCGTCCCGCCGAATCCGGCCAGGAGGACATCGTCCAGTTCCACGTCCTCGCCCTCTTCGCGCAGAGTGTCCAAAACCGTGCGCTGATGCAGTCCGTGCAGCAGCAACCGGGTGGAGTCCGCCTTGGGGTCGCAGCCCACGATCATCACCTTGCGGCCCATCTCGCCCAGCGCGGCCACCGTGTTCTGCGTCGTGGTGGATTTTCCGATCCCGCCCTTTCCATAAATAGCAACCTTGCGCATACGTTCCTCCCGGAGATTGAGTGTTGAGAATGGAAGGCTTAGGGCAAGGAGCATGCCAGGGGTGGGAGTGAAGCCATCTTGGAAAAATAAAACAAATAATTTTAAGTTATTGCCGGAACATTTCGCCGAAGCGACTGCAAGTTGCCGCTCATGCGGACGCGACAAAGGTGAACGACATTTTTGTCGGAAACTACGGTTTTGCAGGGGGTCGGGGGTCGTGTAGGGCACGGCGCGCCGTGCCCCTGCACGATGGGGGGAATACCGTAGGTGATGGCCGGAGCACGGAATATCGTAGGGGCACGGCGCGCCGTGCCCCTACGGTGTGGCGATGAAACGCAGATCAACGCTCCCTGGCACTGATCGTGCTTGTTCCAGTCGTAGGGCGTGATCACTGCATTGCCCCTGAAACCACGACAAGGACCCCATATGCTTATCGACAGTACCTTACGCGAAGGCGCGCAGATGTTCGGCGTCTATTTCTCGGACGCCCAACGCCGGGACATTCTCTCCGGTTTGATTCGGGCCGGTGTGGACGAGGTGGAGATCGGCTGGGCCGGGCAGGACGGGCTGGAGGATCTGCTCCGGCACGGAAGAAAGGAAGATCCGTCGGAACGGACCAGGCTGACGGTCTGGTCGCCGTTGCGAATGCTGGACCTGGATCGCCTGGCCGCCATGGGCGTCAGGCGCATCCAATTCGGCGTCCCGGTTTCGGACGCCCACATAGAGCACCGTCTTGGCATGGATCGGGCAGGACTATTGCTTCGGCTTCAAAACATCTTGCGCCGAGCAGCGGAACTGGAGATGGCGTTTGTCGGGGTCGGGCTGGAGGACGTATCCCGGGCGGACCGGGATTTCGCTTTGCAGGTCGTTCGGGTGGTCGAGGAATGCGGAGGCAGGCGGATTCGCCTTTCAGACACCGTGGGCCTGCTCACGCCGCTGGAAACCGCTGAACTGGTGCGCTGGTTCGCGGACCGGACCGATCTGGCCATTGGATTTCACGGCCACGACGACTTCGGCATGGCCACGGCCAACGCCATCACGGCCCTGGCCTCAGGGGCCGAAAGCGTGGACGTGTCCGTGCTGGGAATCGGGGAACGGGCCGGGATCGCGGCCCTGGAAGAGGTCGCCGGCCACCTGAACTTCAGGCGAGGGGCTGACTACGATTTGAAGCAGTGCGTTTGTCTGGCTCGAATGGTTGCCGAAGCGGCCGGAGTACCCATGGTCCGGAACAAGGCCATGATTGGCGAAGACGTTTTTGCCTGCGAAACTGGCCTGCACCTGCAAGCCTTGGCCAAAGATCCCAGCCTGTTCGAACCCTTTGCCCCGGAAAAAATCGGTGCGAACAGAAAACTGGGCCTGGGCGGCAAAACCGGAAAAACAGCTGTCCGCCAAGCCGCCCATCGTCAAGGCATCACCGTACCCGGCCACGGAATCGAAAGCCTGACCCACCGCGTCCGCCTTCTTTCTCAGGCTTTGGCCCGGCCGCTGGTTGAGGAAGAATTTCAGACTCTCCTTGCGCTGGATGCAAAAGCCTCATCGTGCCTCTTGACCTGTTCCTGAAACATCCACCGGGTGAAACAGTTGCGGCGGCAGATCAACCGGTTCGTTGTTCCAGATTCTGTTCACCGATGAAATATCCAAGCCTGTAAGTTCCGCGATTATTTCATCGGAAAGATTTCTTTTTTTGGCATTGAGAACAAGGGTGCGCAGGGTCGAGTAACTGCCTTTCTCCATCCCCTTCTCCATCCCGAAACGCTCAATACTCGTCATGTACGGCATTTTCTTATCCTCCTCGAATTTACTGTATTCCATCCAGAATTCTTTTTCCACCCCATCCGGCAGGCGGATCATCCAGTCGATGATGCGGAAGAGTTCCAGGATCGTGTCTTTGACGTAGCCCCGTTCGTACATCAAGCGAACCAGGTGCATCTTCCAGGCCCGGAGTTCATTCGCGGTTTTGCTGGTCTTCGCCTTGATCTGGGCCATGATAACCAGGGAGAAGACGTTATCGCTTTGCTCCAGTTCTTCCCAACGCTCCATCCAGTCCAAAAGTTTGATCACTGGAAATTCGAATTCCACCTTGCAACCCCAGCGATGTCGGCGATAGGTCGACGGCCGGAAACACGGGGACGTATCCGCCAGGACACCCAAGCTGACCACGTCCACCTTGTATTTGTCAAAGATGCGGTAGTTGTAGACGAACATGCGCAGAGAAAAATCCTGGTCCGATTCACCTTGGACCTCCACATGGATCAGGACAAAAATCCGCTGCTTGTCTTTTGTCCTGACCCGGACCAGCTTGTCCGCGTAACGTCGGCCAAGACTTGAGTCCTGGGTGATCTGTTGCAATTCTTTGTCCAGGAATTCAGGAGGATGCGTCCAGTCGATCTCTTGTTGGATCTGCGGGAAGAGCAGGGCCAGGAATTCGGCGAAGCGGAGTTCCAGGATTTCCTTCCAGGGGCTGTCATGGTCCTGGTTTGGCAGGTTTTGGGAGCAGTTTGCATCGATCATCGTGTCTTTCCCGTTGCCGGTTCAGGTTAATGGAGAACATGTTTGCGTTTTGAAATACATGACGCCGTCCCCTAAAGAAACCCCGCTCATGTCCGATAACGCCAAGAAGGCATCGTTATTTAATCAGCCAACAAGGAGGTTTTATGGAACTTGACACAGCAGCGCAAAGTCAAACAGGCATCGCCATGATGGCGCAGACCTTGCAAAACGCAACTATGGGGGCGGATATCGTCACCAAAACCATCAGCGCGGGTAACCAGATCAATGCCGGGGCCGGTGGCGCGCAACAACCCGTTGACACCAGGGCAGTGGCCGAAGCCACCGGGAAGGGATTGAGGATCGACGCAGCAGTCTAACCCAGAGCCGAACCAAAGGCGATGCCGTTTTCGTAAAGCGCGGTGGGCAACGATTTCAAACCGTCGTCAATCTTAAAATACGAACAACGGCGTACGAAATCGGCTTTCCGTCAAAAAAGCCGGCCGGTCACGAACTACCGTGATCGGCCGGTTATTTTTTGGAGACCATCACCACCCGTTCGTATGCACCCGGTCCGCTCTGAAGCGATCCTGGTGCGTGAACTCCTGGGCAGGCCAGCCCAGGGGGACGATGGCATGAGGTTCCACGCCGCCGGGCAGGCCGAGAATCCGGCGGACGGCGTCCATCCGTTCCTGGATCGGAGCGACCCCGGTCCAGACCGTGCCCAGCCCCAGTCCCCTGGCGGCCAGGAGCAGGTTCTGGATCGCCGCGGCCAAATCCTGGACCCAGTAGCCGGGATATTTCTCCAGGGCCAGTTCCGCGCAGACCACGATGCCCACCGGGGCCTGCCGAAGCATGCCCACGTAGGGATGCGTTCGCGACAACTCGTCTCTCAAGGCAGCATCCGTGACCACCACGAAATGCCAGGGCTGGGCGTTGCCCGCGCTGGGGGCGATCATGGCCGCGGCCAGGATTTTTTCCAAATCCGCCTCGCTGACCGGCTTGTCCGGGTCGAATTTGCGGATGCTGCGTCGGGTGTGCAGTGCTTCAAAAACGTCCATGTCCTGTTCCCTCCTTGCAGTATTGTTCAAGATGTACCCGTCCGTACACGTCATGCCGTACAGATCATGCGAGCCCCCAATCGGTTGCAGGAAACGGCTTCAGCACGAATCTTGTTCCTGTTCCCCGCGCTCCTCTACCGGCGGCACCAACACCTTGATCGGTTCGTGCACTCCGCTGATTTCGGCATAGGTCCGCAGCCGGGTGATCAGCACCGTGGAGACTTCCTGACCTTGGGCCACCAGCAGCGTGCCTTTCAAACTCTGAACATCCTCGGTCAAAAGCATCCCGGTTTGGAGCTGATCCACCCGCACCTCTTTCAATTCGTAACCGGATTTCCGACTGAGCACCCTTTCCAGCACATCCAGCACCCGCGGATCGTACCAGCCTTCCCGACCGCGCAGAATACCAAGGGCTTGATCCGTGGACTTGCCGGAATTTCCCAGTTGGTCGAAATCCACTAGGATTTTCAAAATTCGCCCGCCTAGTGGGATGTCAGGTCCGGATTTTCCGCCGATGGGCGCACCCTCTCCGTCATATTTTTTTTCCTGGTAGGCGATCATTTCCCGGACATTTTCCAACCGGGGAATATGGCCCAACAGGTCTGCGGCGATCATCGGATGCATGTCGTAAATATGCTGCATTTCTTCGTCCAAGGTCTCGCCTCGGGTAATGCGCTGAATGGCCATGGTGGGCAGGAGCATGCAGCCGATCTGGGAGAGCAAGGCCGCGTTCTCGATTTCCCAGGTATTGGTCATTCCCAGATGCAAGGCCATCTGGCGGACTAGGCGATGAATCCGGTTGGCCCGGCCAAAAGCATCCGGATTCACCAAGGCCAGCAGTTCAGTGAGCACCTTGATGCTCCCGCTGAGGGTTTGTTCCAGAAGCTGTTTTTCCGCGGTTACCAGCCGATACTGCCGCAGGGCGTCCTCCAGAACCCGCTTCATATGCTGGGCCGAACAGGGCTTGGTCAGAAACCGGAACACGCTGCCTTCGTTCACCGCGGCAATGGAAGATTGAACGTCCGCGTAGCCGGTGAGCATGATCCGGATGGTATCCGGACATATCTCCTTCAATCTGGTCAAAAACTGCACCCCGTCCACTCCGGGCATGCGCATGTCCGAAACCACCACGGCGAACGGTCCCTTGCGGGCGATGATTCCCGCCGCCTCCCTGGCGCTGGTGGCGGTTTCCAGTTCATATTCCTTACGGAAATTGCGCCGGAAAGCGTCCAAGATATTGTGGTCGTCGTCCACGAACAGAATTTTTTCCCGCATGCAGTTTTGATCGGTCATGGCCGTGTTCCTTTACGATTCAAGTGACCGGATAATGGCGTGGATCTCATGCCGAAAACTCCGCAAAGGGGTCGTCCTCCGGAGCGGTGACCGGCAGCCTCAAAACAAATGTCGTGCCGTGCCCCACTTCGGATTCTACGGCAATACTTCCGCCATGGCGCTTGACAATGGCATTATGGACGATCACCAGTCCTTGGCCCGTACCCTTGCCCACGTCCTTGGTGGTGAAAAACGGATCAAACATTTTTGACCTGACGTTATCAGGAATACCGGTACCGGTATCCGAGATTCGGATTTCAATCCACTCTCCGTCAGCGCGGGTGGAGATGGTGATCAATCCCTGTTCTTGGGAGTGTTCTCCGTGGGCCTCAGCGACGGCTTGGGCCGCGTTGGTTACGATGTTCAGGAAGGCTTGGTTCAATTCGCTCAAATAACAAGATATCCGAGGCAGCTCCGGATCCAGGTCCATGTGCATCTCGGCCACGTATTTCCACTCGTTGCGGGAGACCGTGACCGTATCGGACAGGGCCGTGTTGATATCAGCCAGGACCATTTGCTGCCCGCCCGGATGGGCGAAGGATTTCATGGATCGGACAATATGGGCCACTCGTTCCAGACCGCCCAGGGATTGCTCGATGGCCTGGGGCACTTCCCGGAGCAGATACCCGACATCGGCAGCGGCATACCGGTCTTGTGCTCCCTTGACGGCGGCGGCTGAAAAACCGTTTGTCGGCTCGTCGCAAAGAAATTCCCGACAAGCTGAAACCAATGTGCTCAGTTCGTCGAAAGCTTCTTTCAGGAAGCGCATGTTGTCGCTGAGGAACTGGATGGGCGTGTTGATTTCATGGGCCACGCCCGCGGCGAGCTGACCGATGGACTCCAATTTCTGGGCCTGCATCAACTGGCTTTCCAGAAGTCGACGTTCGGTCACTTCTTCGCCCAGCAGGATCAGCCCGCCCATGGCCTGAACAGAGGTGGCGACCAGCGGAGTGATGTTCAGCTTGAGAAAGCCATCGGGGCCGTCAGGCCGTTGGAAGCGCAAATTCTCAACCAATACTCCGGCCATGGACTCGCGACACGTCCGGACGGCCTGGATCACCCGATCATGGTCCCAGGGCAGGGACAGACTCTCAAAGGAACGTCGGTGCACTTCCTCGAATCGAACGCCGAGGCAGTTGGTGGTCACGGAGTTCCAACGTTGAACCAAGCCGTTCTTGTCGATCACGATCAACAAGGACTGAATTGAGGTGAGAATCTGATGCAGTTCCATATGGGACTGCCGGTCATCACGCTCTGCCTGACGCAACCTGAACACGGCCGCGACCCGGGCTAACAACTCTCGCGCCTCCACGGGTTTGACCAGGTAGCCTTCGGCTCCGCATTCTATGCCTTTGGCTTGGCTGTCGGAATCCACATGCTCGGCCGAAAACAGAAAGACGGACGTGGAAGCCAGTGCCCGGTCGCTCTTGATCCGTTTACAGACCTCCACGCCATTGATGTCGGGCAAGACCACGTCCAACAGAACCAGGTCAGGACGATTCTTTTCAGCCAAGCGCAGGGCGTCCATACCGCTGGAGGCTTGACTGACGTCGTAGTCCTGGGAGGCGAGAATGTCCGTGTAATAATTCAGTTGAACAGGCTCGTCGTCCACAATCAAAATGCTTTTCGATTCGTTCATGCTCCACCTCTCAGTCCGCCCCGATCCGGCCAGCGGGTCAACGGAAAATGAACGTGGTCCCTGTGTCCGGCTCGGCTTCAGTTTTCAACCGACTATGCCCGACCATTCTCTGAAGGGTTTGCCTCGTTATCGGCCATGCCGAAAAGCTCCCTGGCTTTTTCCTCCCAGGCCGTGATCCGGTCGCCGAGACCGCAGGCGTCGAGATAGTCCAGGTCAGGTTCTTCGACCTTGCCCGCCGGTCCCTCGGGCTGGATGCCGACGACCAGAGCGTTGGCGGCGTGCAGGGCCGTCAAGGGAATGAACAGGGTCGTCGTGCTCAGAGCGGGCTGGTGGTGGAAAGCGATGGCTTCCACCACCGGGTCGGCCATGCCCCACAAGCCCAACACATAGGCCCCGAGTTGGGCGTGGCTTGCGCCAAGCAGTTCTCGTTCCACGACGGTCAGGGACATGTCCTCGGACGCGACCATTTCCAGCATTTCGTCGTACAAATCCGGACAGTTCACGGCAAAGATCAGTTTGCCCACGTCATGGAGGATTCCGGCCAGAAACGCGTCTTCCTGGACCTCCCGGGGCGTGTTTTCCACGGCGCAGATCCGCTTGGCCAGGGTGGCGGTCATCAGGCTGTGTCGGGAAAGCCGGGCCAGGGAAAAGTGTGGACATTTCTTGGGATTATATTGCGAGAAAACCTGGACGTGCAGCACCAGGGCCTTGACCGTTTCCGTACCCAGCAAATTCACGGCCTGGGCCGGGCTGGTCACCTTGGTGTACATCCCGAAAAAGGAAGAATTAACGAGTTGGAGGATCTTGGCGGACATGCCCACGTCCGTGGCAATGATCTCACCGACCTTCTTCAAGGAACAGCGGGGAGACTGCAATTCTTCCTGAATGGCAAGGTACAGCTTGGGCAGGCTGGGGATTTGCTCCAAGCTGGAGGACAGGCAGGTCAAAGCTTCCTCGGCCAGATAGCGGCGCAGGGCCAGGAGGCGACGGAGCACTGCGATCAACGTTTCCGGGCTGCACGGCTTGCTCAGATACTGATGCACCACCTTGGTGGAGCCCATGATCATCCGCTCGTCCATATGGCCGGACAAGGCCACGCGGGCGGTTTTGGGGAAGCGCTCCTTGACCTCGTTCAGCAACTGAATTCCATCCATGCCCGGCATGCGCATGTCCGAAACCACCACGTCCATGGGCGTGGCGGCCATCACCTCCAAGGCTTCCTTCCCACCGGGCGCGAAATGCAGCTCCCATTCCCGGCTCTGACTGTGCAGCATCCGCCGCAACCCCTGCAATACCTGCGGCTCGTCGTCCACGAACAGAATGTGATATTTCATGGTTGCTCCTTGGCGGGTCTGATCCCGATTTTCGGCTAACCGTTCACCACCTCCTGCACCATGTTCCCGGCTGTGTGTCAATACAGTGCGCCGATTCCTTCACGCGCTCAACCCGGGCAGCTGAGCCTCAAATCGTTCCCACGCTCCGCGTGGGAACGCACTTCCGGACGCTCCGCGTCCACTGAGGCCGCTGGAGCGGCCGCCGGAATGCTCCCACGCAGAGCGTGGGAGCAAGAGGTATGCTTGCACGCTCCCGTTCCACTTCAATCCACATCCATCGCCCAGAGTTTTTGAAAAGTTACGATCGTTCTTGGGTGTCCATTCTCCTTGGTCATTTTTATGGTTCATTCTGACGGCAATCCTGGTTGACATTTTCCGGGTACCCGGCATTCATTTCGGTGCCGAGGTGGAGGGGCGGTTCGCGAACCGCCCCTCCGGCTATAATTTAGATTTTAAAGCGACGCAGCAACTGGGCGTTGACAGCAACGATAACCGTACTTGCGGACATCAGTATCGCGCCCGCGGCCGGAGCGAGAAGGAATCCGGCCCATGCCAGCACTCCCGCTGCCAGGGGAATGGCCACAATGTTGTACCCCGCTGCCAACCACAGGTTCTGGACCATTTTGCGGTTCGTCGCCCGGCTGAGATGCACGATCCGGGAGACGTCGCGAGGATCACTGCGCATCAGGACGATGTCGCCTGCTTCCACCGCCACGTCCGTTCCCGCACCAATGGCGATGCCGACATCCGCTGTCGCCAGGGCCGGGGCGTCGTTCACGCCGTCACCGACCATGGCCACCCGTTTTCCCTGTTGCTGCAGCTCCTTGATTTTCTCAGCCTTGTCCTCCGGCAGGACTTCCGCGAAAACGGTATCAATGCCCAGCTCTTTGGCGACGCTGTCGGCCACGACCTGCGAGTCCCCCGTGAGCATGGCCACGGCGATATGCTCGGCATGCAGGAGCCGCACAGCCTCCCTGGACTCGGTTCGCACGGCGTCCGCCACGGCGAACACGGCCAGAATCTTATCTCCCTCAATCAGGTAGACCACGGCATGCCCATCCTGCTCAAAGCCTTTTGATGCGTTCTTCAATTCTTCCGGTTGCTCCAGCTCGAACTTGCGCAGCAAATTCGGACCGCCGACTTTCAAATTCCGTCCCCCCACCCTGGCTTGAACGCCATGGCCCGGAATGGCCTCGAACTGTTCGGCACCGGATACATCAAGCTCTTTTTCCCGCGCGCTTTCGAGCAAAGCGCGGGCAATGGGATGTTCCGAGTCGTGTTCCACGGCCGCGGCCAGACGCAGGACTTCCTGCTGATCCTGCTGTGCGGCGGCAACGATTTTCACCACGCGATGTTCGCCTCGGGTCAATGTGCCGGTCTTATCGAAGACAACGATGTCCAGCTTCCGCGCCTCCTCCAGGCCGCGTCGATCGCGTACCAGCAGGCCATTTTGCGCCCCCATGGAGGTAGAGATGGCGACAACCAGGGGCACGGCCAAACCAAGGGCATGCGGACAGGCGATGACCAGCACGGTAACCATCCGGGTAATGGAAAAATCCAGGCTTGCTCCGAAGGCCAGCCACACGGCGAATGTCGACACTCCGGCCACGATGGCCACCAAGGTCAGGAAGAACGCGGCTCTGTCGGCAAGGGTCTGCGCCCGGGAACGCGAACTCTGGGCCTGCTCCACCATCTTCATGATTCCGGCCAAGGCCGTTTTCTCTCCAACATTCTCAACCGTAACGCGCAACGAACCATCGCCATTGACCGTCCCGGCGACCACTTTGTCCCCGGATGATTTGCGTACCGGTTTTGATTCTCCGGTGACCATGGCCTCATCCAGCGAACTTTCTCCGCTCTCCACGACACCATCAATCGGGACGCCGGCCCCGGGACGGATCAGGACGAGGTCTCCCTCCCGCAACGCATCAACAGGCACCTCTTCGGTCTGATCTCCGTCCTTGAGCCGCTCCGCCGTATCGGGCAGCAACTTTGCCAGTTCCTTCAAGGCGCCCTGGGCCTGGGAAACCGAGCGCATTTCGATCCAGTGTCCAAGCAACATGATCGTCACCAGCGTGGCCAATTCCCACCATAAGGCATGGCCGGGAAACCCCAACGTCACCGCTGTGCTGTAGAGAAAGGCAACGCAGATGGCCAAGGCGATCAGGGTCATCATGCCCGGCCGACGGTCGGCCAGCTCATGCAGCGCCCCACGGAGAAAGACAAGGCCACCGTAGATGAAAACGATGGTTCCAAAAATAGCCGGTATGTAGCCAGACCCGGGAAATTCAGGCGCGGAATATCGAAACCAGTCCTGAAGCATCGGCTCCCAGATCAATGCGGGAACCGTCAACACCAAACAAACCCAAAATCTGACTCGAAACATTTCCACGCTGTGGCCATGGTGGTCGTCATGACCGGAGTGGCTGTGATTGTTTTCGCTCATATTCTATCCTCTTCATTCATTTTTTCATATTAAACGGCATCGATTGCTTCACAAAATTTCGCTGTAATAATCGTACTACAAAAAAGAACAGCAGAATTACCATGGCAATTCTGCTGTTCGTGGAGTAGGGAAGCAAAGGCAGGCTGCCCTTGCGTGATGTTTTATTGCTTCTTCATCGATTCACCGCAGCAGACCAGTTCACCCTCGCCGCCTTTTTTGACTTCCACAACCATTCCACACTGATCACACTTGTACATTTCATTCGCATTCGTCATGACGTTCCTCCTCTTTTATTGGTGAACAAAAAATTGTTACCGATCATTGTATCTTGAACACATTGGCCGATCACTCCATCCAGCGACGGCCTTCCAACCGAGAGGCCTCCCGACGGGAATACATGCCGGGCGGGAAAGCCTACTCCACCTGAAGATTGGAAACGACCTCGTGGACGCCGTCGGTTTGGAGGGCCAGGGCCGTTGCTCTGCCGATGAGTTCCGGGGACGCGACCGTACCGGAGAGCGTCACCCGGCCTCCTGTCGTTGAAACGGCGATACCGAAGACGGAGAGTTCCTCGTCAGCCGCCAGTTTGGCGTTGATGACCCCGGTAATCCGTGTATCTACAGCCACATCCACTGTGGCCTCGCCAAAATCCCGGGCTTTTCGGCGGATCACCTGGCTGTCCTCGGCCAGCTCCTCTCGGATATCCTCTGCACGCAATTGCAAGGCCTCCAGCCTGGCGTCCCAGGCCTGTCTCGCCTGTTCGCCGGCGTCTTGCAGTGCTTCACCAGCTTCCCGCATTTCCTCCGTGGACCGCTCCTCGGCTTCCTGAAAGGTCGTTACCAAGTTATCGGTGCCCAAATACAACATCACCCCGGCGCCGATAATGACTCCGATCAGCACGGCTATCAGTGTTCTCATTGCGAACCTCCTTTTTTTGTTCAGCATAAGTGACAAGTTTTTCGAGGCAATGAGGTCCTTCATGTATTTTTCCATACTGGATACTGTACATGGCACGGGTTCATCCAGATTTCAGGGCAATCCATGCTCACGACGGCACCGACTTCAAGGTGTTGAACAAGAGAACGTTTTCGAGAAGATACTTGCCGAACAGGAGGCATCTACACGAAATCACGTATGGTCCCAAACCGGGAGACGGTCGAATGGATAGTTGGAGGTACTCGAAACGATCCAACGTCAAATTGTTTCGTCGTGATGTAGTGAAACAGGCATGCGGTGTCGAACAGTCGTGAGGAAAGCGAGATTGGTTCGCTGCCGGGTCATGACACTCCGAGCAATTCCTGATCCAACCTTCGAGGACCACGGGCCCCGAGGCGGCATCGGCGAGACCGTGGTCGGCGCGGTCGCCGGGACCGCATGTCCCGTTCACATGCTGGCGGCACGCCGGAGGAACTGCCGGCTTTCGAGGGCATAGACCGCCACGCTGTCGTGAACACCGTGCCAACGCTGCTGTCAGCGAGATGATGCCGGGCGGCCCGCCGCAAGCTCGTCGGCCAGCTTTTGGACCTGAGGGCGCAACGGATCATCCGGGGTGAGCCGGAGAAGGGCCTTTTCCAGGAGATCCGTTGCTTCTGCGGCCTTACCCAGTTCCGCGAGGATCAACGCCTGGGTGCTGATGAAGGTGATGTTTTCAGGTGCTATGGCACGGGCCCGCTTCGACCATTTCATGGCTTGGCGGGTATCGTTCGCCTGAAGAAGGGCGTAGGCCAGATTGTTCATGGCCTCCGGGTTGTCCGGGTTGCGGCGCAGGGCGCGCCGGTAACTGGTAGAGGCCTCCGCCCATTCGCCCATGGCCGCATGCACATTGCCATGATTGATCAGCGGCTGGTCCCAGCCGCGATCTTTTGCGGAGGCCGCGGCATAGGCCGCAAGCGCCCTGTCCCACTCTCCAGATGCTTCGTAGGACACGCCGAGGTCATTGTGTTCCTCTGCCGTGAGCGGATCGGAGAGCACGGTGATTCGCGGGAGCGAACAGGCTGAGATTGCCAAAAGCAGGCCGCAGAGCAGGATGACGGCAACACGCATGCGATCACTCCAGGTACAGATAAAGGTTGTTCATCCGGCTCCAGCGCTGCTTGAGCGTTTCCGTGGCGATGAATTGATATGCCTCGTGTCCGGTATGGATCAAAAACCCTCCCGGGGCATGGCCGACGAGGACGACGTAGTGTCCGCTGCTGGTCATCGTCCGGCCCATATCCAGGAGCAAAACGACCGGCGATTCGGCAGTCATCCGCTTTTTGAGCAGGTCCAGATCGCCGCTGCCCGTAACCGGGCGCAGGCCGAGTCTCCGGGCGTAATTCTCCATGTCCGGAAGCAGGGTCCTGCCAAGGGCAGGGGTGAAGATTTCCTCGGTAATCGTTTCCAAGGGAAGGGCCCGCCCCTTGTAGGCCAGGATGGACGCCAAGGCGACCGGGCCGCAATCATTCTTCTGGGTTTGGGGTACAAAAGGGACATTCAGTGATGTCCCTGCAGCGGACTGTTCGCTGGTATGGTCCAGCGAAGGCGAAATCCGTGGCTGCAAGCCGCATCCCAACACCAGAAGAACCAGGCTGTGCAGGACAAAAACTGCCCGCAAACTACTGGACAACAATGCGCCGATCGCTCACGCGGAGAATGACCACAACCAGCAGAATGATCACCAGGACTCCGATGGCAGCGCCAATGGCCCCACCGCCGACATCACCGGAAAGCGACGCCAGTTGCTGTACTTGCTGATCGCTCATGGTGTCGAGTTTGGCGACAACCTCGGCCTTGCTCAGGCCATAATCCTGAAGGCGCTGGGAGACAATCTTGTGTTCCAGGGCGCTTTGGATGGTCGCGATTTGGTCGGCGCGCTCGGAAATCATCTCACCGGATGAGAGGCGACTTTGGGCCAGAAACGCCGCGGCATTGGGTGGAAGTAATGAAAAAAAGGAAAATACAGCCAAAACAGCACAACATAATCGAGCGTTGAGAATCCATTTTTGCCACGACATTGCACATAACCTCCAGGTTATAATTGAAACATGCTTTGCGCACTCACGTTCAGCGCATCCTGTATCCAGCCGCTCGCGGCCCGACGAAGAGCCGGATGATTAGCCCGAGCACAGGAAGAAGAAGTATCAAAACGACCCAGGAGACCTTCGATCCGTTGGTCGCAGTGCTCTGGATCGTCTGAATGATGCCCCAGACACAGACGATCAGAATGATCAGTCCGAGGATTCCTCCAACTTCAATTCCCATGTTTTCCCCCATGTGGTGTCAATGGGTTTCGGTTGAACCGCAAACACCGTCGTCATGTCAGCACAAGCAAGAACCGGGTCACCTCGCCAACCTCGGCAGCCACTCGTGTTCCGCCGAATAACAAATTGAGAATCAGCAGGACGATGAACACCACGAACAGCACCTGGGCAATCCAGGATGCCGTGCCCGCAATGCCCGTAAACCCGAGGAGCCCCGCAATAATGGCCACGATCAAAAAAATAAGAGCTCAGCTGAGCATGTTGCCTCCTCTTCCAAGATGTAAAAATAAGAATAAAACATGTTGTCACCTACGAATACGATATACGTTCTCGTTGATCCGAATGACAATACGGGAATATCGGTATTTCCCTGTTCCGGGGACTGTATGCCTGGATGAAATTCCTGCTGACAGATGACAATCGGGCAGGTGTTATCGGATGTCCTGCTGATCTGTGGCAGCATGTTCCGCTCAGCAGGATCTGATCGTAGCGACGACGGGGTAATGGTCCGATGCGACCCGTGCCAACGTGCTCTTATGCACGTGCATCTCCACCAGTCGCTGGTGAGGGGCGACCAGGATGCGGTCCAGGGCCAGCAGGGGGAAGAGCGTGGGAAAGCTCCGCGGCGCCCTGATCTGCATGAACAACCGCATGATCCGTCTGAAGGGAAAACGCAGGGGGATCCATTCGTTGAAATCTCCCATGAGGATGGTCAGCGGCCGGGAAGGCCCCTCGTTCAAAATGTCGAACAGTCGCCGGTGCTGTCGACGCCGCTCGGAACAGCTTAACCCGAAGTGCGTATCAGGACCCGGATCGTCTCTCCCCTTCCCCCCAGGACCACGCCCAGATCCACATCCAGCACCCCTCGGGGTTCCCTGGACGAAACGCTGATGTCGTGCTTGCGGACCTCCCTTACGGGCAATGCGGTGAGCAGGACATTGCCGTAGGCCGCCTGCTCCCTGATCAATGTTTCACCCAGGATCAATTCCATGCCCAGTTCGCCGGCCAACCGGGTTTGCGTGATCCGGTGCCGGATGCGTTTGGGAAAGTTGACTTCCTGGAGGCCGATAATGTCCGCGCGCATCTCTTGCAGCACGGACAAGCCGCGTCCCGGATCATAAAATTTGTCCATGCCCACCCACTGATGGACATTGTAGGTCACGGCGGTCAGGTGCGCAGGCATGCCAACCTCAGGAAAAGCGGCGCTTGAGCCATTTACTGGCCAGGACCAGGAAGATCAGGGCCCCGAGCATGATCAGGATGTTCACCGGATTCGGTTCCTGCAGAAAACCCAGGAGCTGATCCGTGAAAATGGTCACGGCCAGAATGCCCGGGGCCATTCCCAACAAGGTGCCGACAAGGTAGTCCTTGAGGCGGATGTGCGACGCCCCGGCCACCAGGTTGACGATGGTGAACGGAGCAATGGGCAGATTCCGGATCAGGGCGATGCTGACAACCCCGTGCCGGGCCAGTTGTTGGCTGATCCGATTCAGCCGCCCCCCGGCCATGCGCTGGATACGCTCCCGCCCGAGTTGCCAGCCCGCTCCATAGGTGACCAGGGCGCTGAGTTGTGTGCCGGCAAAAGCGGTCATCAAGGCGGGCAACGGGTCCAGCAATATGGCCGTGGCGCCAATGAGCACGGTGACCGGAAACATGGAGAGACCGCCCACAACAAATCCGATCAGCAGCAGGGGGTAGAGTCCCGCATCCCGGGGAACCCCCTGGAGCAGGTCGGCCAGCCCTTGCCGGTCCGCGATTTCGGCAAGGCCGGTGAACCGCCAGGCTGCCGCCAATCCCACCAACGCACAAGCGCCAAGGATCAGCCAGAGCCAGTTCGCCCGCAGCCATCCTCCCTGTTCGGTTTCCCGTTCCGCAACAAAGGCATCCAGCAATTGATCAACCTCCAGAGGCCGCTCGGGATCCAGAATCTCGGCTTCGCAGACCAGTTCGGGAAATCGCTTCTCCTGGGCCTCCAGGGGACCGAGGCCGCGGGGACTGCTGAGCTGGTGCTCCGGGGCTGAAAAATGGTCAATCACGCGGAGCAGTGAACCCGTGCGAAACGTCTGCTCCTCGACCTCTTGAGCCGGAAGGCCGAAATGTTCGGCCAGCAGTTCGTTGCGCAGCCGCCGGACCCCTGTTTGTTGTTCCTGGTTTTGGGCCTCAATGGCCAGATCACATTCCGTGTCCAGCCCCATTGACCGGTTACAGAGGTTGGCCGACCCCACCCGCAAGAATCTGTCGTCCACAACCATCAGTTTGGCGTGAACCATGACCCCCTGCTTTGACTCCTCGCCCACCCAAGGATGACACAGACGGAGACGGTCGTGGACATCGGCCCGCATCAGTCTGTCCAGAATCCTGCCGCGCTTGGCCTCCATGACCTTGTTGCCCAGCCATCCGGTGATCTTCTTGGGCAGGATGATTACCACTTCCGGGCCGTCCGGCTCCTGGAGACGTTGTTCCAGGGCCGAGCACAGGACCGGAGCCGTGAAATACTGGTTCTCGATGAAGATCGAGCGCCGGGCGGACCGGATTGCGTCCAGGTAGAGCGCCTCCACCTCCCGGACCTCCTGCTGTGATTTGAACTCCGGAAGGGTACGGACAATGCCGATATCCACATGCTCGAACCAGGGCTGAATCCATTCCGGCCAGGCCTCGGTCCTGCTGTTGATCCGAAGTGCCATGGTTTCCGCGGTGGCCTGTTGCCAGCGGTATACGCACAGTTCGCCAAGTTTGGCGGCAACATCGCCCTCCACGACCATCATGACGTCATGGTACGGCCCGTACGTTTTCCCCGCGGGGGTTCTGCGCCGGGAATCGTCAGGGGCATGTTCCTCCGTGTCCCACCGGTAATGGGTCAGGTCCAGCCCGCCGCAAAAGGCCAACGTTCCGTCAACAACGACCTTCTGGTGATGGGATGCACCCACCGGATGCTCGCCGTCCATGCGCATCCGAATCCTGGGGTGCGGGGCCCAGCCAAGGTTGAAGAGCATATTGGGCTCGCGCTCCAGGCTGAGCACCATGGAAAAATTCCAAATCAGGATCCGCACATCCAGGGCTGGCTTGGTGCGCGCGATATGGTCCAGCAACGGGCCGAGGCGGGTCGGCAGGTTGCGCGCCTTGGCCTCGGCAGCGGCCTCCCCGCGCAACAGCTCCACCTTGCTGTGGATATCCCAGCCGGGAATGAACACTTGTTCACGGGCCTGGAGCAGCGCATGATGCACCGCCGCAAAATAGGCCTCTCCATTGCGCAACACGGTGGCCCGTTGTGCTGAAGCGATGTCCCAGCAATTCCTGCCTGGACGGAGCAAAGGCATAAAAATGAAACTCCTTCAGACAAAAACAGCGATGCCCCAGACAATGCCTCCCGCCAGCAGGGCGTAGCCCAGGGCGATGCCCAGATTGATGCGGATCACGAGGCCTTCCTTGCCCAGGAGGCCCACCGTCGTCAGGACGGCAACCACGTTGTGGACGCAGATCATGTTGCCCGCGGCCCCGCCGACGGCCTGCAGGGCAAGAACCGAAGCCACGTGCAGCCCGCTCTGGACCGCAGCATCATGCTGCAGGACGCCGAACATGATGTTCGAGACCGTATTGCTGCCGGAGATGAACGTGCCCAGGGCGCCCACGAGCGGCGCCAGCAGATACCAGCTTTGACCCGCCAGATCCGACGCCGCGCCGGCCACCACGAGAATCATGCTTTCTTTTCCAGCCCCGACATCCGAATTGATCATGATGTAGACCATGGCCAACGCCGATATCAGGGCCACGGAGGCAGACGCGATCATTGTCATGGTTGAGCGCAGGGATGCGGCCACTCCCTGGAGGTTCATGCCGTGCATCAGGGGAATCAGCAAGGCGATCAGGAGAAACGGAAGCACACCGGGATTGTACAGCGGAGCAATCGTCGCGCTGATGCCTGTTCCCATAATGTCGGTCCAGCCGACATTCCATTGCTGGAGCAAGGCGGACAGTTGAACGTGTTCGATGCGGGTCAGGAGCAAAAGCATGCCCACAAGGGCATACGGAAGCCACGCCAGCCAACCGCTCATGGTCGGCTGGTCATCCGGTATGCCGGTTCCGGCTTCAATCCTGCCCTGCCAGTGCGCCGGCCAGTCCGCCCTGTCCGGAAAATTCCAGTCGGTTTTGGGCGTCAAAAATCCATGGGAAACCGCGAACAGGAAAATGGGCAGCCCGATGAGCGCGCCGAGCAGCGCCGGCAGTTCCGGACCGATCACAAAGGCGATCAGGGCTTGCGGCAGGGTGAAGACCAGACCCGCGAACAGGGCCAGTTTCCAGACTTCCCGGACCCTTTTCAATGAGCCTTCGGCCATCGTGACCATCAGACAAACCATGATCAGCGGGATGAAGGTTCCCAGGGCGAAATGCAGCAGCCCAACCTGGACACCGATACCATGCAGAAACTCGTTGAAGGGCATGGACTCGGGAAGACTGACCACATCCCGAACCGCTGCGAACCCGCCATGAATCGGCACGCCCACGGCCCCGAAGGACACGGACGCGCTGTCCGCCACCAGGGTCAGGACAGCCGCCATGAGCGGGGGGAACCCCATGCCCATCAGCAGGGGCGCCGCGACCGCGGCAGGGGTGCCGAACCCGGCGGCTCCCTCCAGGAACGATCCGAACAGCCAGGCGATGATCAGCACCTGAACCCGGCGGTCTGTGGAGATGGTGGCCATGGAATGGGAGATGCCATCCATGCCGCCGCTTTTTTTCATGAGTTGCAAAATCAGGATGGCACCGAAAACAATCAGCAGGATGTCCACGGCATTGACGAAACCGGCCAGGCTTGCGGCCAGGAGATGCTGCGCGGGCACCCCCCAGACCGTAGAGGCAAGGACCGCGGCGAGGACAAGCCCCACGGGCATGGCTTTGCTTGAAGGCCACATCATGCCGACCATCAGGACGCCGACGGCGATAATGGGCAAAAGCGCCAGGAGCGGTGCAAATTGGTACATGGCAGTCCCCTTTCCACGCGGCTGTCAGGGAAGTGCTGCTGCTGCCGTCGCGATCCATTCGCGACGGGTTTGAGCAGGCTGCGTGCTGCCTGGAAGCACCGGCCGACTTGTCGGCCGGTGGGCAACGAACCCTGCTGGTATCATTGCGTGGCTTCTCGGCGTGACTTCTCGGCGTGGCGTCTCGGAACGTACCGTTCTGATTGCGTCGGCGACAATCAGGTCCAGCCTGTATTTTCCAGCGTAAGATCCCTTACAGGTTCGGATGCGAGCGTCCATGTTGTGTCTGGACAACACGACAGCAACATGTTGCGTATCTACTCAGCACATTTTGTATCCGCCCTTGCTCCGGCAATCGGAGTCGGGGTCGCTATCGGAATCGGAATCGGAACAGAAAAAATTTTGAACGCTTCCCAGCGTTTTCGATCCCGATAGCGAAGCGCCGATCCCGACTCCGACCCCGACAACGGCATTACTCTATGCTGAGTAGCTACAAACTTTTTTTCAATGCTCAGCCAGGGCCTCATCGCGAAGACGGGCTACGGTTTTTTCCAAAACCGAGGTAATCCGGGTTTGCTGGTCCTGGTTCTCTCCGCCCTCCCCGGCTGCATCGCGCAGCGTTGCGGCATCGATGGGTTGCCCGAAGTGAACGATAATCTTGCTGGGCCGGGGCAGGAACCGCTCTGGCGGAAGGGCCTGTTCGGTGCCCTGGATGAACACGGGAATGATCGGCGGATCGTATTCTCCCAGCAGCAGTCCGATACCGTGCCGAAAAGGCTGCAAGGTCCCGTCCGGAGAGCGGTGCCCTTCGGGAAACCAGACAAAGGGGAGTCCCTGTTTCAGGACCAATGCGCCGAAAGCCAGGCTGGATGTCGGTCCCTTCTCCCCGTCCGTGCCCCTGCGGAGATGCGGAAACCAAAAGGCTCGCCGCCTATCGGTGATGTTTGCCTTGGAGTGAATGAACCAGATTTGACAGGATGGAAATTCGTACTGGAAAAGGATGCAAATACGTACTTGTTTCGACAAAAATACGGGAAAGCAAGCATATACGCTGTGGCTTCAGGAAGCTAATTTCAAACCGGAATTGTTCTTGGCTTAGGACTTCACTTTCACCAGGCCGCGATCAATTGCGTATGTGGTCAAGGCCGCGACATTATGCATTCCAAGCTTGCTCATGATATTGGACCGATGTTTCTCGACCGTCTTGCAACTGACATGGAGCATTTCGGCTATTTCCTTGTTCTTGTACCCTTCGGCCACCAACTTGAGCACCTCCCGCTCCCGTTGGGTTATGGAGTCCCAGTCGTTCGGTTCCCGGGTTTTTTCGTGAGCCTCCATGTATCCGCCGAGAACATCGGCGGTAATGCCCGGACTGAGGAATTTGTTTCCACTCAGGACACTCTCGATGGCCAGCAGCATCTCATCTATGCTGGAATCCTTGATACAGTATCCGTTGGCACCGGCTTGAAAGGCCTCCAGCACGTAGAGATCTTCCTCATAGTCGGTCAGCACCAGAACTTTCATGTCCGGATGTTTGGGGCGCACGGCATTGATCACGCTTATTCCACTCAGCCTTGGCAACGCGAGGCCGAGGATCAAAAGATCCGGGGCGTGTTCATGCACGGCCGAAACGACCTCCATGCCGTCTTCAAGCTCTGCGACAACCGAAAGCGAAAAGGATCCCGCCTCCGTGAGACAAGAACTCATGAACTCCCGCAACATTTGTGGGGCAAGGGCAATGATGACCTTCAGATTTGTTTCCATTTGCGCCTTTTATCCGGAGCAATGGCAAAAATCAAGGCAGATTGCGACATGTAACCCATTGGGGATGGTTCAAAACCTGTTGGCACTTCCAGAATTGAACCGCCCGCTTCGCTCAGGGCACGGAGGTCGCCAAGAAGAGATTTTTGCCTTCCGCTGGAAAGATGCGGAAACCAAAAGACTCGCCGCCTATCGGCGATGTTGATCGCCTTGGAGTCCTTGGCGGCTTGAGTAAAGCGGGCGGTTGAGAAAATGAATTTGTTTTAAAATTCTTTTTAGCAAGGAGTTCGGCAATGAGCGTCTGGACGCTGCGATATGATCAGTTTGACCCGGAGCAGGAAAAGCTTCGGGAAGCCCTATGCACCTTGGGCAATGGGTATTTTGCCACCCGTGGTGCAGCCTCGGAATCCCGGGCTGGAGACGTTCACTATCCAGGCACGTACCTGGCCGGCGGATACAACCGCCTGAAAACGGAAATACAGGGCAAGACCATCGAGAACGAGGATCTGGTCAATCTTCCCAACTGGCTTTGCCTGGAATTTCGTCATCCAGGTGAGGACTGGTTTGACCTGAGCGGTGTGGAGATCCACTCCTACCGGCAGAAGCTGAACCTGAAGCACGGCATTCTCAGCCGCAAGGTGTCCTTTGCGGACAAGGACGGCAGGCGATCAACGCTCCGGGAGCGGCGCATCGTGCATATGACCCAGCCGCACTTTGCCGCGATGCACGTTGTCTTCACCCCGGAAAACTGGTCCGGAGATCTGGAGATCCGTACGGCCCTGGACGGCAGAGTCGTCAATGACGGTGTCCCCCGCTACCGGGATCTGAACAATCGGCACCTCGAGCCGCAAGAGGAAGCCCTTTCCGACCCGGAAACCATCTGTCTTACGGTCCGGACCAATCAATCCAACCTGCGCATTGCCCAGGCCGCGAGAACCCGGGTCTGCCTGGATGGGGACGGTCTGGATACGGAACGGCGCACAGTCCGGGAACCGGGGTACATTGCCCAGCAATTCACGGTGCGGGCCCGCAAGGGCGTGGAAATTCGCCTGGAGAAAATCGTCGCGCTGTTCACCTCCAGGGATCACGCCATTGCGGAGTGTCGCCTGGAAGCAGAAAAGCTGGCACAGCGCGCCGAGACCTTCGAGGAGCTGTTGGCGTCGCACAGTCTGAGCTGGAAGCACCTCTGGCGACGGTTTGACATCACCTATGAAGAGACGACTCTCCCCAGCGAGGATCGGACCGCGATGATCCTCCACCTGCATACCTTTCATCTGCTGCAGACCACATCGCTGCATACCATGGACCTGGACGTGGGCGTGCCGTCCAGGGGGTGGCATGGAGAGGCCTACCGAGGGCATATTTTCTGGGATGAATTGTTCATTTTCCCCTTTCTCAATCTGCGTGTCCCGGAAATTACCCGTTCGTTGCTGATGTACCGCTATCGCCGCATCAACGAAGCCCGTGCCGCCGCCCGGGAAGAGGGGTTCCGGGGGGCGATGTATCCCTGGCAGAGCGGCAGCAATGGCCGGGAGGAAACCCAGAAAATCCATCTCAACCCGAATTCAGGACGCTGGAACCCGGACAAATCCCACCATCAGCGCCACGTGAACGCGGCCATTGTCTATAATATCCGTGAATACTTCCAGGCCACCGAGGATATGGAGTTTCTCTCCTTTTACGGTGCGGAAATGGTTCTGGAAATCGCCCGGTTCTGGTCCAGCATCGCCACCTACAATCACACCCTGGACCGGTACGAAATCCGCGACGTCATGGGCCCGGACGAATACCATGATGCCTACCCGGATTCTGATACTCCGGGATTGAACAACAACGCCTACACCAATGTCATGGCCGCGTGGGTGCTCAACGAGGCTTTGACCGTCCTGGAACTGCTTCCTGAAGACCGCGGGAAGGAACTGCGGGAGCAGTTGCGACTGGATGCGGAGGAACTGGACCTGTGGCGGGATATCAGCCGCAAGCTGCGCGTCGTTTTCCATGACAACGGCATCATCAGCCAGTTCGAAGGGTATGCCGACCTGGAAGAGTTCGATTGGGAGAGATACACGGAAAAATACGGCGATATTCAGCGGCTGGACAGAATCCTGAAAAGCGAGGACGACACGCCCAACCGGTACAAGGTCTCGAAACAGGCCGACGTGCTGATGCTTTTCTATCTCTTCTCCGCCGAGGAGCTTGCCGAAATTTTTGAACAGCTTGGTTACCCTTTCGAATATGAAACCATCCCCAAAAACATCGACTACTACATCAAAAGAACGTCGCATGGTTCCACCTTGAGCCGGGTGGCCCATTCCTGGGTGCTGATCAGGAAAGACAGGGCCCGCTCATGGCACCTGTTCACCCAGGCCCTGGAAAGCGACATCTCCGATGTCCAGGGCGGAACGACCCCTGAGGGCATCCACCTGGGCGCCATGGCCGGCACGGTGAACATGATCCAGGTCGGCTATACGGGCCTGGAGACCCGCGGCGACGTGCTCTGGCTCAATCCCTGCCTTCCCGACAATCTGGGCAGGCTCCAGATGCAGATCCACTACCGCGGGCACAACCTGAGCATCGAAATCGTGCCCGGAAAAATGACGATCACTGCCTGCCGTGCCCGGAAAAAGGCAATCCAGATCGGCTACAAGGAGACGCTCTACGAACTCGACGAGGGGCAGACCATGGAGATCGCCCTGCAAAATACCATCAGCTAGAAGAGGAGGCTCACAATGCCCGAAATATTTGGACCGACGATTGAAGACGGCGGGGTGCGCTTCAGGCTTTGGGCGCCGGCCGCCTCCAGGGTGGATGTGGTTATCCAGGATCAGCAGCTTCCCTCCCATACTCCCATGGAAACCCTCGAGGCTGGATGGTTCGAGGCGCTGGTCCCGGAAACCGGGGCCGGAACCCTGTATCAATTTCGCGTTGTCGGCGATCCATGGGGCGAGATGATGGTCCCGGATCCGTCCTCGCGCTTTCAGCCCGAGGACGTTTTCGGCCCCAGCCAGGTCGTGGATATGACGGCGTTTCAATGGGACAACGCGGCCTGGAAAGGACGTCCCTGGCCGGAAACGGTGCTCTACGAACTGCATGTGGGTACGTTCACTCCCGAGGGGACCTATGACGGCGTCCGGACCCGCCTGAATTATCTCCAGCAACTCGGCGTCACGGCCATCGAATTGATGCCCCTGGCGGATTTTCCGGGCCGTCGCAATTGGGGCTATGACGGCGTGCTGCCTTTTGCTCCGGATTCAACCTACGGTTCGCCAAAAGAATTGAAGTGGCTCATCGACGAGGCCCATGGCCTGGGCATGATGGTTTTCCTGGATGTGGTCTACAATCATTTTGGGCCGGAGGGCAATTTTCTGCACCACTACGCCCCGGACTTCTTCACCGAGACCCACCAGACCCCCTGGGGCGCGGCCATTGACTTTTCCGTACCCCAGGTCCGTGAATTCTTCATCGCCAACGCGATCCATTGGCTGGGCGCCTACCGCTTTGACGGTCTGCGCCTGGACGCGGTGCATGCCATCCAGGATGACTCCTCACCGCACATTCTGGAAGAATTGGCCCAGCGGGTCCGACTGGCCCTGCCCGAAGACCGCCATATCCATCTGGTCCTGGAGAACGACGCCAACCAGTCCCGTTTCCTGGAACGAAACCAGTCCGCCAGGCCGCAATGCTACGTGGCCCAGTGGAACGACGACATCCATCATGCCTGTCATGTTCTGGCCACGGGCGAACATCAGGGCTATTATGAGGATTACTCCGACACCCCTCTGGAGCGACTGGGCCAATGCCTGGCCGAGGGATTCACCTACCAGGGTGAACCGTCCGCCCACCGCGAGGGGCAATCCAGGGGCGAGCCCAGCGCACACCTTCCGCCGGAGGCCTTTGTGGCTTTTCTCCAGAACCACGACCAGGTCGGCAACCGGGCATTCGGGGAGCGCCTGAGCGTACTGGCCACGCCGGAAAAACGCAGGGCACTGGCAGCCGTGGTTCTTCTCGCGCCACAGATCCCCATGCTCTTCATGGGCGAAGAATGGGGCACCCGGCACCCCTTTCCATTTTTCTGTGATTTTCAGGGAGATCTGGCTGACGCCGTGCGTGAGGGGCGACGGCGCGAATTCGCCGCATTTCCGGAATTCGCCGACCCGGCCAAACGAGAACGCATCCCCGACCCCAACGACCCGGAAACGGCCGGAAGCGCGATTTTGAAATGGGACGAGCCGGCCAAGCCGAAATACTCGGAGTGGCTGAAACTGCACCGCCAGTTGCTGAACGTACGCCGGGAGCGCGTCCTGCCGCTGTTGCCGATGATCCAGCCGGGAAAGCCCTTCTGGAAGGTCGTGCACAAGACCATATTGATCGTGGGCTGGCCTCTGGACGACGACCAGGTGTTTGCGCTCGCCGCGAACCTCGGACCGGAGACACTGTGGATCCATCCGGAAAATCTAGCCGTAACCTCCAGGGTGAAGAAGGTCTACGCTTCCCCGAATGCGCTCCTGGAAGGCGAAGAAAAGCTCGTTCTCGGTCCATGGGCCGTTTATTGGGGTGTCGGCAGTAGGTATTGAGCGCCCGAGTCGGGAGGGTTCTGCAAAACTGTTCGCAATGAGGAACTATCGTAATCACAACTCAGACAAAGGGCCGACCCATGACACAACCAATCGTCACCTCCATTGACATTATTGACGTCGTATCCGCATGCTTTGAAAAAATCCAAAATACGCGTCAAGCCAAAGCTGTTTTCCTGTTCAGCGAAACGGACCATCAGGTTATGGGGGTGGAAACAAAAAAATTCAGCCAAATGCGCAAGACTTATCCGGACAATTTTCTTGGCATTTATGATTCACGGGCGACCGTGGATTGGCTGTATGAGGATGTCCGGTACATGTTTCACAAGCAGGAAATGTGATGTCCTCGCCCTCCTGGACCAACTCCGCCACAACTGCATGACAATCCGCATGGAAGAGCTTTTTATCAGGAAACCCGATCAGAACGTCTGACCCTTCTTTGCAGGATGGGGGGCTGTACGCCCCCCTTATGTTTGCGTCGGGTGAAAAATGTACTGGCTAGAAAAGACTTTTTGTACCAGTCAGTTACGCCATCGCGCCTCAAAGTGGAAAACAGAAAGGCCACCCACTGGGCGGCCTTTCCTGGTTTCGTGATCCATTGCGCGGACGAATGGCAGGGGTATGGCAGTTACTGAAATACCGTTTTTGAATTTGGTAGTGCAGGCATCTTGCCTGCACGGACAGGCAGGATGCCTGTCCTACCATTGAGACATGCCTCCTGCTCAGTGTTGCAGAGCAAAAAGCACGGGGGCATAAACGGTACATCAGCATCCGCCAGTTCCCTTACTTCTTCATCCAGCTTTTGAACTGTTCTTCATTTTCCTTAAGAAAACGCCTGGCATTTTCCATCCGGTCGGAATTGGGTTCGGCGTTCCAGGCCATGACCATCTGCAACTGATTGGGATCTTTGTATGAAAAATTGTTCAGCAGAGTATACACTTCCGGCATATCCTCTTTGAGCCCCTTGCGCACGATGGTGTGGATCTGCTCCTCGCCGCCCAGGATGCCCTTGGGATCGTCCAGGTACTTCAGCTCCCAGACGCCAAACATCCAGTGTGGGGACCAGGCGGTAACCACGACCCAGTCGTTCTTGTCAATGGCAGTGCTCAACGCTCCGGTCATGGTGGCATCGCTACCTTCGATCAGTTGCATCCTGGTCAGATCGTATTCCTTCACAGCCTCTTCGGAAAGGCGCATCAGCCCCGCGCCTGGGTCAATGCCGATGATCCGGCCGTTGAACTTGTCCGCCTGGTCATCGAGCTCCGCAATGGAGTCGATGGTCACATAGGAGGGCACTGCCCAGCCCAGCTTGGCGCCCCCGACAATGGGCCCCAGATCTTCAACATCGCCCTTGACCCGTTCCAAATAGTCCGCATGGGTTACGGGCAGCCAGGCCGTGACCATGCCGTCCACATTGCCGGTGCCCACGGCCTGCCACATGGCTGCCGCGGCCACGGGCAGAATCTCCACTTCATAGCCCATCTGTTCCAGAGCAGCCTTGACAATATGAGTGCTCGCAGCGGCGCAATCCCATTCCACATAGGCGATGCGCACCCTTTCCTTGGCCAAAGCCGTACCCGCAATGAGCATCAAAATGGCCATGGCCCCAATAACCAGCTGAAGTAATTTCCCCTTGTTCATCATGGAAAGCCTCCTTGGATGATGAAGTTAAACGGTAACTGAGTATTGAAAAAATCCTTTGTCGACAGTTCGTTCAAAAATCCCAAGTGCAAGGAGCAAGAAAAGCTATCCGGACACGTCCTGTGTCCCCCACCACGATTTCACCTGAGGCCACGGTGAAATTGGCGTCGGCGCCCCCAACGCCGCAACCGGTTTGTTCCAGGATTTCGTCCTTGGTCGCACCATCATGCAGCAACTTCAACGCTTCTTCGGACTGAGCGCCAAAAATTTTCGTCAGTTGTTCGATACGAATCTTTGGCTCTGAAGGTGTTTCAGTCATGATGAATCCTTTGCTGAGGAAGAAAAACTGGCCACTGGCTGGTGCAAAAAGACTTTTTTTTACACCGAACTCTGCTCACAAACTCGCGAACTTTCGGGTTCGGAGTTCGGAACGGCCGGGAAGCGGTCCTCGAATTTCGGATTTTCCTCCTTTCACAAGTCCGCGATCAAATGCGTACTTGGTCAAAGCCGCGACATTATGCATGCCCAACTTGCTCATGATGTTTGAGCGATGTTTTTCGACCGTCTTGCGACTGATGCATAAAATATCGGCGATTTCTTTGTTCTTGTATGCTTCGGCCAGCAGTTTCAGCACCTCGCGTTCCCGTTTCGTGATCAGTTCCCAATCACTGCTCTCTCGGTTGTTGCCCCGACCATCCGGGCAGCTCCTCAGCATTCCGTCAGCCACGGACGGACTGATAAAGGTTTTACCGGCCATGACGCTTTTAATGGCTTCCACCAATTCTTTTGTGCTGGTATTCTTAATGCAATAGCCGTGGGCTCCGGCTTGAAAGGCATCATTCACATGTCCTTCTGACTCATAATCCGTTAAAAACAAGATTTTCATCCTCGAACATTTGGAACGTACGGTGTTGATCACGCTGATGCCACTGAGCCGAGGCAGAAAAATGTCCAGGATCAGCAGGTCAGGAGTGTGCAATGTTGTGGATTGAATGATGTCCAGACCGTCAAAGAGACTGTCGACGACGTCGATACCTTCCCTTGCTTGGAGCATCGAGCAGAGGAACTCACGAAATATGCGCGGCCCTGTACCAACAATCACTTTCTTTGGGGGGTGCATTTCAATACTCCTTAAGAAGCATTTTTCAGTCAGAATATTAGAGTCGTAGGGCCGTTGCAAAATCTGATGTTTTGCGTTGTTTTTGAGAGGTGAATTGAGGATGGGTTTCCAAGTAATTCTTCTTTTTTAAGGATTTTATTGTCTGGTTGGCTTTTTTGAGCAGAATTTCGACAAGAAGTGAAATATCCTGACATTCCTCGTGACACATAAAGTCCAGGATATCATCAATCGAATCAAAAGCTACGGTACTGCTGAAGTTTTCGTGACCCAAGGAACAGTACCTGTGAAGGGTAATGCCCAGAATGTATGCTTTGGTTGATGTCTGGTACAGAGATATATTAATCCCGCTGAAACTTGTTTCGCATCGATCTTGCTCATCCACGGAAGAAAGCAGTACGCCTGTAAAAACAAGGTCATCCCGACATGTTCTTTTCAATCGAATTGCTTGCATTATCTCCTCCAAAATATGTAGCATGACATACGGATGCCCCTTTGAATATCGGCAGGGTTGCCAGCCTTTCTTATTTTGTGGGGCCAATGCTTGCCTAGTGGACGGCAATGAGCCGATAGAACTTGTGGTCTTCGTTCACAGCCTCGGAGAAGACGTTCTCCGTTTTGGGCAGGCCGGCAGCTTTTCAGGCAACAGAGAGCCAAACTCTTACCCAATAACGGTATTTTGGCCTCGAAGACCGCTATACAATCTCCATAACCTGCTGAGTAGAATCGAGTACGATTACTGCTTCTTCATCGGCTCTCCGCAACAAACAAGCTCTCCATCAGCTGGTTCTTGCACTTCCACGACATTGCCGCATGCTTCACACTTGTAGATCTCTTTTACCTTGGTCATGCTTTGTCCTCCATTTTTCCTTCCATTGCTCAATTGCATGCATGGGGCCTATTCTTCATTTTCCGGACTCCCAGCCGCCTTTTTCGGAACAGAAGATGTCTTTTTACCGTTTCCAACGACCTTGTCTGTAGGAGGCTCACCTATTTTAAACGAGGAATAATCCCGGAGAGCGGGAAAAATTCCCGGGTGGTAATTGCGATGGGCGGGACCACCCCCTAAGAATGAAAGCGAATCATGAGTAGAGTAGAATTTGAATGATGGATAAATACATCAAGCATGGGTAGTTTCATTCGAGGATGTACAGGATGTCACGTATTGTCAGTGCCCCCCACCTTGCATAACAGTAAGACGTGGGCATAAATAATATCTTTTTCCAATTACCAGGAAAAACACAAACCCGGATGTAAATCTCAGGAGGGTAGTTAGTATGTTCGTAACTATTCCGCATAGAGTAACGCCGTTGTCGGAGTCGGGATCGGCGCTTCGCTATCGGGATCGAAAACGCTGGGAAGCGTTCAAAATTTTTGCTGTTCCGATTCCGATTCCGATAGCGACCCCGACTCCGATTGCCGGAGCAAGGGCGGTTACAAAATGAGCTGAGTAGTTACTTTTTCAAATCTTTGGCATAGTCAGGTCTGGCTCTGGCCTGAATTGATGAACTGATAATGAAATAAAAAATAAGGAGAGTACCATGAAGACATTGATTCTTAGCATCCTCGGCGGACTGCTGGCCTTGAACCCTGCTTTTGCACAGAAAGATAGCGATATATTTGTGGAATCTCATTTAATAATTGACGATTTTTTTGCATATACATCCAATATTATTGGAAAAGGTGTCTTTATTGCACACAGGAACGATCTTCCAGCGGCTGTCACACAACTGCCCGTCGATTGGGAAAGCGTGGGGAGGGTCGACGATCTCATTCTGAAAGGTGACGGGCAGGCCCATGCAGCCATCATCGATGTCGGAGGATTCCTGGGCATAGGGACCCGGACCATTGCAATCAATATGGAAGCCTTGAATTTTGTACCCATCACTAATTTGAATGATTTTTATATTGTTGTTGCATCAACTCAAGATCAAATTGACGCAGCACCGGAGTACATACATAATGAAACACTCGGCACAGAGTTCAACCGATCCTTTTATCCTGTTCGTCCTTATGGGCGTCCTGACATACATCCCCTTGCTGGATATGAACCTTTTGAATCTTCTACAGTTTCCCTAGACGACTTGAAGGGTGCCGGTGTCTATGGCGCAAACCATCAAAACATAGCCAGGGTCAGCAAAGTTTTGCTCACGCCAGATGGGCAAGTGGAACATGTGATCATTGATGTTGGAGGATTTCTGGGTATCGGCTCACACAGCGTGGCTTTCGAGATGGACGAACTTGAACTGTACAAAGGGCCGCTTGATCTGAGGATTTATATTTCCATGACTGAGGAGGAACTCAGAAACAAGCCGGAATACAGTGAATAGCAATATCAATATTTGCTTTACGGTTCTCCTCTCACAACCGCCCCAAGGCGTACAAGCATGGATCAGGAAATCTCGAACCTGGAGCAACTTCTTGACCGAATCGAAGAAGTCGCGAGTGGCCGGAACCGTGTTTCCCTGGGGTCTATCGTGGAAGCGGTTGGAAGCAGATCTTTCGGCCCTTTGTTGCTCTTGGCGGGCATCATCCTGGCTTCCCCTCTGAGCGGAATTCCAGGGATGCCCACGACCATGGCAGTGGTGGTTCTGCTGATCGCCATCCAGTTGCTGATCGGCAGAAAACATTTGGTTCTTCGACGTTTAATGTGGAATTGACTGACCACAATCTGTTTAGGTAGCCCTCTCCGCAGGAGGGCTTGCCATGTTTGCTGAAGAAATTTTTGCCTTGGGCCTGGGCCTTACGCCGCCTTGGAAAGTTAGGTTCTTCGACGTTGGACGTGGAAATGCTATGGAACGAGTAGTTCCCTGATGGGTGCTCCGATCAGGTAGATCACAGTGATGAATGTCATCTCGT